>NZ_JBDLAK010000001.1:0-431586 GCF_039748055.1 Burkholderia sp. RS01
TCCCACCTGCCCACGGCGCGGTTTGGGTTTGTGTCTACTGGCTACACGCCCGACGGCGGCGGCCCCTCCAGGGGGCGGCCGCCGTCGGGCGTTAACTTGGTTTAGTTGTCCTCACGTTCTCTGTCAGGTTCGCCTGCCGCCTCCGGGAGGCTGATCTCCCGGGGCTTTGCCAAGGCCATCCGCTCCGGCGTCCAGTACGCCAGGACTTCCTCCGGCGTCTGGCTGACCTGGGCGAAGCTCACAGCTTCGCCACTTTCATCGCGGGGCAGCGATCCCGCCGGCCCGGAGCCGTCAGGCGGACGAGGCATTCTGGTAAACCTTCTCTCCCCCAACGAATGGCTTGACCTCGATTCCACCGAAGCCCCTACCAGATCTTGCAGGTGCCAAGCCTGTGCAAGTCCTCTATAAAACTGCACTCCATCCCTAAGGAACCCCAGCAATGCACATGGAAGAGCACACACTGAGCGAAATGGACGATGAGCTGAAACTCATGCTCGGCCGCTTTCGGCACGAACAATTCGTCGAGAAACTCGGATGGCGGCTGCCCGCCCATCCGAGCCAGGCAGGTTGTGAATGGGATCAATACGACACCGAACACGCCCGCTACCTCCTGGCGTTCAATGCAGACCGCGCCATCGTTGGCTGCGCCCGGCTGATTCCCACCACGCTCCCCAACCTGCTTGAAGGGGTGTTCAGCCATGCCTGCGCCGGGGCGCCGCCCAAGCATCCAGCCGTCTGGGAAATGACTCGCTTCACCACCTGCGAACCGCAATTGGCGATGCCGTTGTTCTGGAGAAGCCTCAAGACGGCCGCCCTGGCGGGCGCAGAGGCCATCGTCGGGATCGTCAACAGCACCATGGAGCGCTATTACAAAATCAACGGAGTCCACTACGAACGGCTGGGCCCGGTCACGGTGCACCAGAATGAGAAAATCCTCGCCATCAAACTCTCGGCCCACCGCGAGCACCATCGCAGCGCGGTCGCACCGTCAGCCTTCATGTCCGGCACATTATTGAAAGAGACAGCTTGATACGGGCCGAGTCGTCCTTTTTGAATGCCCCTCAGATATAGCCCATCGCGACTGCGTAAGACACTGCCTGCACGCGGTTACTGGCGCCGATTTTGCGCTGGATGTTGCGGTGATGGTAATTCACGGTATCGGTGCACACCCCCATGATCACGCCGATTTCCTCCGAGGTCTTGCCGTCGGCCGTCCAGCGCAGCACATCACATTCCCTCCCACTGAACGCCACGCCCGTATTGAAGACACGCACGTCGCTCTCCAGCTCGGAAATTTTCTCGTGGGCCGCGGCGGCAAAGGCTCTGGTCACCGGCTTCAAGGCTTCAAATTCCTGAAGGCTGATGGGGTTGTTCTTGCGCGCCAGGCTTAACACCCCGACCCTCCCCTGGGCGTTGAACGAGGGTTGTGCCAGGCCGTGGCATAAATGTGAATCCTTGGCTTCAGACCACAGGTCCGCGCATCCCCGGAACAACTCATTGCTCCATAGAATGGGGGCCGACGAGACTTTGCTGTGCTTCACCGTGGGATCGATCACCGCGTAGTTAGCCGCCTGATATCGCTGCACCCAGTCCTCGGGGTAATTGCCGTACATATAAGTCCTGGGCCGCATGAACGGGGTCACGCTGCACATGCCGTAGGCAAAAAAATCAAACCGTAGTTCGCGCAAGGCCCTCAACGCGACAGCCGTAAACTCCTGCATATCCATGGTTCGCGCAAAGATACTATAAAAGTACGCATCCCATCCCAACTGCTGCCCTAATTCCATTTTGAGCACCACTAAAGTTGAAAACAGGCCGTTAGACTAGACCAACCTGAATCTCTGTCAACAAGCAAAATCACATCGTCATAGAAGGCTTTGCGCTAGCACTAGATTCATTGCGCCTAATCCAACCAACTACTTAGAACATTGCATCCCGGCGATGTTAGTAAGCCATTACCGCCTCTCAGCCGACGAATGAACCTGCCTCTTCACAATAATGCAACAGTTCATTCGGTGGGCTGCAGCCAACCCGTTCATACGCTAATCACTACAAGATCTGGTAGTCCACCCCCAAGAAACGCAGGTGTATAAACAACACCCGCTCAGCACCGCCAATGGTCTTTCCCCAGTACGGTCCGAACATCGTGGTGGACTGCGTGCCGTAGCCGTAGCTGTTGATGGAGTTCTGGAAGCCGTTGGAGTCGCGGTCGGCGTCCGTGCCGCCCTGCACGAACCACGGCCCGCCTGAGGAACCGCCGGTCATGTCACACGGGATGCCCTGGGTCTTGAACTGGGGGTTGATGGAGTCCGTGCCGGCCTTGCCCGTGCAACTGACCAGAGTCTGGCCGGTGAAGGGGACCGCTGCCGGGTAGCCGAACGACATATAGGTCATCTCGCGCGCCTGGTTGAACTGGACGCCGGATGCGCCCACCACGTCTGACAGGCTCTCACCGTTGACCTTGGAGACGATAGCGAATCCCGTGTCGTACTGAATGTTCCCCAGCTTGCTCCACTGTGACGGCGCGTAGAGTTTCCTGGCCGGCCACTTTCCGTAGGGCGCCGTACCGTTGACGTACCCCGGCACGAAGACGAAGTTGGTGGCGAAGGCGCCGGGGCCCTCGTTGACACAGTGGCCGGCAGTGGAGACGGTGCTCTTGTTGTCGGCAATCACCGAATTGCCCGAGCAGACGTAATTGGCGCCGGCCATGGTGAAGAAGACCTTGCCGATGTGGGCGATGGGGGCAACGTTGGCGTGCAGCGCCTGCAGCGTGACCTGCGCTGTGGTGCCCGCGATCTCGGTACTGGTGCCTGTTTCCGCGACGTCGGCAGTGGCGGACGGGCCTTGGTTGATCTGACGGGCCACTGCCTTGTCAGCCAGCACATCGCCGGGAACAGCTGCCCGCATACGCTCGGGCGTCCAGTATTGGTCCGTGGGTGAATTGGAAACTACGGTGCTGGTGACCTGCAGCGGGTCGGAATCCTGCGACTTTGCAGGAGCAGCGGTTGCGCCGCCGGCTACGGACAGCGCCAGCATCAAACCAGTTGAAAGGCTCGCCAGGCTGGTCGCCAGAGTCTTTTTACTCGTCATTGCGGTCCTACCTATCGGGGTGGAGGGCGGGCGATGGTGGTGCCAGCCGAGTGACGGATTGACCTACCCGGGTATGACAAGCGCTGTAGTTGGAAACGTCAAGTGTGTATTCCAGGTAGGGGTTGTGTAGATATTTCCCCGCCGCGAGGGGTTCACTGGTACGTTCAGCCGCCGGAGCGGTTTTCCTTCATGAGCTAAAGATAGGGCTCAGCCGGGTTTCGGACAATGGATCGTTGCCGCGGATGGCCCGGAGGGTGGTCACGGAATCGGGTCCGGGTGACCCGGTAGGGTTCAAAACGGTCTCCTCGGGTAAGTTAAAGGTTGGTGAAATAGCCGGATTTCCATATACAAGCCGACCTTCAGGGAGACGCCCGAGCATGGCCAAAATTATCTATACCCACACCGACGAAGCGCCGATGCTGGCCACATATTCGTTCCTGCCGATCGTCGAGGCGTTCGCCTCCACCGCAGGTGTGCAGGTGGAAACCCGCGACATTTCCCTGGCCGGCCGCATCATCGCCGTCTTCGGCGACTACCTCACTGACGAGCAGCGGATCAGCGACGCCCTGGCTGAACTCGGCGAACTGGCGAAGAAGCCGGAATCCAACATCATCAAGCTGCCGAACATCAGCGCCTCCGTGCCGCAGCTGAAGGCGGCCATCGCAGAGCTTCAGGCCCAGGGATACAAGCTGCCGGACTACCCGGACAACCCGTCGTCGGACGAAGAAACCGTCATCCGCTCCCGCTACGACAAGATCAAGGGCTCCGCCGTGAACCCGGTCCTGCGCGAGGGCAACTCGGACCGGCGCGCGCCGCTGTCCGTGAAGAACTACGCCCGCCAGAACCCGCACTCCATGGGTGCCTGGTCGTCGGATTCGAAGACCAACGTTGCGCACATGGACGCTAATGACTTCCGTTCCAACGAAAAGTCCGTGGTCATCCCCGCTGACGGCACCATCGAAATCCAGCTGGTCCGCGAAGACGGCACCGTCAAGGTCCTGAAGAAGGCCTTCCCGGTCCTCGCCGGCGAAGTGATCGACGGCACCGTGATGCGCGCTGCTGCGCTGGACGAGTTCCTCGCCGCCCAGGTTGCCCGGGCGAAGGACGAGGGCGTGCTCTTCTCTGCTCACCTGAAGGCCACCCCCCCAACGAATGGCTTGACCTCGATTCCACCGAAGCCCCTACCAGATCTTGCAGGTGCCAAGCCTGTGCAAGTCCTCTATAAAACTGCACTCCATCCCTAAGGAACCCCAGCAATGCACATGGAAGAGCACACACTGAGCGAAATGGACGATGAGCTGAAACTCATGCTCGGCCGCTTTCGGCACGAACAATTCGTCGAGAAACTCGGATGGCGGCTGCCCGCCCATCCGAGCCAGGCAGGTTGTGAATGGGATCAATACGACACCGAACACGCCCGCTACCTCCTGGCGTTCAATGCAGACCGCGCCATCGTTGGCTGCGCCCGGCTGATTCCCACCACGCTCCCCAACCTGCTTGAAGGGGTGTTCAGCCATGCCTGCGCCGGGGCGCCGCCCAAGCATCCAGCCGTCTGGGAAATGACTCGCTTCACCACCTGCGAACCGCAATTGGCGATGCCGTTGTTCTGGAGAAGCCTCAAGACGGCCGCCCTGGCGGGCGCAGAGGCCATCGTCGGGATCGTCAACAGCACCATGGAGCGCTATTACAAAATCAACGGAGTCCACTACGAACGGCTGGGCCCGGTCACGGTGCACCAGAATGAGAAAATCCTCGCCATCAAACTCTCGGCCCACCGCGAGCACCATCGCAGCGCGGTCGCACCGTCAGCCTTCATGTCCGGCACATTATTGAAAGAGACAGCTTGATACGGGCCGAGTCGTCCTTTTTGAATGCCCCTCAGATATAGCCCATCGCGACTGCGTAAGACACTGCCTGCACGCGGTTACTGGCGCCGATTTTGCGCTGGATGTTGCGGTGATGGTAATTCACGGTATCGGTGCACACCCCCATGATCACGCCGATTTCCTCCGAGGTCTTGCCGTCGGCCGTCCAGCGCAGCACATCACATTCCCTCCCACTGAACGCCACGCCCGTATTGAAGACACGCACGTCGCTCTCCAGCTCGGAAATTTTCTCGTGGGCCGCGGCGGCAAAGGCTCTGGTCACCGGCTTCAAGGCTTCAAATTCCTGAAGGCTGATGGGGTTGTTCTTGCGCGCCAGGCTTAACACCCCGACCCTCCCCTGGGCGTTGAACGAGGGTTGTGCCAGGCCGTGGCATAAATGTGAATCCTTGGCTTCAGACCACAGGTCCGCGCATCCCCGGAACAACTCATTGCTCCATAGAATGGGGGCCGACGAGACTTTGCTGTGCTTCACCGTGGGATCGATCACCGCGTAGTTAGCCGCCTGATATCGCTGCACCCAGTCCTCGGGGTAATTGCCGTACATATAAGTCCTGGGCCGCATGAACGGGGTCACGCTGCACATGCCGTAGGCAAAAAAATCAAACCGTAGTTCGCGCAAGGCCCTCAACGCGACAGCCGTAAACTCCTGCATATCCATGGTTCGCGCAAAGATACTATAAAAGTACGCATCCCATCCCAACTGCTGCCCTAATTCCATTTTGAGCACCACTAAAGTTGAAAACAGGCCGTTAGACTAGACCAACCTGAATCTCTGTCAACAAGCAAAATCACATCGTCATAGAAGGCTTTGCGCTAGCACTAGATTCATTGCGCCTAATCCAACCAACTACTTAGAACATTGCATCCCGGCGATGTTAGTAAGCCATTACCGCCTCTCAGCCGACGAATGAACCTGCCTCTTCACAATAATGCAACAGTTCATTCGGTGGGCTGCAGCCAACCCGTTCATACGCTAATCACTACAAGATCTGGTAGTCCACCCCCAAGAAACGCAGGTGTATAAACAACACCCGCTCAGCACCGCCAATGATGAAGGTCTCTGACCCCATCATCTTCGGCCACGTGGTCAAGGCGTACTTCTCCGAACTGTTCGACACCTACGGCAAGCAGCTGGCCGCTGCCGGCATCAGCCCCAACAACGGCCTCGCCGCCATTCTGAGCGGCCTGGACGACCTTCCCGAGGACGTGCGCGAGGGCGTCAAGGCCGCGATCAAGAAGGGCCTGGAAGATGGCCCCGCCCTTGCCATGGTCGATTCGGACAAGGGCATCACCAGCCTGAACGTACCCAGCGACATCATCGTGGATGCCTCCATGCCGGCCATGATCCGCACCTCCGGCCACATGTGGGGCCCGGACGGCAAGGAAGCCGACACCCTGGCGGTTCTTCCGGACAGCTCGTACGCCGGCATCTACCAGGTGGTCATCGATGATTGCCGCGCCAACGGCGCCTTCGATCCCACCACCATGGGCACCGTGCCGAACGTCGGCCTCATGGCCCAGGCCGCGGAGGAGTACGGCAGCCACGACAAGACCTTCGAAATCCAGGCGCCCGGCAAGGTTCAGATCGTGGACGGCTCCGGTGCTGTCCTGATCGAACACGAAGTGGCGCCCGGCGACATCTGGCGTGCCTGCCAGACCAAGGACCTGCCGATCCGCGACTGGGTCAAGCTGGCAGTCACCCGCGCCCGCGCCTCGAAGACGCCCGCTGTGTTCTGGCTGGACGAGGACCGCGCGCACGACGCCCAGCTGATCGAAAAGGTCCGCGAGTACCTCAAGGAACACGACACCGAGGGCCTGCAGATCGAAATCATGTCCCCGGATAAGGCCACGGCATTCACGCTGGAGCGCATCCGCAAGGGCGAGGACACCATCTCCGTCACCGGCAACGTGCTCCGCGACTACCTGACGGACCTGTTCCCGATCCTGGAACTCGGCACGAGCGCCAAGATGCTGTCCATCGTTCCGCTGATCAACGGCGGCGGGCTCTTCGAGACCGGCGCCGGCGGATCCGCCCCCAAGCACGTCCAGCAGCTGCTGCAGGAAAACCACCTCCGCTGGGACAGCTTGGGTGAATTCCTGGCGCTCGCCGTCAGTTTCGAGCACCTTGCCAACACCACGGACAACGCCCGGGCCCAGGTCCTGGCCGACACCCTGGACCGCGCCACCGGCACGTTCCTGCTGGAGGACAAGTCCCCGAAGCGCAAGGTGGGCGAGCTCGACAACCGCGGCAGCCACTACTACCTGGCGCTCTACTGGGCCCAGGAGCTGGCCAAGCAGACGGAGGACGCCGAGCTGGCGTCGTCGTTCGCCGAGGTGGCCGCGGCACTGGCGTCCAACGAGGAGGCCATTGTTGCCGAGCTGCTGGAGGTCCAGGGCTCTCCCGTGGACATCGGGGGCTACTACCGGCCCGACGCCGCAAAGGCCTCAGCCATCATGCGGCCGTCGGCAACGCTCAACAAGGTTGTTTCCAGCCTGGGCTGATCTCCGGCAGCTTGCCTGGGTTTGAAGACGAAGCGCCCCGCCACTCGTTCGAGTGGCGGGGCGCTTCGGTCTATTGCCGTCCGTCCGCCCGGCTGGTTGGCCGGCCCGGATGCGGTGGTTAGCGGTCGGGCGTCTCGTCGCGGCGCGTGTCGGCATGCCGGGTTTCTGTCCGCGGGTCACCTGTCTCCGTGTCCCCGTAGGGTGCGTCGACGGCGAGATCCGGGTCGGCGTCGACCGGCCGTTCAGTGGCGGCTGCGTCGTAGGCGTCTCCTGATTCGTAGGTTCGGCCTGGGACGGCGTCCATGCCGGAGCCGGACGCGTAACCCGTGCCGTCGTCGGCAGATCCGTTGCCGATGCCCGCTCCTGCGGCGCCGGCTCCCGCGGTGCCCGCTCCTGCGGTGCCCGCTCCCGTAGCGCCCGCTCCCGCTCCCGTCGGGCTTTCCACTTCGCCTTCGTTGACGCTTTCACGCCAGGCGCCGGTTTCAGAGCCACGGCTCTCAATGAATTCCTTGAACTTCTTCAGATCCGAAGCAACCTGGCGGGAGTCGAGGCCAACGGCGGCGCCGATTTTCTCCATCGCTGATTCCGGCTCCCACGTGAGCTCGACATTCACCTTGGTTTCGTCAGGGCCCAGGGACTCGAACCAAACGGTACCGGCGTTACGGGGTTCGTTCAGGCTTTCCCACGTCACGCGCTGATCGGGTTCCTGAACAGTGATCTGGGCATCATATTCGCGCTTGACGCCGCCGATGCTGGTCTCGAAATCCCCCAACGAATGGCTTGACCTCGATTCCACCGAAGCCCCTACCAGATCTTGCAGGTGCCAAGCCTGTGCAAGTCCTCTATAAAACTGCACTCCATCCCTAAGGAACCCCAGCAATGCACATGGAAGAGCACACACTGAGCGAAATGGACGATGAGCTGAAACTCATGCTCGGCCGCTTTCGGCACGAACAATTCGTCGAGAAACTCGGATGGCGGCTGCCCGCCCATCCGAGCCAGGCAGGTTGTGAATGGGATCAATACGACACCGAACACGCCCGCTACCTCCTGGCGTTCAATGCAGACCGCGCCATCGTTGGCTGCGCCCGGCTGATTCCCACCACGCTCCCCAACCTGCTTGAAGGGGTGTTCAGCCATGCCTGCGCCGGGGCGCCGCCCAAGCATCCAGCCGTCTGGGAAATGACTCGCTTCACCACCTGCGAACCGCAATTGGCGATGCCGTTGTTCTGGAGAAGCCTCAAGACGGCCGCCCTGGCGGGCGCAGAGGCCATCGTCGGGATCGTCAACAGCACCATGGAGCGCTATTACAAAATCAACGGAGTCCACTACGAACGGCTGGGCCCGGTCACGGTGCACCAGAATGAGAAAATCCTCGCCATCAAACTCTCGGCCCACCGCGAGCACCATCGCAGCGCGGTCGCACCGTCAGCCTTCATGTCCGGCACATTATTGAAAGAGACAGCTTGATACGGGCCGAGTCGTCCTTTTTGAATGCCCCTCAGATATAGCCCATCGCGACTGCGTAAGACACTGCCTGCACGCGGTTACTGGCGCCGATTTTGCGCTGGATGTTGCGGTGATGGTAATTCACGGTATCGGTGCACACCCCCATGATCACGCCGATTTCCTCCGAGGTCTTGCCGTCGGCCGTCCAGCGCAGCACATCACATTCCCTCCCACTGAACGCCACGCCCGTATTGAAGACACGCACGTCGCTCTCCAGCTCGGAAATTTTCTCGTGGGCCGCGGCGGCAAAGGCTCTGGTCACCGGCTTCAAGGCTTCAAATTCCTGAAGGCTGATGGGGTTGTTCTTGCGCGCCAGGCTTAACACCCCGACCCTCCCCTGGGCGTTGAACGAGGGTTGTGCCAGGCCGTGGCATAAATGTGAATCCTTGGCTTCAGACCACAGGTCCGCGCATCCCCGGAACAACTCATTGCTCCATAGAATGGGGGCCGACGAGACTTTGCTGTGCTTCACCGTGGGATCGATCACCGCGTAGTTAGCCGCCTGATATCGCTGCACCCAGTCCTCGGGGTAATTGCCGTACATATAAGTCCTGGGCCGCATGAACGGGGTCACGCTGCACATGCCGTAGGCAAAAAAATCAAACCGTAGTTCGCGCAAGGCCCTCAACGCGACAGCCGTAAACTCCTGCATATCCATGGTTCGCGCAAAGATACTATAAAAGTACGCATCCCATCCCAACTGCTGCCCTAATTCCATTTTGAGCACCACTAAAGTTGAAAACAGGCCGTTAGACTAGACCAACCTGAATCTCTGTCAACAAGCAAAATCACATCGTCATAGAAGGCTTTGCGCTAGCACTAGATTCATTGCGCCTAATCCAACCAACTACTTAGAACATTGCATCCCGGCGATGTTAGTAAGCCATTACCGCCTCTCAGCCGACGAATGAACCTGCCTCTTCACAATAATGCAACAGTTCATTCGGTGGGCTGCAGCCAACCCGTTCATACGCTAATCACTACAAGATCTGGTAGTCCACCCCCAAGAAACGCAGGTGTATAAACAACACCCGCTCAGCACCGCCAGGACCGTCGTGTCGTCGAGTTGGCGGACGGCGTCGACGCCGCTCATGAAACGTGGGAAGTCCTCGAACTGGGTCCATTGGTTGTAGGCCTGGCCTACCGGGACGTTGACGTCGATGGATTCCTGAACAGTTGCCATGCGTAGTTCACTCCTTCAGCGTGCAGGCGGTTAGCCCGTAGTTCTGATTGCTGGGTGTTCGGGTGGAACATCTCCAACGTATCGGGAACGGATCGGCAATTGAAGAGAAGAAGTAAGTTTGCTGACTAAAAAGTGTGATGGGTTGCCGCCTTCGAGGCGGCTGCCTTCTTGGCCGCAGCCGCGGCCGTGAGGTCTGCACGCACGGCGTTGATGGCCACGGTGATGCTCTGGTGCCGCCGGAAGGACACCTGGCCGGCGACAGCAGCGGCGTCGAGCTCTGACCCCAGTCCGTCCAGCGACTTGAGGGCATTGGCGGGGTCGCTGCCGGCGGCAGCGCTGGTGACGGCGAGGACGCGTTGCTGAAGCTGGGCCGCGGTCTTGCCCTCCAGTTCCGGGGCGGGCCCGGCGCACCCGGCGAGCCCCGCGGCGAGGAGGCCGGCCGCCAGAGCGGCCGACGCGCGGATCCCGGGCGCACGACGCCGCCGTGGTCCGGCGAGCAGGATCACGGCTCCACGCTCTTCTGCAGCTCCGAGAGGTGGTCGCCCAAGGTTCCGGTCACGGTGGGGTACGTGACGACGTCGGGCGTTGTAGGTGACGTTAAGGCGACCGTCACCGCGGCTACGCCGCCGAGCAGCGCCGCAGCAACAAGGGCCGAAGCAATCCGGATGCGACGGCTGCGCCACTGCACGCCGGCGGGGCGCGAGCGGCCGTGCAAGCTTGCCGTCGCAGGTTCCTCGACCGGCTGTTGCGCCGTGTCATAGCCCACCGGAAGAAAGGACGACGGCCGCCGCGACGGCAGCGCCGGGAGGACCTTGGTATGTTCCTCGGCCAGTACTGCCGGGGTTGATTCAGGTGAAACCAAGGCTTGACGGAGGGCAATCTCCAGATCGGCGGCCGTCGGCCTGACCGCCGGATCGATGGCCGTCATGGAGGCCAGGAGCTGCGCCCACTCCGCCGGTACGTCCCCGGGGATTTCCGGCGCGCGGTGCAGGCGGGCCACTGCCGATTCCACAGCGCCGCCGGGGTATTCGACCGCACCCTTGATGCATTCCAGGAGCACGAGGCCCAGCGAGTAGATGTCCGTGGCCGGTGAGAGCGGCGAGCCCATGGCCTGTTCGGGGCTGAGGTACGCTGCGGTGCCCACCATGGTGCCGGTTGCGGTAAGCCGGGTGGCGTCGATGATGCGGGCGATTCCGAAGTCGGTCAGCTTGGGCCGCAGGGGTTCCCCGGGCCGGACCTGAACGAGGAGGATGTTGGCCGGTTTGATGTCGCGATGGATGATCCCCAGCCCGTGGACGTAGGCGAGGGCGTCGGCGATTCCGGCGCCGATCACTGCGAGTTCGTCGAGGGGGACCCGGCTGTGCCGCAGGCGGCCCCGCAGGTCCTGCCCCTCCACGAGTTCCATGGTGAGGAACGGCCGTGGCTGGTCCGGGATGCGCGTGTCAATGCCGGCGTCGAACAGCGTCACCAGGCTCGGATGGTTCAGCGTGGCCAGCAGCTCGATCTCGGCTTCCTGCCGCTTGAGCTCATCGGCGTCCGCTGCCTGGGGCGCGAACAGCTTCAGGGCCACATCCCTGCCGAGGTTCTCGTCCCGGGCCGTGTAGACCGAGGACATGCCGCCGCGGCCAATGACGTCTCCGAGCCTGTACCGCCCACCCAGTACTTCAGCTGCCACCCCGCGGGGCGAATCTTCCAACACTTTGCCGTCCTTATCCGCAGTGGCTCCGGTTAAGGGTAATACGCCCATGCGGACCTTCGTTCACGAAGAAGGGCGGTTACCACACGAACTTGCAGCGGATCTCGGGCGCTACCGGCGCCGCGTGTTCGTCGAACAACTCGGTTGGGAGCTCCCGTCGGCGAACGAAAGCTTCGAGCGCGACCAGTTCGATCGCGACGATACCGTGTACGTGTTCGCGCGAAATGCCGGCGGCGACGTGTGCGGATGTGCGCGCCTGCTGCCCACGACGCGCCCGTATCTGCTGCAGTCGCTGTTCGCCGACCTGATCGCCGCAGACATGCCGCTGCCGCAATCGGCGGCCGTCTGGGAGCTGTCCAGGTTCGCGGCGACCGACGACGAAGGCGGGTCGGGCAATGCCGAGTGGGCCGTGCGGCCGATGCTCGCGGCCGTGGTCGAATGCGCGGCGCAGCTCGGCGCGCGGCAGCTGATCGGCGTGACGTTCGCGAGCATGGAGCGGCTGTTCCGCCGGATCGGCATACACGCGCACCGCGCAGGCCCGCCGAAGCAGGTGGACGGACGTCTGGTGGTCGCATGCTGGATCGATATTGATCCGCAAACGTTTGCGGCATTAGGAATCAAGCCGGGGCAGGCAGCCCGGCAAGCCATCGCCGCCTGAATGCAACTGTGGGGGACCGCAGGACGATTCACGGCGGGCATGGCTGCGCCGGCGGCCTGGCTCCGGAACGTCCAAAGACCAATCGGAGCCGGACAGCCGGCCATGGAGCGCGGGGATAGCCCGGACCGGAAGTCCGGGCTATCCCTTCTTGGCTAGGCCATCTTCCTCCGGAGGACCATCAGCATGCCGATGGCGAGGAGGAGAAAAGCGAAAGGCAACAGCTCAGGGTTCGCGCCGGTGTTGGCGAGCGACTGCTTGCCACCCGCCATCTGGGCCGAGGTGGCAGCCGATGCCGAGGCGCCGGTTGTCATCGAACCAGCGGGCTGAATCGTTATTCCCGAGCCTGCCCCGGTGTCTGTTCCGCTGCCGGTGCCGTCTGTGCCCGTGCCGGTGCCGCTTCCGTCGGTGGTACCTGATCCGTCGGTGGTGCCTGATCCGTCGGTGGTGCCTGATCCGTCGGTCGTGCCTGTTCCGTCGGTGGTTCCGTCACCGGGATCCGTGCCGGTTCCATCACCGGGATCGGTAGCGGGAGGGGTGACTACGGACCCTGCGCCGAGGTCGACACCCAGATCGATGCCGAGATTGACGGAAGAATCCGTACCGGTGCCGAGCCCCAGGTCGATTGCGCCTTCAGCAGCCGCACCTGCATCATCCAGAGGACCCGGGTTTCCGAGGTTGACGTCCACGACGGCGGTTGCATCGGTTGCCGGCGTGGTGCCGGTTCCGGTGGTGTTGCCGAGGTTGACGTCGACGAGGGCGTCGGCGGTGGTGCCGGTTCCGGTGGTGTTGCCGAGGTTGACGTCGACGAGGGCGTCGGCGGTGGTGCCGGTTCCGGTGGTGTTGCCCAGGTTGACGGCGGCTGCGGCGGCTGCGGCGGTTGCCGGTGCCGTGGTGGTGCCGGTACCGGTCGTGTTGCCGAGGTTGACGTCGAGGACGGCGGTCGCGGCGGTTGCCGGTGCCGTGGTGGTGCCGGTTCCCGCGGCGTTGCCGAGGTTCACGTCGACAAGGGCCGTCGCATCGGTGCCGGTTAGGGAAGTATTCGACGGCGTTGAGCCACCCAGCAGGCCCAACGACGCCGAAGCAGTGAGGTCCGCAGTGGCGGATTCAGGCGCGACGGTGACCGCGCCATTGATGGTTGTGTCCGCGCTTGCTGCGGTTGCTCCTAGGGCCAAGAGCCCGCCCGCAAACAGGGTGCCCAGCAGGCCCCTGCGAAGATTCTGATGCATTGTGATGTCTCCTGAAGAGTTGTTTGTCAGGCGCTCAAGGCAGCCCGATTGGCCGTGTTTCTGCACATGGAAAGGCAGAAAGGCCCAACTAGTCAGGAGAAGAGCCGGGGTCGATGGCCACCGGCGAAGGGACGTGCTGAAGGGGTCCGCTTACCGGAACGATGCCGGTGAGAGGAAGGTAGTCAAAAGGGCTGGACAGCCACGCGGCCGAGGCCGCCGGGCCGCCCGAGGATTGCCCGCTGCCAGAGCCCGAAGGCGAAGCCGGAAGCAGGGCTTCGAGAACTCGTGTGGCGTCTCCTGCTGGCCCGCCGCCTGCAGGGCTGGCGGGGGAGGACGCAGGGCTGTCGCCGGAGCTTGAAGAACCCGAACTCTGAGAATGAGTCGACAGCGTCCCGCGGGCACCAGTGGCGGCCAAAACGGATGGTAACGGCGGGGTTGCCGTGCCAAGAGCCGGGCCGTCAGGCCTGGCCGCGGGAGGGCTCCCGGGGGCGGACGCTGCCCGATCCGCTACAGGCACGACGTTATTGACAACCTCCACCACGCCGGCAATCGGCGTGACCACCGGAGTAATCAGCGGCGGCGCACCTGCCAGGAGGTCTGAAATTGGCTCGACCGGCAGGTCAACGGGAAGCGTGTCCGTCACGGGTTGACCAACGGTGCCTGCGATGTCCGCAGCCGCTGCGTCAGCCAAGGCAACCACCGGGTCGGTCACCACAGCCACGGGGGCCGGAGGGAGGATGGCGGGCGCAGGCAATTCGCTGAGGAGTGTGTCCACCGGCCCGGTAATCTCGGCCACGATTGGCGCCAGCGCGGTTTCAGGCACAGCCATCACAGGCACTGCGTTCACGGGCTCGGTCGCACCGGCGGGCGCCTTGGTGATGGGCGACGGCACAGGAACCTGTGCCGGATTCGGTGCGGCGGCGGAATGATTGGGAACGTGCGCTCCGCCGGCCGCGTTCCCCACGGCGTCGCCCACCGCCTTGCCCGCGCCGTTGCCGACGGAAGAAACCGTCGACGCAATGCCGCCAAGAAGGGAAGGTTCATCGTGCGGATTGTGGGCGTCCGCGGCCGGTGCGGAAAACGCCAGCCACGCCAAGGCCGCGGCTCCGGCGAGGAGGACCGGGCGCAGGGGGCGGAACGCAGCCCAAGGCAAACGTGCATCGGCCATGCTCAACACCCCCCAGTCACCGAATAATTCGACGATCGTCTACAGCCTAAGCCTGCCGCAAAGTGAGAGTCCAGACCCGGGGAATTAAATCTTCCGATTCGATAAAGCGCCGTCGAGGTCAGCGAAGGACGTCAGTGGGCATCATTCGGGTAACTGACGCCAAGCTGCGCGCGGACGCCGTCGAACAGCCGCATGGTGTTCAAGGAGTCTTCCAGCGGCATGACCGGGCTCTCTGTCAGGCCCTGCTGGACGCACCTCGTGACCTCACGAAGTTCGTAGGTGTAGCCCTGGCCGGCAACCTCGAAGTGCTCGGTCCGGAGGGGCTCACGGCCAATTCCGACCACGAGCTGTTTGGGATTGTTGATGGAACCGAGCGCCTGGAGGTAGCCGAGGCTGCCGGCAACCGTGGCAGCACGCGGGCCGTACGCCAGCAGCGACGACGTGAGTTGCGCCTGGGCGCCGTCGTGGTAGCCGAGGGTCAGCGCATTCTGGGCGTCGACGCCGTCGTCGTTGAGCGTGCCCATGGCACTGACCGCCTGCGGGAATCCCAGCGTGCCCAGTGCCCACAGCAGCGGGTAGACAGTCAGGTCGAGGAGTGCCCCGCCGCCGTCCTTGACGGCCCAGAGCCTGGCTGTGGGGGAGTACGGTGCGGGGAACCCCAGATCGGCGGTGACCCACTGCACGGTCCCCAGTTCGCCCGATCCGGCGATCTCGAAGGCCCGCTGCATGCTGGGGAGGAAGCGGCTCCATACGGCTTCCATCAGGAAAAGGTTATGCGGACCTTCGTTCACGAAGAAGGGCGGTTACCACACGAACTTGCAGCGGATCTCGGGCGCTACCGGCGCCGCGTGTTCGTCGAACAACTCGGTTGGGAGCTCCCGTCGGCGAACGAAAGCTTCGAGCGCGACCAGTTCGATCGCGACGATACCGTGTACGTGTTCGCGCGAAATGCCGGCGGCGACGTGTGCGGATGTGCGCGCCTGCTGCCCACGACGCGCCCGTATCTGCTGCAGTCGCTGTTCGCCGACCTGATCGCCGCAGACATGCCGCTGCCGCAATCGGCGGCCGTCTGGGAGCTGTCCAGGTTCGCGGCGACCGACGACGAAGGCGGGTCGGGCAATGCCGAGTGGGCCGTGCGGCCGATGCTCGCGGCCGTGGTCGAATGCGCGGCGCAGCTCGGCGCGCGGCAGCTGATCGGCGTGACGTTCGCGAGCATGGAGCGGCTGTTCCGCCGGATCGGCATACACGCGCACCGCGCAGGCCCGCCGAAGCAGGTGGACGGACGTCTGGTGGTCGCATGCTGGATCGATATTGATCCGCAAACGTTTGCGGCATTAGGAATCAAGCCGGGGCAGGCAGCCCGGCAAGCCATCGCCGCCTGACTTCTCGCGGGCCACGGCTACCAGTTCGGCCGCCTCCCGGGCATTGATGGTAAAGGCCTTCTCGCAGAGGACGTGCTTTCCGGCGCTGAGGGCCGCCAGCACCATCTGGTGGTGCTGGGCGTGGGGCGTGGCCACGTAGACGACGTCCACGGAATCGTCCGCGAGCAGCCGTTCGTAACCTTCCTGCCCGCCGTCGTCCCCGTACGCCGTGGTGAAGCCGAACTCCTCGGCGAACGCGTCGGCCGTGTGCTGCCCGCGGGAGCTGACGGCGTAAAGATCAGCGTCCTCAAGCAGGGCCAGGTCCCGGGCTACCAGCGACGCGATGCGCCCCGTGGCGATGAAGCCCCACCGCAGTGGGGCTCCGGTGGCGGCGCGGGGATCCTGATTCTGCTGGCTGAACAGCCACGGCTTGGCAATAGGAGAGGTCATCTCGCCATCCTCTCACCCGTCTGTTCGTGTACCGGGAAATTACGGCGGGAGGCGCAGGAGGGTTGGAACCTCCCACACCTCCCGCAGCGCGCACCTCCCGGGGCGTGGATTACACCGCCGCCGGCACCACAGCGCGGTTATGTGCAGGTTCTTCGGTCAACTTGCCCTGCTGCAGCCTGAACCGGCGGTCCGTCTTGTTGGCCAGCGAACGGTCATGCGTGACCACAAGGATGGTGGTGTTGTGGTCCCGGGTGAGCGAATTGAGCAGCTCGATGATGTGCTCGCCGGTCTGCTCGTCCAGGTTGCCCGTGGGCTCATCGGCCAGGATCAGCTTGGGTTCATTGGCCAGCGCCCGGGCAATGGCGACCCGCTGCTGCTCGCCGCCCGAGAGCCGGTTGATGCGCCGCACGTGCTTGTCCGGGTCCAGCTGCACCTGCTCAAGCAACTCGCGCGCCCGCTGGGCCCGCGCGGACTTCCGGACCCCGGCGAACTCCATCGGGAGCATCACGTTATCCAGGGCGGACAGGTTGGGGATCAGGTTGAACTGCTGAAACACGAAGCCGATGTCCCGGCGCCGGTATTCGGTCAGCTTGCCGTCCGGCATGCCGGCCAGGCTGACGCCGTTGACGACGACGTCTCCGCTGGTGGGCTTGTCCAGCGCGCCCAGGAGGGACAACAGCGTGCTTTTGCCGCTGCCGCTCTTGCCCACGATGGACGCCAGCGTGCCCTGTTCCAGCTCGAAGCTGACGTCATTGACGGGCTTGATGGTGCGGTCGCCGGACTTGAAGGCGCGGACGAGGTTCTTGACTTCGATCATGGCTATTCTCCTCGGAGGACTTCGATGGGACGGATGCGGGCGGTCAGCAGCGCCGGAACCAGCGCACCGATGATGGCGACGCCAAACACCGCCACGATGCCCGCGGCAATGACGCCGGGGGACGCGCTTGCCGTGACGGACGTGAGCAGTTGCGAACCGCCGCCGAAGGGTCCGCCCTGACCCGGAATGCCGCCGGCGAAGCCGCCGCCCGCGATGCCGGGGCCGCGCTGGCCGGCGGTCGCCGTCGTCGTGCTTGTGCTCGAACTGACCAGTGCGGAGGCGATGCCGCCGCTGGCAAATGACGCGATCGCCGCGCCGACGACGCTGCCGAGCGCCACCAGAACCAGCGCCTCGAGCACGAACTGCAGGCCAACGGTCCGGTTAGGTGCCCCGATGGCCTTCAGCACGCCGATTTCGCGGCGGCGCTCGCGGACCAGCATGACCATGATCAGCAGGATGATCAGGCCGGCCGTGCCCAGCGCTGCGATGAAGGCAACGAGGGAGATGTTCTTGACGCTGTCCAGCGAGCTGACGGCGGTTTCGAGGTTGCGCTGGCCCTGGGTGACATCGGCCTTGTCGGTGCCGAGCGCGGACTGGAGCGCGGTCTTGGTGGAGTCGACGTTCTCCATGCTGTTGACCGTGACGATCATGGTGGAGAGCTCGCCGGGCAGCGCGGCAAGGGTCTGGGCCGCCGGAAGGGTGACGTACAGGGCGTTGTTGCCGAAGGTCGTGCCGGCGTCAAACAGGCCGGCCACGGTGAAGGTCTTGCTGTTGATGGTGAACGTGGAGCCGACCTTGAGGTTGTTCTTTTCGGCGAGCGTCGTGCCGAGCAGGGCCTTGGCGGAGTCCGCGGTGTAGTCGCCGAGCCCGGTGCCCGCCGTCAGTGCGAGGGCCTTGCCGGTGCTGTCCACTTCGGCGCCGATGCCGGTGGCCGTGATCGGGAGGGAACGCGCCGGCTGCGTGGTTCCGGTTGCGCCGGTGGTGCTGTCGCTGGCCTGGTTGCGGTTGCCAAGGGTTCCGGCGTCGACGGCGGCGGTGAGGCTGGTGGTGAGCGTCGTGGTGGACTGCCCGCCGGGACCCCCCTGGCCTCCGCCCGGGCCGCCTGTCTGGCCGGCCGCCGCCTGCGCGGCAGCTTCGACGGCGTTGCGGAGGCGGAGGGCCTTTGTTCCGACGACGGCGGTCACGTTGGGCACGCCGGCCGCGGTTGCCGCCTGCGCGGCGGTCAGCGGCTCGCCGCCGCCTTCGAATCCCTGGCCGCCGGCCGGGTTGACCGTCAGGACGGTCCCCACCGAAGCGTTCAGCTCCTGGACCTTGGCGGCCACGGCCTGGTTGGCCACGAGCATGGCCAAGGCCAGGCCGATCGCTACGGCCAGCACGGCCACCACGGCTGCCGTTCTGACCTTGTTTCTAAAGGCATTGCCTACACTTCGGGCGAGGACGCTCACTGCACTCCTTGGGATCACGTGCCGGCGGAATGTCCGGCTTCAGATCCCACATTGGTGCCTGCTGCTGTGTAGGAAACCGGCCAAAGCTATGTTTGCGCTGTGAAGGGCCCCCGGCCCGGGCAGCGGACGGGGCCCGGCAGCAGACGGGCGCCCCGGCCCGGGGAGGCGGACGGGGAAGCGGACGGGGAGAAAGGGACGGGGACGAGGGGCCGGGGACGCCAAAGGCCCCGGCCCTCCCTCGCGGGAGAACCGGGGCCCTGGGATGCAGCGCCTGGGACGTTACTTGGTGATCGGTCCGAGTACCGGATCGTCCACGTAGGCCGTCTTGACGTTTTCCTTGGTCACGATGACCGGCTCCAGCAGGTAGGCCGGAACGGTCTTGACCTTGTTGTTGTAGGACTTGTCGTCGTTGATTTCGGGCTTCTTGCCTGCCTGGATGTCCTTGACCATGACGATCGCGTGCTCAACGAGCTTGCGGGTGTCCTTGTTGATGGTGGAGTACTGCTCGCCGGCCATGATGGACTTGACGGACTCAACCTCGGAGTCCTGCCCGGTGACAACCGGAAGCGGCTTGCCGGCCGCCTTGACCGAGGTCAGGACTGCACGGGCCAGGGTGTCGTTCGGGGACAGCACGCCGTCCAGCGAAGCGGAGGAGTAGCTGCCGGTCAGCAGCGTGTCAGCACGGCGCTGGGCGTTCTCTGCCTTCCAGCCCTGGGTGACAGCCTGTTCGAACGTCTTCTGGCCTGAAACGACCTTGAGGGTGCCGTCGTCGATGCGGACCTTCGTTCACGAAGAAGGGCGGTTACCACACGAACTTGCAGCGGATCTCGGGCGCTACCGGCGCCGCGTGTTCGTCGAACAACTCGGTTGGGAGCTCCCGTCGGCGAACGAAAGCTTCGAGCGCGACCAGTTCGATCGCGACGATACCGTGTACGTGTTCGCGCGAAATGCCGGCGGCGACGTGTGCGGATGTGCGCGCCTGCTGCCCACGACGCGCCCGTATCTGCTGCAGTCGCTGTTCGCCGACCTGATCGCCGCAGACATGCCGCTGCCGCAATCGGCGGCCGTCTGGGAGCTGTCCAGGTTCGCGGCGACCGACGACGAAGGCGGGTCGGGCAATGCCGAGTGGGCCGTGCGGCCGATGCTCGCGGCCGTGGTCGAATGCGCGGCGCAGCTCGGCGCGCGGCAGCTGATCGGCGTGACGTTCGCGAGCATGGAGCGGCTGTTCCGCCGGATCGGCATACACGCGCACCGCGCAGGCCCGCCGAAGCAGGTGGACGGACGTCTGGTGGTCGCATGCTGGATCGATATTGATCCGCAAACGTTTGCGGCATTAGGAATCAAGCCGGGGCAGGCAGCCCGGCAAGCCATCGCCGCCTGAATCTTGGGCTGGAGCACCTTCATGGCGCCGTCGAAGAAGACCTTCGCGTTGGCGTCGTCAGGAGATCCGGCGAAGAGCTCGATGTTGTACGGGCCCTGCGGCTTCTTCTTCGCCATGCCCTCGAGGAGTGCCTGGCCCTGCAGCTCGCCGACCTTGAAGTTGTCGTAGGCCACGTAGTAGTCCACGTTCTCGGTGTTCAGGAGAAGACGGTCGTACGCGATGATGGTCGCGCCGGCGTCCTTGGCCTGCTTGAGCTGGGTGCCGAGCTGGGCGCCGTCGATGGCTCCCACGATGATGACCTTGGCGCCCTTGGTGATCATGGCGCTGATCTGGTTCTGCTGCTCCGAGACGCCGCCGTTGGCGAACTGGACGTCCGCTTTGAAGCCGGCGCTGGTGAGTCCGTCGTTGAACAGCTTTTCCGCCAGAACCCAGTTTTCGGAGGTCTTCTGCGGGAGTGCGACGCCGATCGAGGAGTTCTTGGGGAACGCCTCGCCGCCCGCAGTGCCACCGCCCGTTGTACCGGAGTCGGAACGGCCGCAGGCTGTCAGCGCCAGTGCCGCAATGGCAGCGATCGCTGCCGCCTTTCCTGCTTTACCAATCATTCGCATTGCTTGGTTCACTTTCTATAGGGGTGGGAAATGCATCCGGGAGCAGTTCGTGCTCAGGCTTCCCGGGAGATTGTTTCTTTGGTCGAGGTGACCTCGTCCGGCTGGAGCGGCGTGCCTCCGCTGGGACGGTTGAAGCCCTGGGTCAGCATGCCGATGATGGACCTCTTGCCCTGGGACTTGTTGTAGACATCGAATGCCACAGCGATCAGCAGGACCAGGCCCTTGATGATCTGGGTGAGGTCCGCGCCGACACCGAGGAGCTGGAGGCCGTTGTTCAGGACGGCCATCACCAGGCCGCCGACGATCGAGCCGATCACGGTGCCCACCCCCCCGGTCACCGCTGCGCCGCCGATGAACACGGCTGCGATGGCGTCCAGTTCCCAGCCGACGCCGTCGAACGGGCCGGAGGCCGTGGACCGGCCCACGAAGATCATGCCGGCGAGGCCGGCCAGGATGGACATGTTCATCATGACCAGGAAGTTGACCTTCTTGGACTGGACGCCGGAGAGCTCAGCGGCGTGGCGGTTGCCGCCCACTGCGTAGACGTGGCGGCCGACGACGGTCTTGGCGGAGATGAAGCCGTAGATCAGGACGAGGACGGCGAGGATGAGGCCGGGGATCGGGAACGAGGTGCCCGGGCGGCCGGTGGCGAAGAGGTACGTGGCGTACAGGATGGCGCCGCAGACCAGCACCAGCTTGGTGATGACCACCCAGCCCTCGGGGACCTCGGCGCCAAGCGCCTTGGCGGTGCGGCGTGCGCGGAGTTCGCTGAAGACCACGAACGCGACGCCCAGCAGGCCGAGCAGCAGGGTGAGGTTGTTGAACCCCGTGTTCGGGCCGACCTCGGGCAGGTAGCCCGAGCCGATGTACTGGAAATCGGCCGGGACCGGGATGGTGTTGGACTTGCCGACGAACTGGTTGAAGCCACGGAACAGCAGCATGCCGGCCAGCGTCACGATGAAGGCGGGAATCCCCACGTAGGCCGTCCAGAACCCTTGCCAGGCGCCGATCAGGGCTCCCAGCCCGAGTCCGAGCAGGATGCCCAGGTACCAGGGGATTCCCCAGTCCCTGATGGCCAGCGCCACGGTGACGCCGACGAATGCCGCCACAGAGCCCACCGACAGGTCGATATGGCCGGCGATGATGACCAGCACCATGCCGATGGCCAGGATCAGGATGTAGGAGTTGCCGTTGAAGAGGTTGATGACGTTGCCGGGGGTGAGCGTGCGGCCCTCGGTGGCGAATTGGAAGAAAACGATCAGTGCAACCAAGGCGAAGATCATGCCGAATTGGCGGGTGTTGCCGCCAAAGAGCTTCTTGAGCGCGTTCATTGTGTCAGTCCTTGTTCTGGAAGGTTCTGGAGGATTCCAGAGGGTCAGGCGGTTTTTCGGGCGGAAGTCATGAGTTTCATGAGGCTTTCCTGGCTGGCTTCGTCTTTGTCCACGACGCCGGTGATGGCGCCTTCGAAGATGGTGTAGATGCGGTCGGAGAGGCCGAGCAGCTCAGGGAGTTCGGAGGAGATGACGATGACGCCCTTCCCCTGGTTGGCCAGCTGCTGGATGATGCCGTAGATCTCGTACTTGGCGCCGACGTCGATGCCGCGGGTCGGTTCGTCCAGGATCAGCAGGTCGGGGTCGGTGAACATCCACTTGGCCAGGACCACCTTCTGCTGGTTGCCGCCGGAAAGCTTGGCCACGCCTTCCTCCACGGACGGCGTCTTGGTGCGCAGCGATTTGCGGTACTGCTCGGCCACCGTGAATTCCTTGTTGGTGTCCACCACGAAGTGCTTGCTGATCTTGTGCAGCGCCGCAGAGACCGTGGTGGTCTTGATGTCGTCCAAGAGGTTCAGGCCAAGGGACTTCCGGTCCTCCGTGACGTAGCCGAGGCCGGCATCGATGGCCTGCTTGACGGTCTTGAGGTGGAGTTCCTTGCCGTCCTTGTAGATGCTGCCCTTGATGAATCGGCCGTAGGAACGGCCGAACACGGAGCGTGCCAGTTCGGTGCGGCCGGCCCCCATGAGCCCGGCAAAGCCTACGATCTCGCCGCGGCGGACGAAGAAGTTGGAGCCCTTGCAGACCAGGCGGTCCTGCACCTGCGGGTGACCGACGGTCCAGTTCTTTACCTCGAACAGCACC
This sequence comes from Burkholderia sp. RS01, assembly GCF_039748055.1. NCBI lineage: Bacteria > Pseudomonadati > Pseudomonadota > Betaproteobacteria > Burkholderiales > Burkholderiaceae > Burkholderia > Burkholderia sp. RS01. The sequence goes on from NZ_JBDLAK010000001.1 coordinate 23,116, forward strand.
TCCCCGATCTTGGGCTCGTGGTCCGGGAAGCGGGACTCCAGCGTGCGCCCCACCATGCCCTTGATGATCCGGTCCTCGTCAACGCCGTCGGCCTTTACGTCGAGGGTCTCGATCGACTTGCCGTCGCGGATGATGGTGATGGAATCCGCGATCTGCTCGATCTCGTTGAGCTTGTGGGAAATGATGATCGACGTGATGCCGCGGCCCTTCAGGCCCAGGATCAGGTCCAGCAGGTGCTGGGAGTCGGATTCATTCAGCGCGGCGGTCGGTTCGTCGAGGATGAGGAGCCTCACGGACTTGTTCAGCGCCTTGGCGATCTCCACGAGCTGTTGCTTGCCGACGCCGATTTCCTTCACGGGGGTATCCGGGTCCTCCCGCAAACCCACGCGGGCGAGCAGTTCCCGGGTGCGGGTCCGGGCCTCGGCCCAGTCGATCACGCCCCGCTTGACGGGCTCGTTGCCCAGGAAGATGTTCTCGGTGATGGACAGTTCCGGGATCAGCGCGAGTTCCTGATGGATGATCACGATGCCGGCGTGCTCGCTGGCGCGGATGTCCTTGAACTGCTGGACCTCCGCCTGGTACACGATGTCGCCCGTGTAGCTGCCGTACGGGTAGACGCCCGAGAGCACCTTCATCAACGTGGACTTTCCCGCGCCGTTCTCCCCGCAGATCGCGTGGATCTCGCCGGCTTTCACCCTGAGGTTCACATCGGCCAATGCTTTAACGCCGGGGAACTCCTTGGTGATGGAGCGCATCTCGAGGATTACCGGATCACTTTGCGTGTCGAGGGACGTCATTTGCCCTTACGCCTCCAATGCGTGACTTCGTTGTCTGCCCTGCAATCCGCAGGGCCGTCTGATGAAAAAGTAAACTGGATCACAACCCTTGTCGTCAAGTCTTTAACGCAACGGGCAGATAACGAAAAGCTTACGAACGCCGGATTCCGGCATGTTGGAAGACCAGGGCTGCGGCGCCCAAGGCTTCGGCGCGGTCGCCCAAAGAGGACATTGTCAGGGTTGTGGTTTCCCCGATAACGGGCACTGCATGCCGCACCAGGCCACGGCGGACGGGGTCCAGCAGCAGCTCGCCCAGCCCGGCCAGCGGACCGCCCACCACTATCACTTCCGGGTTGATCAGGTTAGCCACATTGCCTAGCGCCCGGCCCACCGCCAGCCCGGCGTCGTCCACGACACGCAGGGTTGCCGCGTCCCTGGCCAGCGCCTTGCGGACGATGTCCGCGGGTGTCAGCGGCCGTTCCTCACCCCGGCCCAGCAGCTCGATCATGGTGGTGGTGGAGGCGATGGTCTCGAGGCAGCCCCTGTTGCCGCAGCGGCAGATCAGGCCGTGTTCATGGATGGTGGCGTGGCCGATTTCGCCCGTGATCCCCACGTTCCCGTAGTACGGAATGCCGTTCAGGATCAGGCCGGCGCCGATGCCCGAACCGATCTTGAGGAACATCAGGTTGCTGACGCCGCTGTGCGGGCCCCACGTGACCTCGGACAACGCCCCCAGATTGGCGTCATTGTCAATGAATACCGGGAACTGCAGGGTGTTTTCGAGGTGCTCCAGGATGTTGATGCCCACCCACTCGGGGAGGATGGCGCCCTGCGCCACGGTGCCCGTCCGGCGGTCGATGGGCCCGGGAATTCCGACGCCGGCACCCACCACGGCGCTGCGCTCCACGCCGCTGCCGGCGAGGAGTTTGGCCAGCAGTGTAACGGCGGCTTCGATGCCCTGATCGGCGTGGTGCCCGAGGGGAAGCAGGACGGATTCCTCGGCGATGATGTGGTAGCTGAGCGAGGCGAGCACGACGCGGAGGTGCCTGCGGCCGAAATCGATCCCGACCGCTACCGCGCCGTTGCTGTTCAGCCGGACGTTGAGCGCCCGCCGCCCGGAGCTGGTGATCGGCTCGGTGGACGCCAGCCCGGAGTCCTGCATGATTTTGACGATGTTGGACACCGTTGCGGTGGACAAACCGGTTTGCCGGGCGAGTTCCGCCTGCGTGGAGGGGCCGTTCAGGAGGCACTCGATGATCCGCTGCTGGTTGAGGTGTCTCAGAGCGGACTGCGATCCGGGGTTCTTGGTTCGGCTCCTCGTTGAGCGCGATGTTGAGGGCATGGTAAGAAGATTGCACCATCGGCTCCTTGTAGTCAAGAAGTTAACGCAAGGCGGGCTCGCCCGAGGTTTTGGGCTCCCCGGACGATCCGTCCCGCAGGCCGGTCTGGCAGGTGCAAATACACCGGCGCGCCCGGCCGGCACCGCGGATACGCTGAGGAGAAAGACGGCCCGGTATGGGGCGGGCGTTCACAAAGACTCGAGGTGATCATGGTGCTACTGGCGCTGTTGCAGGCAAATGCCGCTGTTTTAGACATCGAACGGAACTGCCGGGCCGTTGACGAGGCTGCCCGGAAGGCTGCCGAAGCCGGGGCCGGCGTGCTGCTGACTCCCGAACTCTTTCCCGTGGGGTACGCGCCGCTGCGGATCCGCACCGATCTGGATCCGGCACTCCTACCGGATATCCGCAGCACCTTGGCGGAAATCGCCGCGCGCCACCGGATCGCGCTGGTCTACAGCCTGCCGGCGCTCACGCCCGAGGGGCAATGGCAGATCACCGCGACGCTTCTCGGCGACCGGGGGGAGGAACTCCTCACCTACGCCAAGGTCCACTTGTTCGGGCCGGAGGAGCGTAAGGCGTTCAGCCCGGCACAAGCAGCCCCCGCCGTCGTCGATCTGGCCGGCGTCAGGGCATCGCTGGCCATCTGCTATGACGTGGAATTTCCCGAGATTGTGCGGGCAGCCGCGGCCCGCGGCGCCGAACTGCTCCTGGTTCCCACCGCGCTGGCGCACGGATTCGACGCCGTTCCCCAGGTCCTGCTGCGCGCCCGGGCGCTGGAGAGCCAGCTGACGGTGGCCTACGCCAACCATTCGGGCGCGGAGGACGGCTGCGAGTTCCTCGGCGGAAGCGTCATCGCCGCCCCGGACGGGTCGCTGCTGGCCGCCGCGGGCACCGGCCCGGATCTGCTGTTCGCCGAGGTCAGTGCCGACGCCGTCCGGGACGCGAGGGCGGCCGTGCCGTACCTCGACGACCGGCGTCCCGCCGTTTACCGGTCTTGGGAAGACGGCCTGGGCGGGGACGGCTCAGCCGGGAACTAGGACGGCTCCGCCGGCGGCTGAGCCGTCGCCGGAGGTAGGTCTGCTGAAGGGACCGTCGCCGGCAGCTCATCCGCGTACTGCAGCGCAATCCACAGCTCGGCCCGCACCTGGGCCTCGTTGAGGTCCATGTCCAGCAGCTCCGCCACCGCGTTGATCTGGCGCCGGACACTGTTGCGGTGCAGCCCGAGCACTTTCGCGGTGGCGTCCCAGTTGCCGTTTTCGCCCAGCCAGGATCTCAGCACGGAGAGCTGGGCGCGGCGGCGGTCGGCGTCCTGGCTGAGCAGCGGCTCCAGGAGCCGGCTTGCCAGCATGGTGCCGGCCTCGCGTCCCAGCAGCCCTGCCACGGTCCAGCTGACTTCGCCCACCCGCGCACTTTTGCCGGTGCTCTGGACGCGGGAGCGGAGGGACGTCACGCGCTGGTAGGCGCCGCTCAGGCCGGCCAGTTCGGTGGCATCGCCGATCACCAGGCGCCAGCCGAGCTTTTCGATTTCGGCCAGCAATGCATCGTCCACTTTGAGGCGGGTGACGGCCGCGAAGCCGTAGTCGGTGATTTCCACGAGCTTGGTGTCGAACAGCCGGCGCCACTGCAGCAGCTCACGCACCGGGCTGTCCCCGGCGGGCCACGTTGCCTGGTCCGCCTTGACGCCCTGGACCACCCGAACCGGGGCCGAGCGGGTGGACGAGGTGCTCTGGGCGAGCAGGTCCCGGAGCCCGTTGATGTGCCGCGTTCCGCCGCTGGCCAGGCTGTCCGGGTGGAGCAGCAGTGCCGTGGCCAGCTGGCTTGGCGCCAGGGAACCGCTGGTCCGCTGCCGGACCAGGAGTTCCAGGAGGCCGACGGCGGATGACACCACGCTGTTCTGCGCCGGTGTCAGCGGGGCGCCGGCACCCAGGACCAGGGCCCCCAGGTTGGCGTCGCGGGTGCTGCGCAGCGGATGCCCGAAGACCAGCGCCGACCCTGCGACGTCGAAGGAGTCCATTTCCACCCGGGGCCCGCTCCCGCCCAGGAGGCGGTCCAGGATCGGCTGCAGCGCGGGAAGTTCGACGCCGGAGCCCGCCCGGGCGCGGACCCTTCCGTCCGCGCCCACCAGCACGGCCCACACGGGGACCCGCCGGGTCAGCGCTGCCAGGAGTTCGTGCTCCGGCCGGGCGGAAAGGACGGCACGCATCAGCTGCCTGTTGGTGTCCGCCAGGTGCCGGAACAGTTTGGCGTTGTCCGACTCCAGGAGCTGGGAGAACTCGAGTCCGATCGCCGCGAACGGGACCGTGCTGGGCACCTCCACGAGGGTCAGGTTGTGCCGCACGCAGGCCGCCACCACGGTCTCCGGCACGGCGTCGAAGTACGGTTCCAGCCCGAATCCCAGGGCCCCCACCCGGGCGTGCACGAGGCGTCGCACATAGGCGTCAACCCGGTCCGCGTCGCCCGCCTCGCCCACGAACGGCAGGCCGGCCGTGAGGAGGAACTCGCCGTCGAGCAGGTAGGGGGTCGGGTCTTCCAACTCACTAGGCTCCACCCACCGCAGCAGGCCGGAGCCGTTGCCGCCGTCGTGAAGCACCTTCAACGCCGGCGGCAACTTTGCCAGGAACTGCTCCAGCGTGACGACGCTAAGCCGCTCGGCGCCGGTGGCGGCCTCAGGCGACATGCGGCACACCGTCCCGGGGATCCTCGTAATCCGGGCACTCGTAGGCCCGGGGGAGGCGCGGGGCAATCCTGTTGATGATTTCGTCGCCGTGGCTGCCGATCGCCGCGCCCCATTCGTCCGCGCTGGCCGCACCCGTGCCCGGATCACCAAACAGGACGGCTGTGTCGCCGACGCAGACGCCGCCGGATTCCGGGCCCAGATCCACCATGAACTGGTCCATGCATACCTTGCCGATCACGGGAACCCGCCTGCCGCCGACACGGACGATGCTGCGGCCGGAGATGCCCTTCGGAATGCCGTCCGCGTAGCCGAGCGGGATCAGCCCCAGGAACCGCTCCTCGTAGGTGATGGCCTGGTGCTCATAGCTCACTCCGGTGCCCGCCGGGACCTTCTTCACGAGCACCACGGGAGCCGTCACTGTCAGGGCCGGGCGGAGCCCGTAGTCCGCCGGATCAAGGTGGTCGGCGGGGGCCAGGCCATAGATGGCCAGGCCCGCCCGGACCATGTCGAACGCGAATTCGGGGCGGTCCAGGATGTTGGCGGAGCTGGAAACATGCCTGAGCTGCGGATCCAGTCCGGCCTCCCGCGCCTGGCGGACGGCTTCCTCGAAGGCGGCCACGGCCGCGGCGTTGCCCGGGTGGGCCGGAACGTCGGCCCAGGCGAGGTGGGTCCAGACGCCCCGCACCGTCAGGGTTCCGGCCACCTCGGCCGTGCGTGCGGCGGCCACGAGGTCCGGCCAGTCCTCGGCGCGGGCGCCACCTCGGCTCAGCCCGCTGTCCAGCTCGAGGTGGACGGCTGCCGGCCGTCCCAACGACCGGGCAATGGCCGCCACCACGTCCAGCTGGGCGGTGCTGCCGACTGACATATCGACGTCGTTGTCCACCGCTTCGCGGATGATGTCGCTGGACGCTGTGGCGAGATATAGCCAGGAAAGAACCGGCGCTGTGATGCCGGCGCGGCGCAAGGCGAGGGCCTCGGTGAGCTGGGCGGTCCCGAGCCAGTCGGCGCCGGCCGCGAGCGCCGCCTGCGCCACGTCCACGAGCCCGTGGCCGTAGGCGTTGCCCTTCACCACCGCCATGAAATGCGTGGCAGCGGTGAGGGAGCGGAGGGCCCGGACATTGTCCGAAATCGCGGCCAGATCAACGCTGACCTGGCCGGAAAGCGCCGCGTTTGGGGCGCCTGTCTGTTGTGCATTACGTCTCATGCCAGAACACTATAGGTCATTTTGCACACCGGTGAGAGATGGCTCACACGCCTACTCTTGGTGAGGGGAATCGACAACTACTCACGAACGGACGTCAACGATGACTGTGCCCACCTACACAGAACAGCGGCCGGCGGCGCCGGCTGGCCGCCCCGGCCTGGCAGCCCAGCTGCTTCGCCGCAAGCCGATCGGACAGATGGTCAATGAAGCCGAGACAGGCCACGGCGGACCCCGCCTGGTCCGCAGCTTCGGCGTCCTTCAGCTGACGATGATCAGCGTGGGCGCGACACTTGGGACCGGCATCCTGGTGATCCTGGGCGAATCGGTTCCGCTGGCCGGGCCGGCCATCTGGATTTCATTCGCCATCGCCGGCTTCGCGGCCCTGTTGTCCGCCGTGTCCTACGCCGAGATGGCTGGCCTGGTTCCCGTGGCGGGCTCCAGCTACTCCTACAGTTACGCCACCCTGGGCGAGGGCATGGCCTGGATCTGCGGCTGGTGCCTCGTGCTCGAGTACGCCGTCTCGGTGGCGGCCGTGGCCGTAGGCGCCGGACAATACGTCAACGAGACGCTCGCTGTGTTCGGCCAGGTCCTGCCGGACGCCATCTCGCAGCCGCCCGGCGACGGCGGCGTCATGAACATCCCGGCCATGGTCATTGTCCTGCTGGCCATGATCCTGCTGATACGGGGCGCCAGGGAAAGCGCCTGGGTCAACACGGCCATCGTGATTATCAAGGTGGCCATCCTGATCTTCTTCTGCGCAGTCGCCTTCACGGCCTTCAACGCCGGCAACTTCGAGCCTCTCCTGCCCATGGGCGCTGCCGGGGTCTCCGCCGCCGCTTCCGGAGTGTTCTTTTCCTACATCGGCTTCGACGCGGCCTCCACCGCCGGCGAGGAAGCCCGCAACCCCAAGCGCGACCTGCCCCGCGCCATCATGCTCTCCATGCTGATCGTCACCACCATCTACGTCCTCGTCGCCGTGGCCGCCGTGGGCGCCCGGCCCTGGGGATGGTTCGACGGCAATGAAGCCGCACTGGTCAAGATCCTCGAAGAGACCACCGGCCAGCCCTGGATCGCCCTGGTCTTCGCCGTCGGTGCCGTCCTTGCCATCGCCAGCATCGTGCTGACCGTCCTGTACGGGCAGACCCGCATCCTTCTCTCCATGGCCCGCGACGGCCTCATCCCCAGGGTCTTCGGCCGCGTCTCCCGGAGGACCGGCACCCCGGTTGCAGGCACGCTGATCGTCGGCACCCTCGTGGCCCTGACAGCCGGCCTGGTTCCCCTGGGCGCCCTGGCCGACGCCACCAGCATCGGCACCCTCTTCGCGTTCGCCCTGGTGAACGTGGCCGTCATCTACCTGCGCCGCACCCGGCCCGAGCTCGAGCGGACCTTCCGGGTGCCGCTGTTCCCGCTGACGCCCATCCTGGGCGCGCTGATGTGCGCGTACCTGATGGCCAACCTGGGCGCCGACACGTGGGTGACCTTCGGCATCTGGATGCTGGTGGGGCTCGCCGCCTACTTCGGCTACGGCCGCCGCCATTCCAGGGTGGCCGCGCTGAGCCATGAGGAATACCGTGAACTATCCAGCCGTGAACTTTCCAGCGCTCCGTCCATCCCCGAACTGTCAAAGGCAGACCTTTCATGACCATCGCTACCGAACTGCCGGCCTTCGATCCGTCCAGCACCTCGACCGGACCTGCACCTGCGGCCGCCGACCGGGCGGACCGTGCCCCCGTCACCATGCTGAATCCGGACTTCCCCTTCAGCTATGACCATTACCTCTCCCACCCGGACGGGCTGGGGTCCCTTCCGCCGGAACTGTACGGAACGGAAGTCGCTGTCGTGGGCGCCGGGCTGTCCGGGCTGGTCACGGCCTACGAACTGATGAAGCTCGGGCTGCGGCCGGTCGTCTACGAGGCCGACCAGATCGGCGGCCGCCTGCGCACGGCGAGCTTCCCGTCGGCCCCGGGCGTGGTGGCGGACCTGGGCGGCATGCGTTTCCCGGTATCCGGCAAGGCGTTCTACCACTACGTGGACCTGCTGGGCCTCGAGACCCAGGAGTTCCCCAACCCGCTGGCTCCCGCAACGTCCAGCACGGTGATCGAACTGGCCGGGCAGAAGCATTACGCGACCACCCCGGCCGACCTTCCGCCGTTTTTCCGCGAGGTGGCCGACGCCTGGAAAGCTGCGGTCAACGACGGCGCAAGGTTCAGCGAGATGCAGGACGCCATCAGGGCACGGGATACCGCCCGGATCAAGGAACTCTGGAATGAGCTCCTGCCGCTGCTGGACGAGCAGACGTTCTACGGCTTCATCGCCGGCAGCGAGTCATTCAAGGCAGCGGGCTTTGCCCACCGCGAGGCGTTCGGCCAGGTTGGCTTCGGCACCGGCGGCTGGGACACGGACTTCCCCAACTCCATCCTCGAGATCCTGCGCGTCGTATATACCGACGCCGATGACCAGCACCGCCTCATCGCCGGCGGGGCGCAACGCCTCCCGGAGGCACTGTGGCACCACGCGCCGTCGGGCATGGCCCACTGGCCGGAAGGGACATCGCTGGCGTCCCTGCACTCCGGCTCCCCGCGGGGAGCCGTGGACCGGATCAGCCGGGACGCCAACGGCGACCTCCGCCTCCGTGAGCGGTGGGGACGCGAATCGTCATACCCGGCCGTGGTCACCACCTGCCAGTCGTGGCTGCTCTCCACGCGAATCCACACGGAGGAGGCGCTGTTCCCCGCGGAGCTCTGGACGGCGATCGAACGCTCGCACTACATGCAGTCCTCCAAGACGTTCGTCATGGTGGACCGGCCGTTCTGGAAGGACATCGACCCGGAAACCGGCCGCGAGGTGCTGTCCATGACCCTGACCGACCGGCTCAACCGCGCCACCTATCTCCTGGACAACGGCCCGGACCAGCCCGCGGTGATCCTGCTGTCCTACACGTGGAACGATGACGCGCTCAAATGGCTCGCGCTTGACGCTGACCAGCGCGTGGAGCTCATGCTGCACTCGCTCGAGCAGATCTATCCCGGCGTGGACATCGCCAGCCACATCGTGGGCCAGCCCATCACGGTTTCCTGGGAAGCGGACCCCAATTTCATGGGCGCGTTCAAGGCGAACCTGCCCGGGCACTACCGCTACCAGCAGCGGCTCTTCACGCACTTCAAGCAGGACCACCTGCCGGAAAGCCAGCGCGGGATCTTCCTGGCCGGCGACGACGTTTCGTTCACCGCCGGCTGGGCCGAAGGCGCCGTGACCACCGGGCTGAATGCGGTGTGGGGCGTTGTGAACCACCTCGGCGGATCGTCAGCCGCGGGGAACCCCGGCCCCGGCGACCTGCTCGACGCGCTCGGACCCATCAGCCTGGACTAGCCGACGTCAGCCGGCGTGGATTTCGCGGTGGGCCTGCGCGAGCTCGCGGTAATGGGCCGCGTTGCGCTTCACGCCGTCGAACTCCTCATCCGTGAGTTCCCGGCGGACCTTGGCGGGGACGCCTGCCACCAGGGACCGCGGCGGAACGACCGTGCCTTCCAGGACGACGGCGCCGGCCGCCACGAGCGAGCCGGCGCCGATCACTGCGCCGTTGAGGATGGTGGCGCTCATGCCGATGAGGCAGTCATCCTCAACGGTGCAGCCGTGCACGACGGCGCTGTGCCCGACGCTGACCCGGGCCCCGACGCTGCACGGGAACCCGGGATCGGCGTGCAGCACCACGTTGTCCTGCAGGTTGCTGCCGGCGCCGACGCTGATCGCAGCCGTGTCCGCCCGCACTGAGACGCCGTAAAAGGCGCTGGCGTCTTCGGCGAGGGTGGCACGGCCGATGACGGACGCCGTCGGCGCCACGAAAACTGAGGGATGGATGTCCGGGGTGTCGCCGGCGAAAGAATAGATGGGAGCCATGCCCCAAGCCTAGGACACCCAGTCGGGCTGGCCGGGGCTAGGGGAGGACGACGGCGATCGGCGCGCCTGGCGCGGCCACGCGCTCCAGTTCACGCACGACGCCGTCCGCCTCGTCGGCGGTGAGCCCCGCCAAGGCCTGCACCGCCCAGATAGCCGGGAAGACATGGTCCGCAAACGGCAGGCTTGCGGGTTCCGCCACCGAGACGCTCAGCCGGCGGGAAACGGCATAGCGGACGTTCCCGTCGAATGGATCCACGCCCGTGTAGTGGATGCCCGCCCGGACGAACCTGATTCCGTCGTCGCCCGGACCGCAGCACACCTCCAGCACGGAGCGGAGGCCCTGTGCCTTGAGCAGGGCGATGAACGGTTCCAGTGAGGTTTCCGTGAGCAAGGTCATGGTATTAACCAGTCTCAGTTAAAACATCCGGGGTTGGAAGCCGCGGAGGCAAAGGCCGGACGCCATGACGATCTGTTTCCGGCGTCCCGGACAGACACCACGCCTCAGTCAGGGGCCACGGCTCAGTTGAAGACCACGGTCCGGTTGCCGTCCAGGAGCACCCGGTGCTCGGCGTGCCACTGCACCGCCTGAGCGAGCGTGCGTCCTTCCACATCCCTGCCCATCTGCACAAACTGCTCCGGAGTCCGCGCGTGGTCCACGCGGATCACTTCCTGTTCGATGATGGGGCCCTCGTCCAGCGCGGCGGTGACGTAGTGCGCGGTGGCGCCGATCAGCTTCACGCCGCGGGCGTGGGCCTGGTGGTAGGGCTTGGCGCCTTTAAAGGAAGGCAGGAAGGAATGGTGGATGTTGATGGCCTTGCCCGTCAGCTCGGTGCACAGGTCGTCGGAGATGATCTGCATATAGCGCGCCAGCACGGTCAGTTCTATGCCTTCTTCGGCAATGATCTTCCGCAGCTGGTCCTCGGCCTGCACCTTGGTGTCCGCGGTGACCGGAATGTAGTGGAAGGGAATGCCGTAGAACTCAGCCAATCCGGCGAGGTCGCGGTGGTTGGAGACGATCGCCGGGACCTCGATGGGCAGGGTGCCGGAGCGCTGCAGGAACAGGAGGTCGTTGAGGCAGTGCGCGGACTTGCTCGCCATGAGCAGCGTGCGGACCTTCTGGCCCACCGGGTGGAGGCTCCACTGCATGCCGAAGGCCTCGGCAACAGGTTCCAGCGCGGCCTGGACCGCTGCCCGGGAAGCGGTGGTAGTGGCTTCCACCCGCATGAAGAACGTCCCGGTGGACTGGCTGCCGTACTGCTGCGAGTCCGTAATATTGCAGCCGGCCACCAGAAGGGCGCCGGCGACGGCGTGGACGATTCCGGGGCGGTCGGGGCAGGACAGGGTTACTACGTACGCTTTGGCGAGCTGGTCATCAATCACGAAGAACAGCCTACCCGCGAGGACGCCCGGCATTTGGTAGTCTGTTGGGGTCGCAACTGGCGTTGGGTGGCTAACCACCAGGGAGCGGCATTCACGAAGACCACGGATCGTACGCCTGGGCCGAGGGTCATGTTATGCCGGAAGATCGCTGCGCTTCTCCAAGTGCGCGTTTCCCCGGTGCGTTACAGCGCCTTTGCGGACTCGTGTCCGGGACGGGTCCCTTGGGCTTGTCATCAAAGGGCGGAGCAGCGCCCCAGCCGGTAGCCTGACCTTAGCAGTGCCCATCCCTAGCCAGGAGTTTCTTCGTGACTACTTCACCGACTTCCGTCAGCACTTCCTCCACCGTCAGCAACCAGCCGCTGGCTGAGCTCGATCCCGAGATCGCCGCAGTCCTGGACCAGGAGCTTGGCCGCCAGCGCGGCACCCTGGAAATGATCGCCTCCGAAAACTTTGCGCCGCGCGCCGTGATGGAAGCCCAGGGCTCCGTCCTGACCAACAAGTACGCCGAGGGTTACCCGGGCCGCCGCTACTACGGCGGCTGCGAGTACGTAGACATCGCCGAGCAGCTCGCAATCGACCGCGTCAAGGAACTGTTCGGCGCGGAGTACGCCAACGTCCAGCCCCACTCCGGCGCGCAGGCCAACGCCGCGGCACTCTCCGCCATGATCACCCCCGGTGACAAGATCCTGGGCCTGTCCCTCGCGCACGGCGGCCACCTCACCCACGGCATGAAGCTCAACTTCTCCGGCAAGCTCTACAACGTGGCTGCGTACCAGGTGGAGCAGGACAACTTCCGCATCGACATGGACAAGCTGCGCGAACAGGCCATCGCCGAAAAGCCGCAGGTGATCATTGCCGGCTGGTCCGCCTACCCGCGCCACCTCGACTTCGCCGCCTTCCGCTCCATCGCCGATGAAGTGGGCGCCCTCCTCTGGACCGACATGGCGCACTTCGCCGGCCTCGTTGCCGCGGGCCTGCACCCGAGCCCGGTGCCGCACTCCGACGTCGTCACCTCCACCGTGCACAAGACCCTCGCCGGCCCGCGCTCCGGCGTGATCCTGGCCAAGCAGGAATGGGCCAAGAAGCTCAACTCCAACGTCTTCCCGGGGCAGCAGGGCGGCCCGCTCATGCACGTCATCGCGGCGAAGGCCGTGGCCTTCAAGATCGCCGGCACCGCGGAGTTCAAGGAGCGCCAGGAGCGCGTCCTCGAAGGCGCCAAGATCATCGCCGACCGCCTCAACCAGTCCGATGTGGCCGAGGCCGGCGTTTCCGTCCTCACCGGCGGCACCGACGTGCACCTGGTCCTGGTTGATCTGCGCAACTCGCAGCTGGACGGCCAGCAGGCCGAAGACCTCCTGCACTCCGTGGGCATCACGGTCAACCGCAACGCCGTCCCATTCGACCCCCGCCCGCCGATGGTCACCTCGGGCCTGCGCATCGGCACCCCGGCACTGGCTACCCGCGGCTTCGGCGCGCAGGAATTCACCGAGGTCGCGGAGATCATCGCCACCGCGCTGAAGGCCGGCTCGGGCACCGACGTCGAGGCCCTGCAGGCCCGCGTGGACAAGCTCGCCGCCGACTTCCCGCTGTACCCGCAGCACGAGCAGTGGTGACCCCGTCCATGGCGCAGACCGCGAAGATCCTTGACGGCAAGGCAGCCGCTGCCGCCATCAAATCCGAGCTGGCTGAGCGTGTCGCGGCGTTGAAGGCCCACGGCGTCACCCCGGGCATCGCCACTGTGCTCGTGGGCGCGGACCCTGCCTCGCAGCTGTACGTGTCCATGAAGCACAAGCAGTCTGTGGAGATCGGGATGAACTCGATCCAGCGTGAGCTTCCGGCGGACGCCACCCAGGCCCAGGTTGAGGCTCTTATTGACGAACTCAATGCGGACCCCGCCTGCCACGGTTACATCGTGCAGCTGCCGCTGCCCAAACACCTGGACACCGACGCCATCCTCGAGCGGATCGACCCCGCCAAGGATGCCGACGGGCTGCACCCGACCAACCTGGGCCGGCTGGTGCTCAACGTCAACGGCGAGATCACCTCGCCGCTGCCGTGCACGCCCCGCGGCGTCATCGAGCTCCTGGAGCGGAACGGCTACAGCCTCTCGGGCAAGCACGTCGTGGTGGTCGGCCGCGGCGTCACGATCGGCCGCTCGATCGGGCTGCTGCTCACCCGGCGCGCCGTGAACGCCACCGTGACGCTGACGCACACCGGCACCAAGAACCTCTCGGAGCTGCTCCGGCAGGCGGACGTCATTGTGGGCGCGGCAGGTGCAAAGCACATCGTCAAGGCTGCGGACATCAAGCCTGGCGCGGCCGTGCTGGACGTCGGCGTCACCCGTGAAACCGACCCCGAGACGGGCAAGAGCAAGGTCCATGGCGACATCGATCCCGCCGCCGCCGAGGTGGCAGGCTGGATTTCGCCGAACCCCGGCGGGGTCGGTCCCATGACCGTGGCGCTGCTCATGACCAACGTGGTCGAAGCCGCGGAACGAAAAGCGGGACTCGCTTAGTCGCCCCGAGCTCAACCAGCAGCACCGTAGGGCGCCTACTCCTCCGGGAGTAGGCGCCCTACGCCGTTAAGCAGACGACGATCAGCACCTCCGCCGCTAGGCTCGGACTATGCAGCGCCGTTTCCGTGGACCGCCCACCGCCGTCATCGTGGCCGTGGTGGCGCTGATCCAGGTGGTCGGCACGGTTTTCGCCTCCGCGAGGCAGCCTGACCACCGGCCGCTGGATGCCCTCGCCGTCGCCCTGCTGCTGGCGGGTCCGGCCGCTTTATCGCAGCGCCGGCGCGCCCCGCTGGTCATGCTTCCCGTCGCGGCAGCCGCTGCGGGGGCGTATTTGGCGCTCGGTTACGCCTGGGGTCCGGTGGTTCTGTCGCTGGCGCTGGCCATCGTGTTCTCCGCTGCTGCGGGCAAGCGCTGGCAAACCTGGGCCGTGGCTGGAGCGTGCGGCACGGCGCTGGTGGCCGTGTCACTGTCGCGCGGCGATGAGGCAGCCTTGCTCCGGGCCTTCGCCGGCACTGCGTGGCTGGCCATCCTGGTGCTCCTGGGGGAGGGGGCCAGGCTCCGTAGTGAACGCGTGGCCGAACGGCGCCGGCAGCGGGAGGCCCGGGAGCAGGCGGCCCGCGACGAGTACCGCCTCACCCTCGCCCGCGACATCCATGACGTCGTGGCGCATTCGCTATCCCTGATCAACGTCCGCGCCTCGGTGGCGCTCCATCTGGGCGAGAAGGATCCCGAGCAGTTCCGCCCGGCACTGGAAGCGATCAAGGCTGCGAGCAAGGACTCGCTCGCCGAGATCCGCCAGCTCCTCGGCGTCCTGCGGGACGACGCCCCGCTTAGCCCGGCGCCTCCGCCGCGGCTGTCGCAGATCCCGGCGCTCGCGGACAACGCCCGGCGGGCAGGGCTGGAGGTGAGGGTGAGCCAGCCGGATCCGGACGCAGCCCCCCAGATTCCGGACGCGGTCCAGGAGGCCGCCTACCGGATCGTCCAGGAAGCGCTGACGAACGTGGTGCGGCACGCAGGCGCCGGACAGGCCGCCGTCGTCCTTTCCGTTCAGGCCGCCGGCACAGCGCAGACCGCCGGACTGCTCACCGTGACCATTGACGACGACGGCGCCGGCGCGGCGGGCGTGCCGGACGGCAACGGCGTGACCGGGATGCGAGAGCGGACGGCCGCCCTGGGCGGCACGCTGGAGCTGGCTTCACTGGATCCGGGCTGGCGGGTCCGGGCCGTGATCCCTCTGCCTGAGGAGACAACCCCCGGTTCCCGGAACCCGGACGGCCGGCCATGATCCGCATCCTGCTGGCGGACGATCAGACCCTTATCCGCGCCGGATTCCGCGCCCTGTTGAGCGCGGAACCGGACATGACGGTGGTGGCCGAGTGCGGCACCGGCCGTGATGCCGTGCGGCTGGCGGCCCGCGAACATCCCGATGTGGTGCTCATGGATATCCGCATGCCGGACGGCGACGGGCTCGAGGCCACCCGGCAGATCATGGCCGGCAAGGACCTCGCGGGCACGCGCATCATCATCCTGACCACCTTTGAACTGGACGAATACATCGCCGAGGCCGTCCGGGCCGGCGCCGCGGGATTCCTGGTCAAGGACACCGAGCCGGAGGAGTTGCTCCGTGCGGTGCGCGTGGTCCACGACGGCGACGCGCTGCTGTCGCCATCGGTCACCCGCCGCATTATGGCCCAGCTCGCGGTCCAGTCGCGGGCGGCGGCACCGCCGGCCTCTCTGGACCAGATCACGGAGCGCGAACGCGAGGTCCTGCGGCTCGTGGGCGAGGGGCTGAACAACGCCGAGATTGCCGAGCGGCTGTTCATCACGCCGCTCACGGCCAAGACCCACGTCTCCCGGATCATGACCAAGCTGCTGGTCCGTGACCGGGCGCAGCTGGTGGTGCTCGCCTACGAATCCGGTCTGGTGCGTCCGGGCTGGGCCGGCTGACGGCGTGACCCTCTGACGGCGTGACCCCCGGGCGGCGTGACCCCCCGGGCGGCGCAGCCGGGGGCCTCCCGGCGGAGTATGCCGGCCGCCTAAGGTGACTCCCGACGGCGGACGCCAGGCGGGCGCTTCACGGCCAGACTCGATGCAGAGCCGAAATACGGCCCGGTATTGAGAGTTTGGATGATTGACATGTTTACCGACCTTGCCACCACCGTTACGGCAGCGGCCTCCCAGCTTCCTGCCGACCTTGCCGCCCATGGACCTTGGGGCGGCGGCGGATTCTCGCCGTGGTTCCTGCTTTTTCCGCTGTTCTGGATCCTGGTGATCGGACTGTTCATCTTTTTCGCCCGGCGTACCTGGCGGCGGAACCACGAATGGGCCACCGCCCGGGGCGGGGAAAGCCTCCTCCGGGAGCGCTACGCACGCGGCGAGATCAACGAATCTGAGTACCGCGAGCGGCTCAAGGTGCTGCGCGGCGACCAAAAATAATGTCGGTTCCGGGACGCCTGCCGGCGCCACGCACAACGAATGGATCTTTCGAGACCGGGCTATTCCTTTGACCCCCCGGGCGTACTAGCTTAGGGGGGTGCCCGAACTCCATTCCGCTCAAGAAACGTCCAAAGAGCCTGTGTCCGCCAAAGAAGCCGGAACCGCACCGCCCCACTACGTGATCACCGCGGAAAACCTGACCAAGACCTACGGCGACGTCACCGCCGTCGACGGTATTTCCTTCAGCGTTCCCGCGGGGGAGTCGTTCGGGCTGCTCGGCCCCAACGGTGCCGGCAAGTCCACCACCATGAAGATGATCGGCGGGGTGTCGCAGCGGACGTCGGGCAGCCTGACCATCATGGGCCTGGATCCGGAACAGCACGGGCCGGAGGTCCGTGCGCACCTGGGGGTGGTGCCCCAGCAGGACAACCTTGACGAGGAGCTCAAGGTCCGGGACAACCTCCTGGTCTACGGGCGCTATTTCGGCCTGCCGATGAGCTACCTCAGGCCCAAGGCGGACGAGCTCCTGGAATTCGCGCAGCTCACGGACAAAGCCAAATCCAAGGTGGACGCGCTGTCAGGCGGCATGAAACGCCGCCTGACCATCGCGCGCTCGCTCATCAACGAGCCCCGCATCCTCCTTCTTGACGAACCCACCACGGGACTTGACCCGCAGGCGCGGCACATCCTCTGGGACCGCCTGTTCCGGCTCAAGGAACAGGGCGTCACACTGATCCTCACCACGCACTACATGGACGAAGCCGAACAGCTCTGCGACCGCCTCATCGTGGTGGACAAGGGCAGGATCATGGCGGAAGGATCGCCGGCAAGCCTGATCCGGGAGTACTCCACCCGCGAGGTGCTCGAGCTGAGGTTCGGCTCCGAGCGGAACGCCAGCATCGGCGCGGAACTCGAGGGCATCGGCGAACGGCTGGAGACACTTCCCGACCGTGTCCTCATCTACACCCACGACGGCGAGGCGGCCCTGGAGGAAGTCTCGGGCCGCGGCCTGCGCCCGCTCACCTCGCTGGTGCGCAGATCGTCGCTGGAGGACGTATTCCTCCGGCTTACCGGCAGGAGCCTCGTTGACTGAGCCGTCTTTTGCCGAGGACGTGACGGCACGTCCGACGGCGGCACCTCCTTTGCGTGCCCACTCGCCGGAGGTTTCCGCGGCCAAGGCGCGCCGGTGGGGCGCGTTCTACTATGCCGAGCAGGTGCTGCGCGTCATGAAGGGGTACGGCTGGTCCATCTTCCTGTACAGCGTGGGGCAGCCGGCGGCCTACCTGTTTGCCATGGGCGTCGGCCTGGCCACCCTGGTGGACACCAACACCACCGCAATCTTCGGCGGCGTGAGTTACATCGCCTTCATCGCCCCCGCCCTGCTCATCTCCGCCGCCGTCATGACGGCGGCCACCGAGTTCACGTTCCCGGTGATGGACGGCTTCAAATGGCGGCGGGTCTACTACGGCCCCCATGCGTCCCCGCTGACCCCGGAGCAGATAGCGGGCGGGCAGGTCATCGCCGTGACCTTCCGCTTCCTCCTGCAGTCCGTCATCTACTTCGCCATCGTGGCGCTGTTCGGAGCGTCGCCGAGCGGCTGGGGCTGGGGTTCCGTGGTGGTGGCGACCCTCGCCGGGCTCTCGTTCGGGCTGCCACTGATGGCCTACGCCGCCTCCATCAAGGAGGACAAAGGCCAGTTCGCCATGGTCATGAGGTTCATCGTGATGCCGCTGTTCCTGTTCTCCGGCACCTTCTTCCCGCTGGATACGCTGCCCGTGCTGGTCCGCTGGATCGGCTGGATCTCGCCCATCTGGCATGGCACCGAATTGGGCCGTGTCATGACCTACGGCTACGAGGAATCCCCGGTGCTGACCATCATCCACGTCCTCTTCCTGCTCGGCCTCGCCTGGCTGGGATGGGTCCTCACCAAGCGCCAATTCGTCAGGAGGATGGGGCAGTGACAGTCCTGACCCAGGGCCACAGCGTCACGGAAGAGGCTCGGAACCGGCGTTTCGGCCCGCTGTATTCCCGAAACGTCAGGGCGGTGGTCGGACGTGGCCTGATGGCCACCAAGAGCAGCAACTGGATGGTCATGCTGTCCGGGTTCTTCGAGCCCGTGCTGTTCCTGCTCTCCATGGGGGTCGGCATGGGCGCCGTGGTGGGGTCCGTCCAGGGCCCGGGCGGCCAGGAGATCAGCTACGCGGCCTACATCGCGCCCGCCCTCCTCGCCGTGTCCGCGATGAACGGGGCGGTGTACGACTCAACCTGGAACGTCTTCTTCAAGATGAACTTCGCCAAGCTCTACCAGGGCATGCTCTACACCTCGCTGGGGCCGCTGGACGTGGCGATGGGGGAGATCTTCCTGGCGCTGCTGCGCGGGCTGTTGTACGCCACAGGGTTCACCGCCGTCATGGGCCTCATGGGACTGATCACCACGCCGTGGGCCCTCCTGATGGTTCCGGCCTCGGTCCTCATCGCGTTCGGCTTTGCCAGCTTCGGGATGGGCATCACCAGCTTCATGAAGACGTTCCAGCAAATGGACTGGATCAACTTCATCATGCTTCCCATGTTCCTGTTCAGCGCCACCTTCTATCCGCTCAGCGTGTACCCCGAGTACATCCAGTGGCTGATCCAGGCAATGCCACTGTGGCACGGCGTTGAGCTGCTGCGGGAGATCAGCGCGGCCACCTTCACGCCCGCCACCGCCATCCACATCGGCTATTACCTGGTGATGATCGTGCTCGGGCTCATGCTGACCACCGGCCGGCTCAGGAGCCTGTTCCTCAAGTAGCCGGCCGCGGCGCGCTGTTCGCCGGCGGTGGAAGCGTGCGGGGCAGGCCGCAGGGGTTTGAGACAATAGCTGCATGCAATCTCTGGGCAGCCCCAAGTCTTCGTCCAACCCGTCCAAGGGCGGATTCTCCATGTTCCGCATCAGCGGACCCGGCCTGATGGTCCTGGTCACGGCCTTCGTGGTGGCCGTCATCTTCGCCGCCAACCAGAACGACGTCGTGGGCTGGGTCGTGGCTGTCATCGCACTGTTCTGGCTGCTGCTGGCGTCCTTCGTGGTTTTCAGTATCCAGAAGGCCGCGAAGAAGGCAGGGGCGAAGCTCAACGAGGCGCAGAACGCCTTCAACGCAGCTGCCGGGCGCGCGCCGTCGCGGGTTTCCACGGACCAGGGCGGAACCCGCCTCGTGGGCCAGCGCGGCGAAGCCGAGGAAATCCGGGATTTGAAGCTCGACCACTCCTTCAAGATCGTGCAGGTCCAGGTGCGGGTAGTGGAGAACGAGCGTGCCAAGGGCGACGCCGCGGACCAGGACACCATCCGCCGCGCCCTCGAGACCATCGAGATCACGGCCACCAACGCCCGCGACATGATCAAGTCCTCCGGCGACTCCGGTGAGCCCGTGACCGGAACCATCATCGACTAGAGTGGAACGGGTGAGCTCGGCATTGAAGAAGGACCACCTTCGCATCGCAACAGTCAACGTAAACGGCCTTCGCGCTGCCTACAAGAAGGGCATGGCCGAGTGGCTGGCGCCCCGCGAGGTGGACATCCTGACGCTGCAGGAAGTCCGCGCGCCTGACGCGATCGTCCACCAGCTCCTTGGCGAAGGCTGGCACATCCTGCACGCGGAGGCCGAGGCCAAGGGCCGCGCCGGCGTCGCCATTGCCTCCCGGGCCGAGCCGGTCGCCACGCGCACCCACATCGGCGATGACTACTTCGAGACGGCCGGGCGCTGGGTGGAGGCGGATTTCCGTGTCACGGACGCTGCGGGCAATCCTGCCCAGCTGACCGTGGTGAGCGCCTACGTGCACTCCGGCGAGGTTGATACTCCGAAGCAGGTGGACAAGTTCCGATTCCTGGACGTCATGACCACCCGCCTGACCGAGCTGTCCAAGCACAGTGACCATGCACTGGTCACAGGCGACCTGAACGTAGGCCACACGGAGCTGGATATCAAGAACTGGAAGGGCAACGTCAAACGTGCGGGGTTCCTTCCGGAGGAGCGTGCCTACTTTGACCGCTTCTTCGGCGAGGAGATCGGCTGGAAGGATGTTCACAGGGGCCTGGCGGGTAACGTCAACGGCCCCTACACTTGGTGGTCGCAGCGCGGCCAGGCCTTCGACAACGACTCGGGCTGGCGCATCGACTACCACATGGCCACCCCGGGCCTCGCCGCCGCAGCAGTTTCCGCCGTCGTGGACCGGGCCCCCTCGTGGGACACACGTTTCTCTGACCACGCACCGCTGGTAGTGGACTACCAGCTCTAGTCTTAAGGCTTCGACGAATGACCTCCACCCCAACCGTGACCGACGCCGCAGCTTCCGAGCAGCCCGTTGCCGGAATCCAGCAGGACACCGGCATCCGGCACCGCATCCTTTCCGGAATGCAGCCGTCCGCGGACTCGCTGCACCTCGGCAACTACCTGGGCGCCCTCGTGAACTGGGTGCGGATGCAGGATGAGTACGACGCCATCTTCTTCATCCCGGACCTGCACGCCATCACCGTCCCGCAGGACCCCCACGAGCTTGCCCGCCGCACCCGCGTCACCGCCGCCCAGTACATTGCCGGTGGCGTGGACGTGGACAAGTGCACGTTGTTCGTCCAGTCCCAGGTGCCCGAGCACGCGCAGCTGGCCTGGGTCCTGAACTGCATCACGGGCTTCGGCGAGGCCTCCCGCATGACGCAGTTCAAGGACAAGGCGCACAAACAGGGCTCCGAGCACGCCAGCGTGGGGCTGTTCACCTACCCCGTCCTCCAGGCCGCGGACATCCTGCTTTACCAGCCGCACGGCGTGCCGGTGGGCGAGGACCAGCGGCAGCACGTGGAGCTCAGCCGCGACCTCGCCGCCCGGTTCAACACCAGGTTCGGCAAGGCGTTCACGGTTCCCGAGCCCTTCATCCAGAAGGAATCGGCGAAGATTTACGACCTTCAGCACCCCACCGCCAAGATGTCGAAGTCCTCGGAATCTCCGGCCGGCCTGATCAACCTGCTCGATGACCCCAAGGTCACCGCCAAGCGGATCAAATCTGCCGTGACGGATACCGAGACGGAAGTCCGGTTCGACCGCGAGGCCAAACCCGGCGTCTCCAACCTGCTGACCATCTACTCCGCCATCACCGGCCAGAGCGTCGAGCAGCTCGTCAAGGCCTACGAAGGCAAGATGTACGGCCACCTGAAGGTGGATCTGGCCGAGGCAGTGACCGAGCACCTGACGCCGATCCGCAGCCGCGCCAATGAACTGCTTGCAGACCCCGCCGAGCTGGACCGACTCCTTGCGCTGGGGGCGGACAAGGCGCGCGAGATTGCGTCGGCCACCCTGCAGGACGTCTATGCCAAGGTCGGATTCCTTCCATACGCCGGAGCCCGCTAGACCGATGCCCGCTCCCACGCCCGCCAACAGCGGAGTCAGCAACAGAATGAGCCTCGGGGTCATTCTGGGCTTCCCGCCTGAGATCGCCGAGGAACTGCAGCGATGGCGGGCGTCCTTCGGGGACCCCATGGCCACGGTCATCCCTGCGCACATCACCCTCGTCACCACCACACCCACGCAGGACTGGGAGACGGCCCGGGACCACGTCCGCGCGGTGGCGCGCACGCAGGCTCCGTTCATGGTCACCATCGCCGGGACGGGCTCCTTCCGGCCTGTTTCGCCCGTGGTGTTCATCAATGTGGAGGAAGGCTTCGGCGCCTGCGTTGAACTCCACGAAAAACTGCAGACCGGGCCGCTGGAACGCGATCTGCCCTTTGCCTACCACCCGCATGTGACGATTGCCCACGACGTCGCCCCGGAGAGCCTCGACGAGGCCGAAACAGTGCTGAAGGACTACAGGGCGACCTTCCCCGTGGTTAGCATGGGACTTTACGAGCACGACGCAGACGGTATTTGGCAGCTACGGGAAGAGCTTGACTTTGGTACCGAACCAGACGGCGAACGAGACACACTCCGAGCAGCAGACGCCGACGGAGCAGCCGCTACCCACTGAGCGTGCCCGCCTCAAGCTGGAGGTCATCCGCAAACAGGTGGAGTGGGGCAAGGCACGCAGGTCAGGCGCCGGTACGGCGGCCCAGGCCATGGCGTTGTTACAGTGGCTGCTCGCCCGGCTGAACGCGTTCCGGCCCATGCGGTCGTGGCAGCACTACACCCTCCAGCATGGCCCGCTGATGAGCGCCGGCATCGGGTTCAACATGTTCTTCTCCATCACCGGCCTGCTTACCACCGGATTCTCCGTCGCCGGGCTCGTGCTCCGCGGCCAGCCGGTGCTGCTGGACCGGATCATCGCCAGCGTCTCGGAAAGTGCGCCGGGCCTGCTCAAGGTCAACGGGGGCGACGGGCTGGTGGACCCGAAGGACCTCCTGAACCCTGATGGCCTCGGCTGGACCGCGGTCATCGCCGCCGTCGTCACCGTGATCACGTCGCTGGGCTGGATCGCCGGACTCCGCGAGGGCCTCCGCGGCGTCATGCGCCTGGGGCCGCTGAAACTCAACCCGGTGATCATGAAACTGCATGACGCCGGAACCCTGCTGCTGCTCGGCGTCGTGCTCGTCATCAGCTCCGGCGCGTCGCTCGTGTTCGGAACCGCGGCCGGCTGGGTGATCGAGCAGCTCCGGATGGACGCCGCCGTCGCCGTGCCGCTCGCGGCAGTGATCAAGATCGCCGTTCCGCTGGTGCTCAACTGGGTCACGGCAGTCATCATGTTCAGGCTGGCAGGGGGACTCAAACTTTCCCGTCAGGCACTGCTGGAGGGAACCATTCTCGCCGGAGTCGGCACCACAATCCTGCAGGTCTTCAGCACCGAGCTGCTGGCGGGCGCCGGACGCAATCCCATCCTGGCGCCGTTCGCGATCATCATCGGACTGCTGATCTGGTTCAACCTCGTCAGCCAGGTGTACCTCGTGGCAGCGGCGTGGTCCGCCATCCGCGAGGAAGACCTCAAGGCCGCTCCTGCCGCCAAGCCAACAGGCTGGGGATCACGCCAGGTGCAGCCCGGGAAGACGCCCGTGGAGCGCCACCACCCGGCCGAGCACCCGCGCCCGGTGGGCGTTACCGCCCGGCGTCGAGGTACTGATCGGCCCACGCCGCGATAATCTTTGCGGCCCGGGCCGCCTGGCCCTTGCCCGTCAGCAGGTGGTCGCTGCCCTCGAGGGACACGAAGTTCCTCGGATGGCGCGCCGTCTGGAAGATCGTGCTGGCGTTCTCGATGCCCACGGTGTTGTCCGTGGGGGAGTGCAGGACCATCAGCGGCTTGTGCAGCCGCTTGATGCAGTCGGTGAGGTCGGCGTTTTCGAGGTCCTCCACGAAGTGCCGGCGGATCTCCACGCGCTTGCCGCCGAGGTCCACCTCGGCACTGCCTTCGCTGAGGATCTTGTCCAGGGCTGCGTCAAAGACGTGGGCCACGTGCTTGGGTGAAAACGGCGCGCCGACCGTGGCCACGGCGTCGAGCTCCGGTATTTCGGAGGCGGCCGCAAGGACGGCGGCGCCGCCAAACGAGTGGCCCACCAGGAGCGAGACCGGCCGGCCTTCGGCGCGCATGTACTCTGCAGCGCGGACAGTGTCGGCCACCTTATGGCTGAAGGACCCCTCGGACCACATGCCGGCGGAATCGCCCAGGCCCAGGTTGTCGAAGCGGAGCATGCCGATCCCGTCGTCCGCCAGCGCCTTGCACATCCGCGACGCCGCGGGGCTGTCCTTGCCCAGCGTGAAGCCGTGCGAGAACACCCCCCAGCCCTTGACGGGCCCGTCGGGCAGGTCAATGATCCCGGACAGCATCTCGCCGGTGGACCCTTCAAACGTGATTTTCTCGGAACGTGACATGAGGCCCCTTGGTGACGGCGGAGATGTTGCGGTGGTAATCGTTAAACGACGGCGGCGCCACCCACCGCACGCTTGCCGCGCAGGGTGAGAGACGCCGTCGTCCGCGGTGACCTTTACTAGATCTTGCGGGAGAGAATTGCCTGCTTGACCTCGGCAATCGCCTGCGTGACCTGGATGCCTCGCGGACACGCTTCGGAGCAGTTGAAGGTGGTGCGGCAGCGCCACACGCCTTCCTTGTCGTTCAGGATCTCCAGGCGCATATCGCCGGCATCATCACGGGAATCGAAGATGAACCGGTGGGCGTTGACAATCGCGGCCGGGCCGAAGTACTGGCCGTCCGTCCAGAAAACCGGGCAGGACGACGTGCACGCGGCGCACAGGATGCACTTGGTGGTGTCGTCGAAGCGCTCACGGTCCTCCGCGGACTGCAGGCGTTCCTTGGTGGGCTCGTGGCCCCGGTTGATCAGGAACGGCATGACCTCGCGGAAGGACTGGAAGAACGGTTCCATGTCCACGATCAGGTCCTTTTCAACCGGCAGGCCCTTGATGGGCTCAACGGTGATGGGCTTCGTGGTGTCCAGGTCCTTGAGCAGGGTCTTGCAGGCAAGGCGGTTGCGGCCGTTGATGCGCATGGCATCGGAGCCGCAGACGCCGTGGGCGCAGGAACGGCGGAAGGAAACGCTGCCGTCCACTTCCCACTTGATCTTGTGCAGGGCGTCCAGCACACGGTCCGTGCCGTACATGGTCAGCTTGAAGTCATCCCAGCGGGCTTCTTCGGAAACCTCGGGGTCGTAGCGGCGGACGCGCAGGGTGATGTCGAAGGTGGGGATTTCTCCGCCGCCTCCCACATGGGCAGGCAGCTCGATCTTTGAGGCTGGCTCAGCAAGTTCAGCGGACATATTAGTACTTCCTCACCATCGGCTCGTAGCGCGTAAATACAACCGGCTTGGTGCCAAGCCGAATCCCGGCAATGCTCTCCGCGGATCCGTCCGCGGGAGCGTGCTCGTCCTTGTACGCCATGGAGTGCTTCATGAATTTTTCGTCGTCGCGTTCCGGGAAGTCCTCGCGGAAGTGGCCGCCGCGCGATTCCTCGCGGTGCAGGGCAGCAACCGTCATGACCTTCGCCAGTTCCAGCAGGAAGCCGAGTTCAACGGCCTCCAGGAGGTCCAGGTTGAAGCGCTTGCCCTTGTCCTGGACGTTGATGCGCTTGTAGCGCTCCTCGAACGAGGCGATGTCCTTCAGGACCTGGTTGAGGGTTTCGGCCGTGCGGAACACCTGCATGTTGGCGTCCATGGTGTCCTGGAGTTCCTTGCGGATCTGGGCCACCTTCTCGTCACCGGTGCCGTTGCGGGCAATGTTGAGGAGCTCAATCGTGTAGGCCTCCGGGTCCTCCGGCAGTTCCACGAAGTCCGCCGTCTTGGCGTACTCGGCGGCGGCGATGCCGGCGCGCTTGCCGAACACGTTGATGTCCAGCAGCGAGTTGGTGCCGAGGCGGTTGGAGCCGTGCACGGAAACGCAGGCCACTTCACCGGCTGCGTAGAGGCCCGGCACCACGGTGTCGTTGTCCTGCAGGACCTCGGTGGTGATGTTGGTGGGGATGCCGCCCATGGCGTAGTGGGCCGTCGGGAAAACGGGCACCGGCTCCGTGTAGGGCTCGACGCCGAGGTACGTGCGGGCGAACTCGGTGATGTCCGGCAGCTTCGCGTCGATGTGCGCCGGCTCCAGGTGCGTCAGGTCCAGGAGGACGTAGTCCTTGTTCGGTCCGCAGCCGCGGCCTTCGCGGACCTCGTTGGCCATGGAGCGGGCCACGATGTCACGCGGGGCGAGGTCCTTGATGGTGGGGGCGTAGCGCTCCATGAAGCGTTCGCCCTCGGAGTTGCGCAGGATGGCGCCTTCGCCGCGTGCAGCCTCGGAAAGCAGGATGCCCAGGCCGGCAAGGCCGGTCGGGTGGAACTGGAAGAACTCCATGTCCTCCAGGGGGATGCCGCGGCGGAACGCGATGCCCATGCCGTCACCGGTCAGGGTGTGGGCGTTGGACGTGGTCTTGAAGACCTTGCCCGCGCCGCCGGAGGCGAACACCACGGACTTGGCCTGGAACACGTGCAGTTCGCCGGAAGCGAGGTCGTAGGACACGACGCCGGCAACGCGTTTCTGCTTGTACGGCGTGCCGTCCTCGCGGACGGCGTCTTCCTCGACGGTCAGGAGGTCCAGGACGTAGTACTCGTTGTAGAACTCGACGTTGTGCTTGACGCAGTTTTGGTAGAGCGTCTGCAGGATCATGTGGCCGGTGCGGTCGGCTGCGTAGCAGGCGCGGCGGACCGGGGCCTTGCCGTGGTCACGGGTGTGGCCGCCGAAGCGGCGCTGGTCGATGCGGCCCTCGGGCGTGCGGTTGAACGGCAGGCCCATCTTCTCGAGGTCCAGCACTGCGTCGATGGCCTCCTTGGCCATGACTTCGGCGGCATCCTGGTCAACCAGGTAGTCGCCGCCCTTGATGGTGTCGAACGTGTGCCATTCCCAGTTGTCTTCTTCGACGTTGGCCAATGCCGCACACATGCCGCCCTGCGCCGCGCCCGTGTGGGAGCGGGTGGGGTAGAGCTTGGTCAGTACTGCTGTTCGCGCGCGCTGACCGGATTCGATCGCGGCGCGCATGCCAGCGCCACCGGCACCGACGATGACGACGTCGTACTTATGGACCTGCATACCAGACGCTCTTTCTCTCAAAATTCGCAATAAAACAACGGGCGGGCTGAAGCCGGCTCCGCAAAACAGAAGCCCGCCGGACGGGCGGGCAGCCGCGGTTTGCTACGCGGGGCAGAAGCCGCCGGGCAGCTGGACGCCGTTCACGACCGGGCACGGGTTGAAGGTGAAGATCACCAGGGTGCCCAGGATGATGATGACGGCGGCGGCGGTGAAGAGGACCATCTTGAGCCAGAAGCGGGTGGCGTCCTTCTCGGCGTAGTCGTTGATGATGGTGCGGACGCCGTTGGTGCCGTGCAGCATGGCGAGCCAGAGCATGGCGAGGTCCCAGAACTGCCAGAACGGGTCAGCCCACTTGCCGGCCACGAAGCCGAAGTCGATGGCGTGGATGCCCTCGCCCACCAGGAGGTTGACGAAGAGGTGGCCGAAGATCAGGACAACCAGCACCACGCCGGAGAGCCGCATGAAGAGCCATGCAAGCATTTCGAAGTTGCCGCGGGAGCTGCCGCCGCGGCGGTACTTCGGAGCGATGCCGCTGCGCGGGGAGGGGATCTGCGTTGCAGTCATGGCTTAGTGACCTCCGAGTGCGAGGGACAGGTGGCGGATGGCGAAAGCCACGATGGTGACGATCCAGAGGCCCAGCACTACCCAGAGCATCTGGCGCTGGTATTTGGCACCCTTCTTCCAGAAGTCGACGGCGATGATCCGCAGGCCGTTGAAGGCATGGAACACGATCGCTGCGACGAGGCCCGTTTCACCCAGGGCCATCAGCGGGTTCTTGTAGGCACCGATCACAGCGGTGTAGGCCTCCGGCGAGACCCTCACAAGGGAGGTGTCCAGCACATGGACCAACAAGAAGAAAAAGATCACAACACCGGTAATACGGTGTCCAACCCAGGACCACATGCCTTCACGGCCGCGGTACAAGGTGCCAGCTGGTTTCGTCGGCACTGAATAAACCTCCCTGCAACACAGCGGCGCTGGCGTGGGATCCACGCGGGGGGAACGCCTACTGCGAGAGCACTCGTAGCTCAGGCCTAAATCTAGGCTTCGCTCACAGCTTATTCAATTCAGGTGGTCCTTGGTGACCACGTACTGTACGGTTTTTCGCGGATTTTGAGACGAACGCCACATTCGGTTCCCACTGTGTCCGCAGTGCTGGCGGCGTTGCGGGGGCTTGGCCGGGGTCGTCGGCTAAAGTAGGCCGTGATGAGTAAAGACAAAGTGATAAGCCAGGATTCACCTCTCAGCCGTTTTATTGCTGTGATTCCTGCAGGCGGTGTGGGGACCCGCCTCTGGCCTCTGTCACGTGCAGCAGCTCCCAAATTCCTTCATGACCTCACCGGTTCCGGAAGCACGCTTTTGCGCGCCACTTACGACCGGCTCGAGCCCCTTGCGGGCAATCGCGTCCTGGTTGTCACCGGGACCGCGCACCGCGCGGCAGTCTGCCGCCAGCTGCCGGAGGTCCAGGACGGCGACCTCGTCCTGGAAAGCGAGCCGAAAGACTCCGGCGCCGCCATCGGCCTGGCCGCAGCCATCCTGCACCAGCGGGATCCGGACATCATCATGGGCTCCTTCGCCGCCGACCAGGTGATCAGCCCGGACGAGCTTTTCCAGGACGCCGTCCGCGAAGCCATTCACACTGCAGCGGCAGGCAAGATTGTCACCATCGGCATCAAGCCGACGCACCCGTCCACCGGATTCGGCTACATCCGGTCCGGCGCGTCGCTTCACATTCCCGGAGCGCCCAGCGCCCAGGCTGTGGTCGAGTTCGTTGAGAAACCGGACGAGGACGTCGCCCAGCAGTACGTGGACAGCGGCGAATACGTATGGAACGCCGGCATGTTCGTCGCCCCCGTGGCCCTCATGCTCAAGCACCTGGAAGCAAACCAGCCCGTCCTGTTCAACGGACTGCAGGAAATTGCCGAGGCCTGGGACACGCCGCATCGTGACGAAGTCACCGCGCGCATCTGGCCCACGCTGCCCAAGATCGCCATCGACTATGCGGTGGCCGAGCCAGCCGCGGCCGCCGGGGACGTCGCCGTCGTGCCCGGAACCTTCCGCTGGGACGACGTCGGCGACTTCGCCTCCGTTGGCAGGCTCAACAGCGCCAAGGAAGTGGACGAGGTCACTGTCCTCGGTGAAGGCGCGCGCGTCTTCACCGAAAACGCCAGCGGCGTGGTGGTCTCGGACACCAAGCGCGTCATCGCGCTGATCGGGATCAAGGACGTGGTCATCGTGGACACCCCTGATGCGCTGCTGGTCACCACCAAGCAGCATGCCCAGCGCGTGAAGCAGGCCGTGGACGCCCTGAAGGCCAGCGGCGACACCGACGTCCTCTAACACGCCGTAACGCGGCGAAGGCGATGCCGCTATTCTTTCGGCCCTCGCTACAGTTGAGGTGTGCGCAATTACACTACTGAAGCTGAGCCCACCGCGCTGGTGGGGCCGTGGCTCGAACCGCTCCTGCCGGAACTGATCGATTTTCGCCGGGATTTGCATGCGCACCCCGAACTATCGTTCAAGGAGTTCCGCACCACCGACAAGCTCGTGGAACGGCTGGAGGCCGCAGGCCTGGAGCCGCGGCGGCTCGAGGGCACCGGCCTGACAGTCGACGTCGGCGAGGGTCCCATCGCCACCGCGCTGCGCGGCGACATCGACGCCCTGCCCATCATCGAGGAAACCGGCCTGCCCTTCGCCTCGAAGAACCACGGCGTCACCCACGCCTGCGGCCACGACGTCCACACCACCACCATGCTGGGCATCGCCCTGGTGCTGCACCGCATGCACCAGGAGGCCCCCCTGGGCGGTTCGGTCCGGATCATTTTCCAGCCGGCCGAGGAAACCATGCCGGGCGGCGCTCACGCCTGCATCGAGCAGGGCGTCCTGGACGGCGTGCCGCGCATCCTGGCCCTGCACTGCGACCCCCGAATCAACGTGGGCAAGATCGGGACGCGCATCGGCGCCATCACCTCGGCGTCGGACACGATCAAGATCGAACTCAGCGGCCGCGGCGGCCACACGTCCAGGCCGCACCTCACCGAGGACCTGGTCTTCGCGCTCTCGCAGATTGCCGTGAATGTCCCCGCCGTGCTGTCCCGCCGGGTGGATGTCCGCAGCGGCGTATCGGTGGTGTGGGGGCAGATCAATGCCGGCTCGGCGCCGAACGCGATTCCGGGCACCGGCTACATGGCCGGCACCATGCGCTGCCTGGACCGCGACGCCTGGCACAGCGCCGGCGAGCTGCTCGACGAAGTGGTGCAGCAGGTGGCCGCCCCCTACGGCGTGGATGTCCACCTGGAGCACACCCGCGGCGTGCCGCCGGTGGTCAACTCGGAGCACGAGACTGCGCTCATCGAGGCCGCGGCCCGCGCTGAGATCGGCGAAGGCGCCGTTGTCCTGACCCCGCAGTCCATGGGCGGCGAGGACTTCGCCTGGTTCCTCGCCGAGCTCCCTGGTGCCATGATGCGCCTGGGCACCAAGACCCCCGGCGGCGAGGAGTACGACCTCCACCGCGGCGACTACATCCTGGACGAGCGCGCCGTGGGCTACGGCATCCAGGTGCTCACGGCCGCGGCCCTCCGCACCATCCGCGACCTCTAGGCCCCTTCCCCTATCCAGCGCGAACTGGCAGCTAATTCCCTCAAACTCCGGGTTTGCGGGCATCAGCTGCCACTTCGCGCTTGCTTTTTGCCAAGGTAAGTTGTGCACAATGGAATTGTGGGCTAGCGTTATAGCATGACCGACGCTCCCCGCCTTGACCGCCAGGTGTGCTTTGCGCTCTATGCAGCATCCAGGGCGGCCACCGCCGTCTACCGGCCGCTGCTGGACGGGCTCGGCCTGACCTACCCGCAGTACCTCGTGATGCTGGTGCTGTGGGAAAACGAACCCCGCGGCGTGCGGGAACTGGGGGAGGAGCTGGGGCTCGACTCCGGCACGCTCTCACCACTGCTCAAGCGGCTCGAAGCCATGGGGCTGGTGGAACGCCGCCGCTCCGCAGAGGACGAGCGCCGCGTGGCCGTGCATCTGACCGCGGACGGCACGGCCCTCAGCAGCAAGGCCTCCGGCATCCCCCAGCGCCTCGCCGACGCCGCCGGCCTGAGTCCCCGGGAGCTTGACCAGCTCCGCGAAACCCTGGGCAAGCTCACTGCCGCCCTGCACGATTCGCACTGACGCTCTATTCCGGCCCCAACCCGATACCCCTGGCACCGCACCAGACCCGGATTCCGAAACCATCAGAACGGAACTTATCTTGAAGACTCTCTACACTGCCGAGGCCCTCGCTTCCGGCGAAGGCCGCGACGGCTCCGCACGCACCAAGGACGGCAAGCTGGACGTGATCCTGGCCAGCCCCGTGGAGCTCGGCGGAAACGGCCAGGGCACCAACCCGGAACAGCTCTTCGCTGCCGGCTATGCCGCCTGCTTCCATTCGGCCCTCCGCGTGGTGGGCCGCCAGGAACGCGCCGACCTCACCGATTCCGCCGTGGCGGCGAAGATCCACTTCGGCGCCCTCGACGGCGGTGACGGCTACGGACTGGCGGCCGAACTTGAGATCGCCCTGCCGGCACTGGACCGGGCCGCCGCCGAGGCGCTCATGGCCAAGGCGCACAGGATCTGCCCCTACTCCAACGTGACCCGCGGCAACATGGATGTGGCCCTGAACCTCGTGGAGTTCGCAGCATGAGCGGCAGCCAGGACCGGGCCCTGCCCGCTGTGACCCGCGAAATCCAGCTGGCCTCGCGCCCAGTGGGCCGCCCCGCCCCGGAGGACTTCCGGCTCGCCGAAAGTCCGCTCCCTGAGCTGCGGGACGGGCAGGTGCTGGTCCGGAACCAGTTCATCTCGGTGGATCCGTACATGCGGGGCCGCATGAACGACGTCAAATCCTACTCAGCACCGTTTGCGCTGGATAAGGCGCTCGACGGCGGGGCAGTGGGTGAGGTGATCGCGTCCCGCGCCGCCGACCGCAAGGTGGGGGACGCCGTCGTGCATCACCTCGGCTGGCGGGAGTATGCCGTGGTGGACGCCGCCGCAACCACGCCCGCGCGCACCGACCTCGCCCCGGCGTCCGCCTTCCTCGGCGCGCTGGGCATGACCGGTCTCACCGCCTACGCCGGCCTGCTGAAGGTGGCCGGGTTCAAGGCCGGGGACGCCGTGTTCGTCTCCGGTGCTGCCGGCGCCGTCGGCTCGCTCGTGGGGCAGATCGCCAAGGCCATGGGCGCCTCCCGGGTGATCGGCAGCGCCGGCTCGCCGGAGAAGGTGGCCCGCCTCCTGGAGCTGGGCTTCGACGCGGCCTTCAACTACCGCGACGCCCCCGTCCTGGACCAGCTCAAAGCTGCCGCCGGCGGACGCGGGATCGACGTCTACTTCGACAACGTGGGCGGGGACCACCTCGAGGCCGCGCTGTCCGTCCTGAACGTCGGCGGCCGCGTGGCCATGTGCGGCGCCATCGCGCAGTACAACTCAACCGAACCGCCGGCTGCTCCCCGCAATCTTGCCCTGGCGATCGGCAAGCAGCTGACGCTGAAGGGATTCCTGGTGAGTAGCTACCGGCAGTACGCCGGCGAGTTTGCCGAGCACATGGCCGGCTGGCTGGCCGATGGCACCGTGTCCTACGACGAAACCGTGGTGGACGGCCTCGAGAACGCGCCGCAGGCCTTCATTGACCTCCTGGACGGAGCGAACACCGGAAAAATGGTCGTCCGCATCCAGTAGCAACAAGAGCGCGAACGAAGACTTGAGGCCCTGTTTCGGCGACGATTCAGGGCCTCAAGTCTTCGTTCGTGCTGTCTTTGGCGGGGCTGCCGTGATGCTCCGCGGCCCGGGTGCAGGTGCCCGGCTACTGATAGGTAACAAGTTCTCAACAATCTTCGTTTTCGGCCGCCGATGTGTTATCCGGACGTGGCGCAGGCCACTACAGTGGCTTTCATAAGTGCGCTTCGGCGCAGTGCTGCGAAACCATCAGTGAAAACAGAGTTTCAGTGTGGAGCATTAGAAACGGACACTCATTGAATCTCCGTCGTGGCGCCTATCTCTTTCTTCCTGGAGGAATTTTGAAGAACTCACTGCGTGCAAACGCCAAGCGCGGTTCACTCGCCGGCATGGCTTCCGTTGGCGCGGCGGCCCTGCTGCTGACCGGCTGCGGCCCGGCACCCCAAGCAGGCAGTCCGACCGCCACCGCCAGCGACTACACCGGCTGCATCGTGTCCGACTCCGGCGGATTCGACGACCAGTCGTTCAACCAGTCGTCCTACGAGGGCCTGAAGAAGTCTGAGAAGGACCTTGGCATCAAGGTCAACCAGGTCGAGTCCAAGACCAACAACGACTTTGAACCGAACCTTCGGGCCATGGTGTCCGCGGGCTGCAACCTCACCGTGACGGTCGGTTTCCTCCTTGGTGACGCCACGAAGAAGCAGGCCGAGTCCAACCCCAACAGCCACTTCGCCATCATTGACTTCGGCTACGCCAAGCCGATTGCCAACGTCAAGCCCATCATCTACGACACGGCACAGGCCGCCTTCATGGCCGGCTACCTGGCAGCGGCTTCAACGAAGACCGGCACGGTGGCAACCTTCGGCGGCATCAAGATCCCGACGGTCACCATCTTCATGGACGGCTACGCGGACGGCGTGAAGTACTACAACGAGAAGAAGGGCAAGAACGTCAAGCTCCTCGGCTGGGACAAGGCCAAGCAGGACGGCAGCTTCACCGGCGACTTCGAAAAGCAGGACAAGGGCAAGCAGCTGACCCAGAATTTCCTGGACCAGGGTGCTGACGTGGTCATGCCCGTTGCCGGCCCGGTCGGCAAGGGCGCCGGTGCGGCACTCAAGGAAGCCAAGGCCGCAGGCAAGGACGTCAAGCTCATCTGGGTGGACTCCGACGGCTTCCTCACCGCGCCTGACTACAAGGAGATCATGCTGTCCTCGGTCATGAAGCAGATGGGCTCCGCCGTTGAAACGGTCGTCAAGGAAGACAAGGACGGCAAGTTCACCAACGAGCCGTACATCGGCACGCTCGCCAATGAAGGCGTCCAGCTGGCCCCCTTCCACGACCTCGATTCGGCTGTCCCGGCCGACGTTAAGTCGGAGCTGGACCAGATCAAGAAGGACATCGTCGACGGCAAGCTGAAGGTTGAGTCCGCGGCCAGCCCCAAGGCCTAACTTCCTCCGCTAAGCGCCACCGCCCGGATGGTCATTGACTGCACGGGAGGTGGCGCTTTCCGTTGGGCGCCAACGGCTCACGCCATGACTGCAGGCACTAGGCTGGTGCTGCAGCCACATATCCCGTCCGGCCAGCAGTTCCGGACGCAACGAGATTGGTCAGAGTTTTGAAACTTGAACTCAAAGGGATCACCAAAAGCTTCGGCTCCCTGCTCGCCAATGATCACATAGACGTGGTTGTTGAACCCGGACAGATCCATTGTCTGCTGGGCGAGAACGGGGCCGGCAAGTCCACCCTGATGAATGTTCTTTACGGGCTCTATGAGCCCACCGACGGCGAAATCCTCGTCGACGACGAACCGGTAAACTTCCGCGGACCCGGTGACGCCATGGCAGCCGGGATCGGCATGGTGCACCAGCACTTCATGCTGGTGCCCGTGTTCACCGTGGCGGAAAACGTGGCGCTCGGCGCCGAATCCACCAAAGCGGGCGGCTTCCTGAACCTGGACGACACCCGCCGCAAGATCCAGGAGATCTCGGACCGCTACGGGTTCGACGTCGATCCCGACGCCCTCGTGGAAGACCTCCCGGTCGGTGTCCAGCAGCGTGTTGAAATCATCAAGGCGCTCGTCCGCGACGCCAAGGTGCTGATCCTGGACGAGCCCACCGCGGTGCTGACACCGCAGGAGACCGATGAGCTGCTGGACATCATGCGCCAGCTCAAAAGCGGAGGCACGTCCA
The DNA here is from genome assembly GCF_039748055.1 of Burkholderia sp. RS01. Lineage (NCBI taxonomy): Bacteria > Pseudomonadati > Pseudomonadota > Betaproteobacteria > Burkholderiales > Burkholderiaceae > Burkholderia > Burkholderia sp. RS01. Next base: position 57,753 of record NZ_JBDLAK010000001.1, read on the forward strand.
TCGTGTTCATCTCCCACAAACTGCGGGAGGTGAAGGCCGTCTCGGACATCATCACAGTCATCCGGCGCGGCAAGGTGGTGGGGAGTGCCGATCCCGGCGCCTCAACCACCGAGCTGGCCTCGATGATGGTGGGCCGCGCGGTGAGTCTCACCCTGGACAAGGCACCGGCGCAGCCGCAGGAAACCACGTTCGAGGTCAAGGACCTTACCGTCATTGCGCCGAACGGCCACCACACCGTGGACGGCATCAGCTTCAGCATTGCCCGCGGCGAGATCCTCGCCGTCGCAGGCGTCCAGGGTAACGGCCAGACGGAACTCACCGAGGCGATCCTCGGTTTGCAGGAGCGCGTCAGCGGCTCCATCCTGCTCGACGGAAAGGAACTCCTGGGCCGCAGCGTCAAGGAGGTCCTGCACGCCGGCGTCGGCTTCGTGCCGGAGGACCGCAAGGTGGACGGGCTGGTGGGGACGTTCTCCGTGGCCGAAAACCTGGTGCTTGACCTCTACGACAAAGCTCCCTTCGCCAAAGGCATCAGCATGAGCCCGGCCAGGGTCTTGGAGAACGCCAACTCCCGGATCGGCGAATTCGACGTCCGGACGCCGTCGGCCGCGTCTGCCGCCGGAACCCTCTCCGGCGGCAACCAGCAGAAGGTGGTGATGGCGCGGGAGCTCTCGCGGCCGCTGCGGCTGTTCATCGCCTCGCAGCCCACCCGCGGCGTGGACGTCGGCTCCATCGAATTCCTGCACCGCCGCATCGTGGCGGAGCGGGACACGGGCACGCCGGTCATGATCGTCTCCACGGAACTGGACGAGGTCATGGAACTCGCCGACCGCATTGCCGTGCTCTACAAGGGCAAGCTCGTGGGCATCGTGCCTGCCGGTACCGGCCGTGACGTCCTCGGCCTCATGATGGCAGGGCTGTCACCCGACGAGGCGCACGCGGACCCCGTCCACCATAGCCCTGTTCTCCACAGCGAGCAGGCAGCGACGTCCCCCTCCCACGCCGAAGGAGGCGACCATGACTGACCAGAACGAGCCGCAGCACCCCGGCGGCACGCCCGTAGGCCCCCAGGCTGACAACCACCAGGCTGACACCCACGACGCCGGCACACACCACGCCGATAAGCATCACACTGACAAGCACCACGTTCCCACGCCCGCGGACGAGGAGACTGCCGCGGTGGTGTCCCTGGACACGGCCGGCGGAGCCATGGGACCCTCCGCGGTTCCGGCCACGGCCCAGAGCGGCAAGATCCCCGGCGGCCCGGACACCCTGGCCCGCCGGATTTTCACCGGCAGCGGCCTGGTGTCCGTCCTGGCCGTGCTGCTCGCCCTGATTCTCGGCGGACTCCTGATCGCGCTCACGGACAAGCAGGTGGGTGCCACGGCAACGTACCTGCTGGCCCGCCCCGCCGATTTCTTTTCCGCGGTCTGGGATGCCGCCACCCGCTCCTACGTGGCGCTCTTCCAAGGCTCCGTGTTCAATCCCCGCGGCGCCGGCATCGGCGGGCAGTTCGCCCCGCTCATGGAAACGCTGACCATCGCCACGCCCCTCATCACCGCAGGCCTCGGCGTCGCCCTGGCCTTCCGGGCCGGGCTGTTCAATATCGGCGCCCAGGGCCAGATCATCATGGCCGGCATCCTGGCAGCGTGGGCTGGTTTTGCCCTGCACCTGCCCCTGGGCCTGCACCTGCTGCTGGTCCTTGTGGCCGGGATCGTCGGCGGCGCCATCTGGGGCGGCCTGGTGGGTTACCTCAAGGCCCGGACCGGAGCCCACGAGGTCATCCTCACGATCATGTTCAACTACATTGCGCTGTACCTGCTCAGGTATCTCCTGAATACGCCGGCCTTCCAGCGGCCGGGCGAGTCCAACCCGATCTCACCCATCCTGGACCCCAACGCCGTCTACCCGCAGATCCTTGGCACGCAGTACCGGCTCCACCTCGGATTCCTGCTGGCCATTGCCGCCACCGTCTTCGTATGGTGGCTCCTCAACCGCTCCACCGTGGGTTTTGAGTTCCGGGCCGTCGGCGCCAACCCCAAGGCAGCGCAGACCGCGGGCATCAACGTCTCCCGGTCAACCGTTCTGGTCATGGCCCTCGCCGGCGCCCTCGCAGGCCTTTCCGGCGTGGCCCAGGTGGCCGGCACGGAGAAGGTCCTCACCGACGGCGTCGCCGCCACCTACGGTTTTGACGCCATCACCGTTGCCCTGCTGGGACGCTCGACGCCGTGGGGGACCTTCGCTGCCGGGCTCCTGTTTGGCGCCTTCCGCGCCGGAGCCGTGCAGATGCAGATCCAGACCGGAACCCCGATCGACATCGTGCTCGTCGTCCAGTCGCTGATCGTGCTCTTCATCGCGGCTCCGCCGCTGGTGCGGGCCGTCTTCGGGCTCAACCCGCGGCGCAAGAAGCGGACACCCGCAGGCAGGTCCAAGACGGCAGCAACCACCGGAGGTGCAGCATGAGCACAACATCAACGTCGCCCCTTCCGGGAAAGCCGGGAACCCCGCAGCCGGCTGAAGAGCGCCAGCAGGCCACCTCAGCGAAGCCCGTCACGTGGAAGGTTCCCGTCCTTCTGTCCGTCCTGGGCATCCTGGCATTCATCTTCTTCGGCCTCATGGGGCCCAACCAGACGGCAGGCTTCGGGCTGTCCTCCAGCGGGGACCTCTTCCAGCTGCCCGCCGTCGAAGTGCCGGCCTTCCTGGGCGGCATCGTCCTCTCGGTCCTGATGCTCGGCCTGGCCGGGTACGCCGTGTACCTCAAGACGAAGGACCAGCCCGCGCCGCGCTGGCTCCCGGTCACCTTCACCGTGCTGTTCGTGGCCGCCTTCCTGATCTGGGTGGTGGGTGGTGCCCGCACTCCCAGCATCTCCCTCGCAGGCCTCATCGCAGGCTCGGTGACCCTCGCGGTCCCGCTGGTCTTCGGATCCCTTTCCGGCGTGCTGTGCGAGCGGGTGGGCGTCGTGAACATCGCCATTGAGGGCCAGCTGCTGGGCGGAGCCTTCACCGCGGCATTGGTCGCATCCATGACCAGGAGCCCCTTCCTCGGGCTGCTGGCCGCGGCCGTGGCGGGCGCCGCCGTTTCCATGGTGCTGGCGCTGTTCAGCATCAAGTACCTCGTCAACCAGATCATCGTCGGCGTGGTCCTGAACGTGCTGGTCTCCGGCCTGACGGGCTTCCTGTTCAACACGGTGATGCAGGCGGACAAGGCCACGTTCAACTCGCCGGGCCGGTTGCCCATCATCGACATCCCGGTGCTGTCCAGCATCCCGGTACTAGGTCCCATCCTCTTCAAACAGTCCGTGGTGGGCTACCTCATGTACATCGCCGTCATCGTGGTGTGGGTCGGGCTGTTCAAGACGAAGTGGGGCCTCCGTGTCCGGGCTGTCGGCGAGCACCCGCAGGCCGCGGACACCATGGGCATCAAGGTGAACTCCACCCGGTTCTGGAACGTCACCCTGGGCGGCGCCATTGCCGGCATCGGCGGATCGTTCTTCACGCTGGTGGCGATCGACAGCTTCACGGAGGAGATTTCCGGCGGACGCGGCTTCATCGCCCTGGCGGCGCTCATCTTTGGACGCTGGAACCCCATCGGCGCCTTTTTCGCCTCCCTGCTGTTCGGCTTCGCGGACAACCTGCAGAGCATCGTGACCATCATCGGCACGCCGGTTCCCAGCCAGTTCATGGCCATGCTGCCGTACCTCGTAACCGTCCTGGCCGTGGCCGGCCTGGTCGGCAGGTCACGTCCGCCGGCGGCCAGCGGCATCCCCTACGTCAAGGGCTGACGGCCGTGGACAGTGAAACGTCCGACGTCGATTGGCCGGCTCTGGAGGCCGCCGCCGTCGGCGCCATGAAGAATGCTTACGCCCCCTATTCGAAGTTCCCGGTGGGGGCGGCGGCCTTCACCACTGACGGCCGGATCGTGAGCGGCTGCAACGTCGAGAACGCCAGCTACGGGCTGACCCTGTGCGCGGAGTGTGCGCTCGTGGGCAACCTGCAGATGACCGGCGGCGGGCTGCTGCGGGCCTTTTACTGCGTGGACGGCGGCGGCAACGTTCTGATGCCCTGCGGACGCTGCCGCCAACTGCTGTACGAATTCCGGGCTCCGGGCATGGAGCTCATGACCACTCAGGGAATCAAGACCATGGACCAGGTGCTGCCCGACGCATTTGGCCCCCAACATCTGGAGGAAACCCGGTGACCCAGAAGACCGAGGCGTTTGACGCCGTCGACATCATCCGTACGAAGCGCGACAAGGGCGTCCTGAGCCCCGAACAGATCGACTGGACGATCGACGCCTACACGCGCGGCGTCATCGCCGACGAACAGATGGCGGCGCTGAACATGGCCATCCTGCTCAACGGGATGGACCGGTCGGAGATCTCCCGCTGGACCGCTGCCATGATTGCCTCGGGCGAGCGGATGGACTTCTCCGCCCTCCGGCGGCCCGACGGCGGCGTCAAGGCCACGAGCGACAAGCACTCCACGGGCGGCGTGGGGGACAAGATCACGCTCCCGCTGGCGCCCCTCGTGGCCGTCTTCGGCGTGGCGGTTCCGCAGCTATCCGGACGCGGGCTGGGCCACACCGGCGGCACGCTCGACAAGTTGGAGTCCATCCCGGGCTGGCGGGCCGCACTGAGCAACGACGAGATGATGGCCCAGCTCCAGGACGTCGGCGCCGTGATCTGCGCTGCCGGTGCCGGCCTTGCCCCGGCGGACAAGAAGCTCTATTCGCTCCGCGACGTCACGGGAACCGTCGAGGCCATTCCGCTGATCGCGTCGTCGATCATGAGCAAGAAAATAGCCGAGGGCACGGGCTCGCTTGTGCTCGACGTGAAGGTGGGCAGCGGCGCGTTCATGAAGGACGAGGCACGGGCGCGGGAGCTGGCCGAGACCATGGTGGCCCTCGGCAAGGACGCCGGCGTGAACACGGTGGCGCTGCTGACCAACATGAACACGCCCCTGGGACTGACCGCGGGGAACGCCATCGAGGTGGAGGAATCCGTCGAGGTCCTGGCCGGCGGCGGCCCGGAGGACGTCGTCGAACTGACCGTCCGGCTCGCGGAGGAGATGCTGGCGTGCGCCGGAATCCGCGACGCCGACCCCGCCGCAGCCCTCAAGGACGGCCGGGCCATGGACGTCTGGAACCGGATGATCGGGGCGCAGGGAGGAGACCCGAGGGCGAAGCTGCCCGTCGCCAGGGAAACTGAGACTATTTACGCCCCGGCCGACGGCGTCCTCGTGGAACTTGATGCGATGGCAGTCGGCGTGGCCGCCTGGCGGCTGGGGGCAGGCCGTGCCCGCAAGGAGGACGCGGTGCAGGCAGGCGCCGGAGTCCGCATGCACGCCAAGCCCGGCGCCGCCGTGCGCGCCGGCGAGCCGCTCATGACCCTGCTGACGGACACCCCCGAGAAGTTCGCCCGGGCGAAGGAGGCACTTGACAACGCCGTCACCATCGCGCCGGAAGGCTCGCGCCCGGCACAGCAGCTGATCATTGACCGTATAGCCTGAACCCGTGCAGGCCATCAACGACTTCATCCTTGCTGCCGCCGGGCAGCCCTGGGTCCTGCTCCTTGTCCTGGCCTGCTGCGTCATTGACGGCTTTTTTCCGCCCATTCCCAGCGAATCCGTCGTGGTGGGGCTTGCTGCCGTCGCATCGACGGCGCATGTCCCCAACCCGTGGCTCCTCATCGCCGTCGCGGCCCTGGGGGCGTTCACGGGGGACAACACCGCCTACCTGATCGGCCGCGGCGTCGGCACCACACGCTGGCGCTGGATGCGGGGGCCGCGCATGCAGCGGGCGTTCCGGTGGGCCGGGCGCGAACTGCGGAAGCGTCCGGCGTCACTGATCCTCGTGGCCCGGTTTGTTCCGATCGGCCGGGTAGCCGTCAACCTGACCGCCGGCGCCACGCATTACTCGCGGCCACGGTTCATCGGGATGACCGTGCTGTCCGCCAGTCTGTGGGCCACGTACTCCGTGGCGATCGGACTGTTTTTCGGGCAGTGGTTCGAGCACAACCACCTGCTCGGCGCCGCCATCGCCATAGCCTGCGCCATCGTCCTGGGGATACTGGTGGACATGGCGTTGGCGAAGTTGCGGGGGCGGTTGCCGGATCCGTCCAGTGAGGGGTAATTTCCCGAGCAGGGCGTAGCGGACTATGCTGCGGCCATGGGACACTAAAGAGCGATTTGCGTCACTAATTGTTTTGGTCATTTTCCGCTAGGAGCAACACCCGCGTGGAGTTTATTAATGAGGCCGTGCTCCATGCAGCGGGTCAGTGGTGGATTTACCCTGTATTGCTCGTGTTCTTTTTCGTGGACGGCTTTGCAATGGTCGTTCCCAGCGAGACGCTCATTGTTGCGCTGTCGGCCTTCTCGCGGAACAGCGGCAATCCTAACCTTTGGGTTCTCGGGCTGACGGCGCTCGTAGGCGCCATGGCCGGCGATAACATGGCCTACCTCCTGGGACGGAAGATCGGCTTGGACCGCTGGAAGTGGATGCGCCGGCCGAAAGTTCAGAAGGCCTTCGGCTGGGCACGCTACGAACTCGAAAAGCGCGGGGCCGTGCTCATCTTCACGGCACGCTACATCCCCTGGGGACGCGTGGCGGTCAACTACGTCGCCGGCACCACTGGATTCCCACACCGCCGGTTCTTCGTGCTGGACGCCTTCGCCTGCCTCACGTGGGTAGGGTATTCCATCGGTATCGGGATCGTGGCCAGTTCGTTTTCGTTGCTGCACGACTATCCGCTTCTCGGTGCGGGCATTGCCGTTGTCTTCGCCATCATCCTGGGAATCTTCATCGACCACATGCTCCGCTGGTGGCACAAGAGGCTCGGACGCAACGACGCCGTCACGGCACCGGAAACCCGGACGGAGGAGCCCGAAAGGGGCGCTGAAAGCACCGTTGACGGAACAGGCGATGCCGGCCGCATGGCCCGCGCCGTGCCTGTCGCGGCTGCGGCCGACGCCGAATCCGGGCGCTAAACCGGGGACGCGGGAAGGCCGTTGGCATTGCAGGCGGTCCAACCCTAGAGTTGGTACGTGACTGAGCCAATCGTTGACGCTGCCCCTGCCCTAGACTTCGACCTGAAGAGCCTTCCCAAGGTTTCCCTTCACGACCACCTGGACGGGGGACTCCGCCCGGCCACCATCATTGAGCTGGCCGAGGCCGCTGGCCACACGCTCCCCTCGACCGACCCCACTGCGCTCGGCGTGTGGTTCCGCGAGTCCGCGGATTCCGGCTCCCTGGTCCGCTACCTCGAGACTTTCGACCACACTGTCGCCGTGATGCAGACCAAGGAAAGCCTGGCCCGGGTGGCCAAGGAATTCGTGGAGGACCTCGCGGACGACGGCGTGGTGTACGGCGAGGTCCGCTGGGCGCCGGAGCAGCACCTGCAGCAGGGCCTGACCCTGGACGAAGCCGTCGAGGCCGTCCAGGAAGGCCTGGAAGCCGGGGTAGACGCTGTTGCCGAGACCGGACGTGAGATCCAGGTGGGACAGCTGATCACCGCCATGCGCCACGCCGACCGCGGCCAGGAAATCGCCGAACTCGCCGTCCGCCATCGTGACAAGGGCGCCGTCGGCTTCGACATTGCCGGAGCCGAAGATGGCTTCCTTCCCTCGCGTTTCCGTGAGGCATTCACGTTCCTGGCTGAGAACAACTTCCCCGCCACGGTCCATGCGGGCGAGGCAGCTGGCCTCGAGAGTATCCAGTCGGCGCTTGTGGACGGCCGGGCGCTCCGCCTTGGCCACGGCGTCCGCATTGCCGAGGACATCATGGTGGAGTTCGAGGACGAAGACGCCGATGACGATGACGAAACCGATGACAACATCGGCCTCGTGACGCTGGGCAACCTCTCCAGCTGGGTCCGCGACCGCGGCATCGCCCTGGAAATCTGCCCGTCCTCCAACCTTCAGACAGGCGCCATCGCGGGCTTCGGCGAAGGCATCGAAAGCCACCCGCTCGACATGCTCTACCAGCTCGGCTTCAACGTCACCATCAACACGGACAACCGCCTCATGAGCGGCGTGACGCTCACCGACGAGTTCGAGCTGCTCGTGGAGACGTTCGACTATGACCTCGACGACCTGCTGGAACTCACGCTCAACGCCGCTGAGGCCTCCTTCCTGCCGCTGGAGGAAAGGGAAGCACTGGTGGAGTACATCAACGACGCCTACGCCAACCTTGGCTGAAACCCCGTCCGAGGCGCCCGCCGAAGGGCCGGTGGGGGAGCTTCTCGACGTGATCGCCGCCCTCCGCGAGCATTGCCCGTGGATGGCGGCGCTCACCCACGGGTCGCTCGTGGAGTACCTCCTCGAGGAGGCCTATGAGGTGGCCGAGACCATCGAAACGGGCGCCGATGAAGCGGAACTCCAAGGCGAACTGGGTGATGTGCTGCTCCAGGTGGTGCTGCACGCCCGGCTTGCCGAGGAGCGCGGCACCTTCGCTTTCGGCGACGTCGTCCGCGGCATTACCGCCAAGATGATCCGCCGCAACCCCCATGTCTTCCGGCCGGACGGCTCCCTGCAGGATAGTTTCCCCGCCACCGTGGAGGAGATTGTGCTGAAATGGGACGCGGTCAAGAAAGCCGAACGGCCCGAACGGCTCAACCATTTTGAGGGCATCCCGGGTGCGTTGCCTGCGCTTGCCCGGGCGCAGAAGACCCTCGATCGGGCACAAAGGGCAGGCCGGGCACCGAACGTTGGGCTTGCCCATCCGCTCGTTGAGCTTGCCGAAACCTGCGACACCGAGAACCAGCTAGGCGAGCTGCTGCTCGCCATCGTCGGCTCCGCCCGTAGCAGGGGATTCGACGCCGAACGCGCCCTCCGCGGGGCCGTGCGGCGGTACCAAAACACGGAATCACCGGGATCATGACGTCCGGGTGATGGATAGGTTTCCGTAACGTGCACCACTCTCGACTACGCTAGTCCCTGACGAGGACGTCGAGATTTTCCGCTAGTTTCCCAGTAAATCGCTTCACCATAAGGAGCATATTCATGGCGCTTATCGATGCCATCCACGCCCGCGAGATCCTCGATTCCCGTGGCAACCCGACCGTCGAAGTTGAAGTTCTGCTGTCCGACGGCCAGATCGGCCGGGCAGCAGTTCCCTCCGGCGCTTCCACCGGCGAACACGAGGCCGTTGAACTCCGCGACGGCGACAAAGGCCGCTACCTCGGCAAGGGCGTCCAGAAGGCCGTTGACGCCGTCATCGATCAGATCGCCCCGGCGCTGACCGGTTTCGACGCTACCGACCAGCGCAGCATCGACCAGGCCATGATCGACCTGGACGGCACCCCCAACAAGGGCAAGCTCGGCGCCAACGCCATCCTGGGGGTTTCCCTCGCCGTGGCCAACGCCGCCGCCGCCTCCGCGGACCTGCCGCTGTACAAGTACCTCGGCGGCCCCAACGCGCACGTCCTGCCCGTTCCGCTGATGAACATCCTCAACGGCGGCTCGCACGCCGACTCCGACGTGGACATCCAGGAATTCATGATCGTCCCGATCGGCGCCGAGACCTTCTCCGAGGGCCTGCGCTGGGGCGTTGAGGTCTACCACAACCTCAAGTCCGTCCTGCAGGCCAAGGGCCTCTCCACCGGCCTCGGCGACGAGGGCGGCTTCGCGCCGAACCTGCCGTCCAACCGTGCCGCCCTGGACCTGATCCAGGAAGCCATCAAGAACGCCGGCTACACCCCGGGCAAGGACATCGCCCTGGCCCTGGACGTCGCCTCCTCCGAGTTCTTCACCGACGGTGCCTACCAGTTCGAGGGCAAGGCCCTGACGGCTACCGAGATGAGCGCCTACTACGCCGAGCTCGTGGCCGACTACCCGCTGGTTTCCATCGAGGACCCGCTGGACGAGAACGACTGGGAAGGCTGGAAGACCCTCACCGACACGATCGGCGACAAGGTCCAGCTGGTGGGCGATGACCTCTTCGTCACCAACCCTGCCATCCTGCAGCGCGGCATCGACACCAAGACCGCCAACTCCCTCCTCGTCAAGGTCAACCAGATCGGCTCCCTGACCGAGACCCTGGACGCCGTCTCCCTCGCCCAGCGCGCGGGTTACACCACCATCACCTCGCACCGCTCCGGCGAAACCGAGGACACCACCATTGCTGACATCTCCGTTGCCACCAACGCGGGACAGATCAAGACCGGTGCCCCCGCACGCTCCGAGCGCGTTGCCAAGTACAACCAGCTGCTGCGCATCGAAGAAGAACTCGACGACGCCGCACGCTACGCCGGCCGCAGCGCCTTCCCGCGTTTCAAGGGCTAGTTAGCCGCGAAAACCCGTAACCGGTGGCTATGGTTGAAAGACCATAGCCACCGGTTCTCGTTTAAGGTGGCTGCCCGTCCAGGCCACAGACAAGCGCCACACGTTCACAGGAGTGTCATGGCTACCCGCCGTCCCAAAGTTCCCCGGGTGACCCCAGCAGCACCGCAGTCCCACCCCGGCTCCGCCGGGGGCGACGTCATCCAGGCGGACTTCGGCGGCCACCGTCCGGGAGACACGCACCGCGCGGCGGACGCTGCGCACGGCCGGGGGGAAGCCGCCCGGGAAAGGGACTCGAGCGCGACATCTGCCGGGCCAGCGAACGCCAAGGGTGCAGCAAAGAGTACCCCCGTCAGCACCGGGCCGGCCAAGGAACGGGTGAAGGGAACCGCCGGGAACGGTCGCGTGAAGTCCGCATCCGCCGGGACTGCAGCGGCCGACGAATCCCTCGACCCGGTCCCTGCAAAGGCCTTCTCCGGGCGCATGCTGGCGCTGGCCGTCGTCATGATTGCCATCACCATCATGCTGGCGCCCACCGTAAAGATCTTCATTGACAAGCGCGCCGAAATTGCGGCGCTGGAAGCGGATATCGCGGCCAGCAAGGCGGACCAGGACAACCTCAAACGGCAGGTCTCGCGCTGGCAGGATCCGAACTACGTCAAACAACAGGCCCGGGACCGCATTAACATGGTTATGCCGGGAGAGACCGGCTACTGGGTGTTCGGCAGCGATCTGCCGGCCGGCGCGTCAGGCAGCCAGCCCGGTGCAGCAGCAGCACAAGACCCCGCCGACCTGCCGTGGGTGGATTCCCTGTGGGAGTCCATCAGGCGCTCGGCAACAGACTAGGAGCGGCGCCCGCCGCGGGACTGCCTCAAAGGAGGCGGCCAGAACCGGGCAGGAAGGACGGCCGCGCCAGTGGACGAGAACACGGCAACCGCGCCGGAGGAATCCAGCCAGCCATCGGCACACGACCTTGATGTGCTCAGCCGCCAGCTCGGGAGGCCCGTCCGCGACGTCGTTGAGATCCCGGCGCGCTGCGTCTGCGGCAACCCCCTCGTGGCCGCCACGGCTCCGCGCCTGAGTAACGGGACCCCGTTCCCCACCACCTTCTACCTGACGCACCCCGTCATCACGTCCGCCGTGTCCCGGCTGGAAGCTGCGGGCCTCATGAACGAGATGAATGACCGGCTGACCGCGGACGAGCCGCTGGCAGCCGCCTACCGGGCTGCCCACGAGGCGTACCTGGCGGCACGCGCTGCGATCGGTGCCCGCTCCGGCATCGCTGAGGTCCCCGAAATCGACGGCGTCTCGGCCGGAGGAATGCCCACCCGCGTCAAGTGCCTCCACGTCCTCGTGGGGCACTCGCTCGCGGCCGGTCACGGCGTCAACCCCCTCGGCGACGAGGCCATCGCCGCCATCGCCGAGTGGTGGACGGCCGACCGCTGCTACTGTGACGGCGCGTGGGACACCGACGGCGAAGCGCCGTCCCGGGACCTCAGCCGCCACGGGCCCCAGGGCCTCCCCGCCATCGTCGGGCGGCCTGCGCCGGTCAGGAAGGCCGCGGCCCAGGAGGCCGCAGGCCACGAGTCCGCAGGCCATGAGACCGCCACGGAGGCAGGAAAATGACCACCGTTGCCGCCATCGACTGCGGCACCAACTCCATCCGCCTGCTGATCGCCGACGTGGACCGCAGCAACGGGACCACGAAACTCACCGACCTCGTGCGGGACATGCGTGTGGTGCGGCTGGGCCAGGGCGTGGATGCCACCGGCGAGCTGGCGCCCGAGGCGCTGGAGCGCACGTTTGCGGCCACCGCGGAGTATGCAGAGCTGATCCGCCAGTACAGTGCCGAGAGAGTCCGCTTCGTGGCAACCTCCGCCAGCCGGGACGCCCGCAACCGCCAGGTATTCGTGGACGGCATCCGCAGCCTCCTGGGCGTCGAACCCGAAGTGATCTCCGGTGACGAGGAAGCAGCCCTGTCCTTTGCCGGGGCCAGCAGCGTCCTGCCAATCGCGGGCGATGACCGCGTGCTGGTGGTGGACCTGGGCGGCGGCAGCACGGAGTTCGTGCTGGGCGATGCCGGGGGAGTGCTGGCCGCCAGGTCCGTGGACATCGGCTGCGTCAGGCTCACCGAACGCCATCTCAAGGGAGATCCGCCCACTGCCGAGCAGGTCGCCGCAGCGGAAGCCGACGTCGACGCCGCCATCACCGAAGCGGGGCTGGACGTTCCGCTGGAACGCAGCACCGCCGTCGTCGGGGTTGCCGGTTCCATCACCACCATCACCGCGCATGCGCTGAAGCTTCCGGGGTACCTGCCGGCAGCCATTCACGGAGCCGAACTGTCCATCGGCACCATCCAGGCGGCAGCGACGGACCTGCTGGAGATGACCAGGGCGCAGCGCGCGGAACTGCCCTACATGCACCCGGGCAGGGTAGACGTGATCGGCGCCGGCGCCCTGGTCTGGCGGCGGATCCTCACCAGGATGGGTGAGCTGAGCGGCGGCCGCATCATTACGGCCACCGCCAGCGAGCACGATATTCTTGACGGAATTGCCCTGAGTGTCAGCTAGTCAGGCACCAGCCAACCGAGTATTGGATCTTGAATGACCAGAGCAACAGCCCGGCTCCGCCGGACGGTCTCGGCTCTCCTGTCGGCGACGATCATCGGGGGCATCGCTGCCACGGTGGTCGCAACAGCCCCCGCGGCGCAGGCCGACACCTGGCGCGACAAGGAGTATTGGCTCAAGGAAGCCGGCATCACCAAGGCGTGGGAGGTCTCCAAGGGAGCCAACGTCAAGGTGGCCGTGATCGACAGCGGCGTGGACGCCAACCACCCGGATCTCAAAGGCGTCCTTGCTGGCGGGCATGACGTCTCCGGCGCGGGAACCAGCGACGGGCGGAAGAGCATCGGCGCCAAGCCCGAACACGGCACGCTCGTGGCCACCATGCTTGCCGGCCGCGGGCACCAGCCCAAGAAGGCCGCCAGCGCAAAACCCAGCCCCAGCGCCACGCCGTCCAAGAACATGCCGGACGGCATCATGGGTGTGGCACCTGAAGCCGAGATCCTCTCCGTTTCAACGTGGCTCGGCTCGGCCAATCCCGGCGGAAAAAGCGACCAGGACCAGATCCCGGAGGCCGTCCGCTGGGCCGTGGACAACGGCGCGAAAGTCATCAACATTTCGCTGGGCAGCACTTCCCCGGAATGGCCGCAGAGCTGGGACGCCGCATTCCTGTATGCCGAACAGAAAGACGTGGTGATCGTCGCGGCGGCAGGCAACAGGGTCGGCGGAAACGTGCAGGTTGGGGCGCCGGCCACCATCCCCGGCGTGCTGACCGTGGCCGGCCTGGACCGCGGCGGCGCCGCCAGCACCGACTCGTCCTCCCAGGGCATCAGCATCGGCGTTGCGGCTCCGGCGGAGAAACTCGTCGGAGGGCTTCCGGGAGGCAGCTACGCCGAATGGGCCGGAACATCAGGAGCCACCCCCATCGTGTCCGGCGTGGCCGCCCTGATCCGGTCCAAGTGGCCGCAGATGAGCGCCAAGCAGGTCATCAACCGGATCGTCTCCACGGCCAAGGACGCGGGCGCCCCGGGCAAGGATCCGCTCTACGGCTTCGGCGTGCTCAACGCGGAGGCGGCACTGACGGAGAACGTCGCCGAGACCCAAAGCAATCCGCTGGGGTCTATCTCAGACTGGATCCGCGTGCACCGCCGCGGAAACCTTGCCACGCCCACTCCTGTTCCACCAGCCGAGGCGCCGAGCGCCCACCCCACCCTGCCCGAGGCGACCGTCCCTGTGGCCCAGCCGCCGTCCCGGCTCGACAGCGCACTGCCCGCCGCCGTGGTCCTAGGTTTCGGCGGACTCTTCCTGGCCATCATTGTGGCCGCCGCCATCCAGCTGCGCCGCGTGTACCGGGGTTCAGACGGGAGCCGGGACGAGACCGAGACCGGCGTGCTGGACAAGGTGGACCCGGGCGGACCGACCAGTTAGTGAAGATTTTCACAAACTAATGTATTCTTGAAGCATGGCAACCACCCCCCAGCTCCAGGACCGTCCCCGGGTGCTCGTCGTCGGCGGCGGGTACGTCGGCCTGTACGTAGCACTGAAACTGCAGAACAAGATCGCGAACGCCGGTGGCATCGTCACCGTCGTCGATCCACTGCCCTACATGACCTACCAGCCCTTCCTGCCGGAAGTTGCCGGCGGAAACATCGAGGCACGCCACGCGGTGGTGTCCCACCGCCAGCACCTCAAGCAGACCGAGCTCATCCAGGGCCGCGTCACCTCGATCGACCACGCCAACCGCACTGCCGTGGTTGCCCCGGCAGACGGCGGCGAAAACTTCGAGGTGCCCTACTTCGACGTCGTCATTGCAGCAGGCGCCATCACCCGCACGTTCCCCATCAAGGGCCTGGCGGACAAGGGCATCGGCCTGAAGACCATCGAGGAAGCCGTTGCACTGCGCAACAAGGTCCTCGACCGCATCGAGGTCGGCTCCCTTATCACCGACCCCGCGGAGCGGGCCAAGGCCCTGACCTTCGTGGTTGTCGGCGGCGGCTTCGCCGGCATCGAGTGCATCACCGAAATGGAAGACCTCGCCCGCGCGGCCGTCAAGAACAACCCCCGCGTCAAGCAGGAGGAAGTCCGCTTCGTCCTCGTCGAGGCCATGGGCCGCATCATGCCCGAGGTCACCGAGAAGCAGGCAGTCTGGGTTGTGGAACACCTCCGCAGCCGCGGCATCGAGGTCCTGCTCAACACCTCGCTGGACAGCGCCGAGGGTTCCCTCAAGCTCATCAACCTGCCGGACAAGTCGCTGGCGCAGGAATTCGCAGCCGACACCCTGGTGTGGACTGCCGGTGTCCAGGCCAACCCGATGGTCCGTTCCACCGATTTCCCGCTCGAACCGCGCGGACGCGTACGGGTCCTCGCGGACCTGCGCATCGCCGGCGACGAAGGCATCATCGAGAACGCCTGGGCCGCCGGTGACGTTGCAGCTGTCCCGGACCTCACGGGCAGCGGCCTGCCGGACGGCACCTGCGTCCCCAACGCCCAGCACGCGCTGCGCCAGGCCAAACGCCTCGCCAAGAACCTGTGGGCCTCCCGCTGGGACAAGCCGCTGGTCGACTACAAGCACAAGAACCTTGGTGCCGTGGCCGGCTTCGGCGAGTGGAAGGGTGTTGCCAACATCAACCTCCTGGGCCGCATCGGCCTCAAGGGCGGCCTCGCGTGGCTGGCACACCGCGGCTACCACGGCATGGCCATCCCCACGGTGGAGCGCAAGATCCGCGTGATCATGGGCTGGATCCTGGCTTTCTTCATGGGCCGCGACACCACGCAGCTTGAAGACCTGGACAACCCGCGCGGCGCCTTCGTGGCCGCCGCCACTCCGGCTCCCAAGCCGGCTGCTGCCCCCGTCGCTGCGGCTGCGGACAAGCCCGCAGCCGCCCCGCAGGGCGGTTCCAAGGACGCTGTTGCGGCGGACGCCAAGTAGCACGGACTAACTGACGACGGCGGCCGTTCCCTTTCGGGGGAACGGCCGCTTCGTCGTTTGGCCGCCGTCCGGCTGACCGCCTGCGGCGTGGTGGGGTCCCCGGCAGCGGCGGTCCGCCAGCTTAGACTGGCTGCATGACGGGCGAAAAGAACCTCCAGACCCTGCTGGCCTCGATCCACCCCGTGCTGCGCGAAGGGGAGTATGTATACGTTCTCTGGCCGCACGGAAAACCGCTGACGGGCGGCATCGAAGCGGCCGTGCGGGAGGCCGAGGGGCTGACAGTGGTGTTGCCCCGCGCGGAGGCGGACAGGCTGGAGCTCCCTTACGATTTTGTGGCTGCCTGGATCACGCTCCAGGTCCATTCGGAGCTGGAAGCCGTGGGCCTGACGGCGGCGGTAAGCAGGGCGCTGACGCAGGCCCGGATCAGCTGCAACGTGCTGGCGGGCTTCCATCACGATCACCTGCTCGTGCCAGTGGGGGACACGGCGCGTGCCCTGGAGGCCCTGGCGGAGCTCTCGGCCGCCAACGCCCCGGAGCCTGAGCCGGTCCGGGAGCTGGTGCTGCGCAACGAGAATCCGGAAGACCGGGCAGCAATCCTCAGCCTGACGGCCGAGGCGTTCGCGGTGTCCCCGGTGACGGGGCTGCCCGTGGAAGGCCAGCCCGTGGAGGTGGAGCTGCTGCGGCAGCTCTTCGACTCCGAGGAATACCTGCCGGAGTTCAGCGTCGTGGCGGAGCTGGACGGTGAAATCGTCGGGCACGTCATCAGTACGCGGGCCTGGGTGGATGGGCTGGAGCTGCTGGGGCTCGGCCCCATCGGAGTGACCCCCAGACTGCAGCGCCACGGCATCGGCTCGGCGCTGATGCGCGAAACTGTGGTCCGGGCCAACACGGCGGGGGAGCGCGGCATCGCTCTGCTGGGGAGCACAGAATACTATCCGCGCTTCGGCTTTGTGCCGGCGTCGTCGCTGGGCATCGAGGCCCCGGACAAGAACTGGGGGGACAATTTCCAGTTTCTTCCCCTCGCGCTGTGGCCGGGCGGCGTTCACGGCACCTTCCGATACGCAGGACCGTTTGCCCCCGCGGAAGGCGATACCATTGACCGGGCGCCCCAGTAGCCCAATTGGCAGAGGCAGCGGACTTAAAATCCGCGTGTTGTGGGTTCGAGTCCCACCTGGGGTACTTAGGGCATGGAAGTGCCCGCTTGTGTGCGGGGCCCAGAGGCTGTCGCTTGCCCAAGGCGGCCGCGCTGAAGCTGTCTCCGGCCGTGGCCAAGTGACCGTCCACGCGCATACGGCCGTGGCATTTCTCCGGCCCCAACCGTTCCCTTTGTGCCTTTGCGGCGTTCCCTTGGCACTCCTGTTTCCGAGGTGCCTGTTCTGGCTGCTTCGAAGTCAGGGGCCCCAGTATCCGCAGGTGTCCCATATGCAACGAGTGTTATAAGGATGTGACCTTACTCACTTATGTTCGGGCCTGATTTGCATTAGCTTGAAGTTAAATCAGGAACACCTGACCAATCGCATCAAAGGCCGTTCGCACCTTTCGATCGAGGAGACTCTCAAATGATTTCACTCCCCCAGGCGGCGCCCCGAGTCGCTAAGCTCACAGCGCTTAGCATCGGCGTCGCCCTTCTGGCTTCGGCTTGTGGTGGCAGCTCCACCCCAACCGCGACCACCTCCGCGGCAGGCGCGGCCGGCGGCATTTCCTGCCCGGCGCCCAGCGCGACTGCTGGTGCCTCCAGCACAGCGACCGAAACCGGCGCCGTGCCGCCTTCGACGACGACCACCCCTACGCCACTCAAAATTGGATCGCTTCTGCCGACAACGGGGTCGCTGGCGTTCCTCGGCCCGCCCGAGATCGCCGGTGTTAACCTTGGCATCAAGGAGATCAATGCCGCCGGCGGCGTCCTCGGCAAGCCCGTGCAGGTCATCCACCGCGACTCCGGTGATACCAAGACTGACATCGCGACACAGTCGACCACGGCTCTGCTGGGCCAGGGCGTCAGCGCCATCATCGGTGCGGCATCCTCCGGCGTGTCGAAGACCGTCATCAACCAGATCACTGGAGCAGGTGTGCTGGAATTCTCGCCGGCCAACACGTCCCCGGACTTCACCACCTGGGACGACAAGGGCCTTTACTGGCGTACGGCTCCCTCTGACGTCCTGCAGGGCAAGGTCCTGGGTAACTACATTGCCACCTGCGGAGCTCAGACCTTGGGGATGATGGTCCTGAACGACGCCTACGGCACAGGCCTGCAGAAGAACGTGAAGGAAGCCTTCACCGGGGCCGGCGGCCAGGTCGTGGCTGAGCAGCTCTACAACACCGGCGATTCGCAGTTCAGTAGCCAGGTCGATGCCCTGGTGGCAGCCAAGCCGGACGCTATTGCGCTGATCACCTTCGACGAAGCCAAGAGCATCATTCCGCTGCTGACGGGCAAGGGCATCAAGCCGGAACAGCTGTTCCTGGTTGACGGTAACCTCTTCGATTACAGCAAGGACTTCAAGGCAGGAACCCTTAAGGGAGCTCGCGGCACGCAGCCGGGAACCTTTGCCAAGGAAGACTTCAAGAAGCAGCTACTTGCCATTGACCCCGCCCTGCGGACGTACAACTATGCAGGCGAGTCATATGACGCCGTCAACATGACTGCACTTGCGGCAGAGGCGGCAAAGAGCACGAAGGGCACGGACATTGCCAAGCAGCTCAAGGCAGTCTCCGAGGGCGGCGAGAAGTGCAACACCTTCCCGTCATGCGTCACCCTGCTCCGCAACGGCAAGGACATCGACTACGACGGCCAGTCCGGTCCGATCACGTTCTCTGACGCCGGTGACCCCACAGAGGCTTACATCGGCATCTACGAGTACGACGACACCAACAAGCCGCAGCCTGCTCAAGAAGAGTTCGGCAAGCTGTAAGCCGCTTTCCTAACCAGGTCAGAAGCCCCCGTCCGGCAGGACGGGGGCTTCTGCGTGCCCGCGGGCCTGCGTGAGGTACGTACGAGCGCGGGCGCCGAGCAAAGAGCTGCGGAGGCGGCCGGACGTGCCAGGTGCCAGGCGGAACCAGGCATGCAGAAGGGCCGCCACCGGATCGGTGACGGCCCTGGTGCTAGGTTCTGCCCGTGCGGTTAGCGCCTATTTTTCGTGTTCGTCGGCGAGCGTGCCGAGGTACAGCTGGATGACCTTCGGGTCCTTCATCAGTTCCCGTCCTGTTCCCGTGTACGCATCCTTGCCCTGGTCCAGGACGTAGCCGCGGTCGCAGATCTGCAGGCACCGGCGGGCGTTCTGCTCCACCATGATCACGGACACGCCGGCACGATTGATCTCGTGCACGCGAAGGAAGGTCTCGTCCTGCTTCACGGGGGAGAGGCCTGCCGAGGGCTCGTCCAGCAGCAGCACTGCGGGGTCCATCATGAGGGCACGGCCCATGGCCACCATCTGGCGTTCACCGCCGGACAGCGAACCCGCCCGCTGGGCCCTGCGCTTGCCAAGCTCCGGGAAAAGGCTGGTGACAAAGTCGAACCGCTCGGCGAAGTCCTTGGGACGCTGGAACATCCCCATCTGCATGTTCTCCTCGATGGTGAGCGTGGCGAACACGTTGTTGTTCTGCGGGACAAAACCCACGCCCTGGGTCACCAGCTTGTTGGCTTTGAGGCCGGTCAAGTCCTTGCCACGGACCACGACTGACCCCGAGTGCACCTTCACGAGGCCAAACATGGCCTTGAGAAGTGTGGACTTTCCGGCGCCATTCGGCCCGATGATGCCGATCAGCTCGCCTTTGCGGGCTTCGATGCTGCAGCCGTTGAGGATGTTGACCCCTGGAAGATATCCAGCCACCAGGTTGGTAACTTTGACGACGGAGTCGTCCGCTGCTGCGCTCTGTGCGGCCGGGGCCGCGCTCGTGGCACTCATGCTTTGTCCTTGTCTGTGTGGCCGGGCTCGTGCAGCTCGGGCGCCACAAAGTCGACGGCAATGATGCCGGCGTTCTCCGTGCCCACGATAGATTCCTCGTCCGCGACCAGTTCCTGCTCAAGTGCCTTGATGCCTTCAGAGTCGCCGAGGTCGACGTCGTGGTGGGCGCCCAGGTAGGCGTCGATCACGGCCGGGTTCTTCATGACCTCACCCGGGGGACCCTCAGCCACGATCTTGCCTTCGGCCATGACTACCACCCAGTCCGCGATGTGGCGGACCATGTTCATGTCGTGTTCCACGAAGAGGACGGTCATGCCCTCTGCCTTGAGATTCTTGATGTGGTCCAGCAGGGACTGGGTCAGCGCCGGATTGACGCCGGCCATCGGCTCGTCGAGCATTACCAGCTTGGGCCTTACCATGAGCGAGCGGGCCATTTCGAGCAGCTTGCGCTGGCCGCCGGACAGCGATGCCGCGTAGTCGTCCTTCTTCGTGTCCAGCTTGAATTTCTCCAGCAGGACGTTCGCCTGATCGGTGATTTCCTTTTCCCGGCTGCCCCACATGCCCTTGAACAGGGCCTTGGACAGCCGTTCACCGGGCTGGTCGGAGCCGCCCAGGCGCATGTTCTCCATCACCGTCAGCTTGCCCATGACCTTGGTCAGCTGGAAGGTGCGGACCATGCCCATCCGCGCCACCTTGTAAGAGGAGACGCCGGCAATGCTCTGCCCTTCAAACTGCCATTTGCCGGAGTTCGGAATGTCGAATCCAGTGAGCAGGTTGAAGAGGGTGGTCTTGCCCGCCCCGTTAGGACCGATCAGTGCGGTGATCTTGTGGCGCGGGATCTCAAGGTACTCGACGTCGACGGCGTTGATGCCGCCGAACGTGCGCGTCACGTTTTCGGCGACGACGATGGGGTCCCGTTTCTTGCAGCCGGGGGTGTTCTCGCCGACGGCGATCGCGCGGGCGTCCGTCATGTAGTCGACGCCGGCTTCCATTGACTCTTCGCTGTGCTTGCTCATGCGAACGCCAGCTCCTTCTTGTTACCGAAGACGCCCTGCGGCCTGAAGATCATCAGCAGCATCAGGGCGACTCCCACCAGGATGTAGCGCAACTGCCCGGCCTGGACTGTGGTCAGCCAGGTCACTGCGCCCGATTCGATGAGGCCGTAGAGAATGCCCTGGGTCAGCGACAGAACCACCCAGAAGATCATGGCGCCGATAACCGGCCCCAGGACCGTGGCCATGCCGCCAAGGAGCAGGCAGGTCCACAGGAAGAACGTCAGCTCGGTGCCGTAGTTGGCAGGCTGGACTGCGCCGCGGGGGAGGGTAAACACCATGCCGGCCAGCGCCCCGACGATGCCGCCGATGACCAGCGCTTGCATCTTGTACGCGTAGACGTTCTTGCCGAGCGAGCGCACTGCGTTCTCATCCTCGCGGATGCCCTTCAGGACCCGGCCCCAGGGGCTGCGCATCAGCAGCCAGACGATGATGCAGCAGACAACCACCAGGCCCCAGCCCACGATGCGGATGAAGAAGTCGCGGTTGTTCATGCCGAAGTAGGAGCCCTCGGGGAACGGGTTCATCGAGTAGAAACCGCTTTCAAAGGCTGCGAGTCCGTTGGCCGACCCGGTCACGGAGGTGAGTTGGTTGGTGGTGACGACGTAGCGGATGATCTCCGCCGCGGCAATGGTGACGATGGCCAGGTAGTCTGCCCGCAGGCGGAGGGTGGGGATACCCAGCACCAGCGCGAACAGCACAGAGCAGATGACGGCGATCAGCAATCCCACGAAGAACGGGACGCCGAAGCTGAGGGTGGAGATGGCGAAGCCATAGGCTCCCACCGCCATGAAGCCGGCCTGGCCGAAGTTCAGCAGGCCAGAGTAGCCGAAGTGGACGGCCAGGCCGAGGGCGGCAAGTGCGTATGCGGCCGTCGTCGGGCTGAAAATTTCACTTGCTGCGCTGGAAAGAATGAATCCGAAGTCCATGGCAGCCTCCTAACCCACGCGCTCGCGTCGGCCCAGGATCCCCTGGGGCCGGAACAAGAGGACAACAATCATGATGAACAGTGCTCCCACGTATTTGAGGTCGGCTGCAAGGCCGAAGACGGTGGTCAGTTCGACGAAGATGCCGACGATGACGGATCCGATGAGGGCGCCGAAGACGGTGCCGAGGCCACCGAGGGTAACGCCCGCGAAGATGAGCAGCAGGATCTGCGAGCCCATGTCGAACGTGACGCCGGGACGGTAGTAGGCCCAGAGGATGCCGCCGAGGGAGGCAAGCACGCCGCCAACAATCCAGACGAGACGGATGACGGAGTCCACGTCAATGCCGGATGCCGCTGCCAGGGCGGGATTGTCCGCCACGGCCCGGGTGGCCTTGCCGAGCCGGGTCTTCAGGAGCACTATGCCGATCAGGCCGATCACGATTGCGCTGATCACCAGCGACCACAAGTTATTGGGCGAGATGGAGACCGGGCCGATCTGGATTTCCGCGCTTTGGGCGAAGGGCAGTTGCTGGGTGGCCCCGCCAAAGTAGAACTGGATGATGTAGCGGATTGCCAGGGCCAAGCCGATGCTGACGATCATCATGGGGACCAGTCCGGTGCCGCGGCGGCGCAGGGGCCGCCAGAGGCCGGCGTCCTGGGCATAGCCGAAGAGTCCTCCGCCCAGGAGGGCTAGGAGGATGGCCAGCCAGAACGGCAGGTTCATGGCATCGAAGATGAATACGAGCACGGCCCCGAGCGTCACCATCTCGCCGTGGGCGAAGTTCGTCAGTCCGGTGGTGCCGAAAATCAGGGACAGCCCCACGGATGCGAGGGCCAGCAGGAGGCCGAAGCTCAGGCCAGCGACCAGCCTGTTGAGCAGGTTCTGGCCGAAGTCCTGCTGTTGGACGACGATGCCCTTGCCGAAGGCGAAGATCACCGAAACGTTGGACGTCTGGCTAAACGTGACGTTCCGGGGGTTGGCCTGGCCTTCCGCGAGCTTGATGCCCTGCGGCAGGGTGGACTCGTCCAGTTTGACCTCGTAGGTGCCCTGCGACGGCACCCCTATGTTCCAGGCCCCGTTGGCACCCGACGTTGCTGTTCCAGTGAAGTCACCGTTTTTGGCCGTGATCTTCACACCTTGGATGGGGGCGCGTGCATCATCGCGGAGAAAGCCGCTGATGTTGTTCTGGAACTGCTGGTTCGACGGGGATGGTGTCGGGGATGGCGTGGCCGCCAGCGATGCTGGTGCGGCGACGAGCAGGATCGCCACGACTGCGGCGGCAATTGCCCCCATGGCCTTGAGCAATCCGGCTTGCCGTCGGCGCGGCAGGCCTCTCGGTGTGCGTCTCAAAATGAAAACCTCCACATGGGGATGGTCTGGGTTGCGTCGTTGCAACCGCTGCGAACGGAGAAGGTGACGGACGGCGGAACGGGTGGTGCAAATGGAGCGATGCGATGCTGATGGCTTGACTTCTTGTGATATCCGTCACCCTACTTCGCCCCATGTTACAGCGAGAGCAGTACAAAGTTTGCGCGTCAAGGCGGCCGCCAGATAGCGATCCGATAACGACTGTGAAGCTGGCCACAACCACTAATTCAGCCCAGCTTATGAAAACTTTTGTTGTATGCCAGTATTCCTAAACAGTCCTTCGGTGGCGGGCTGAGCGACCCGCCACGCGGCGGGTGCGTCCATGTCACGATTCCGTGTCAACGGGCCGTCCGCGGAACTTTACACACCGCTGACGCGTGGAAATTGGTAGTTTGAACTTAGAAAATCCATTACTCACCCCTTATTTGGAGGACACCCGCAATGGCACTTGGCGGAAACCCGATCTTCAACGGAAAGAATTTCCGTGAAGCCACCCAGGCACCGCCTGTCCCGCAGGCGTACGGCCAGAACCAGTACGGACAGGGCGCCTACGGCCAGGCGCCCGTCATGGACGCCCCCAGGGGCTGGGGCTCCCAGCAGCCGGGCATGACCGATGACCAGCTGCAGCAGATGTACAACCGGCCGGCCGCCGGGCCGGTCGAAACCGGCCGGATGTCCTACGACGACGTCATCGTCAGGACCGCTATCTGCCTCGGAGCCGTGATGGCAGGAGCCGCCGTCACGCTGTTCGTCGGAATGGCGCTGGCCAGCCTGCTCATGATCGTCGGCGCGCTGGGCGGGTTCGTCCTGGCCATGGTCAACACATTCAAGAAGCAGCCCTCGCCCGCACTCATCCTGGCTTACGCCGGTCTTGAAGGCCTGTTCCTCGGCGGACTGACCCGCATCCTTGACGCCTTGTACCCGGGTGTCGGGCTGCAGGCCGTGATTGGCACGCTCTCCGTCTTCGCGGTGACCCTCCTGCTCTTCCGGAGCGGCAAGGTCCGCGCCACCCCCAAGGCCATGCGCTTCTTCATGATCGCCATGATCGGCTACGCCGTGTTCGCCCTCGTGAACATGGTGATGGTCTGGACCGGCGCGGTGCAGTCCCCGTTCGGCCTCAGCACGAGCGTCGAGATCTTCGGCATCCCGCTCGGTGTTTTCATCGGCATCCTGGCCATCGGACTGGCCGCTTTCTCGCTGATCATGGACTTCACGAGCATTGAAGCCGGCGTCCGTGCCGGCGCCCCTGAGCGCTTCGCCTGGACGGCAGCCTTCGGGCTCACCGTCACCCTCGTCTGGCTGTATGTGGAAATCATCCGCCTGCTGGCGATCCTCCGCGGCGAGGACTAGAACTAAAGCCGGCCTATGCCGTCGTGATTTGAACAAAAGGAGAGGGCCCCGCCAGTTCACCGGCGGGGCCCTCTTTTTGCAGGTCCCTCACCCGGCTAGGCGGGGAGGCGGCGGGCCGGATCAGCTGAGGCGTTCCAGAACGACGGCCATGCCCTGTCCGCCGCCCACGCACAGCGTGGCCAGGCCGAGCGTTCCGTCCGTCTCGCGAAGGCCGTTGAGCAGCGTGGCGGTCATGCGGGCGCCGGTCATGCCGAAGGGGTGGCCCAGTGCGATGGCGCCGCCGTGGATGTTGAGCTTCGCGGAGTCGATCCCGAGTTCGCGGGCACTGGCCACAACCTGGACCGCGAAGGCCTCGTTGAGCTCCACTAGGTCGATGTCGCCGATGGTCAGCCCGGCGGAGGCCAGTGCCCGGCGCGTGGATTCCACGGGACCCATCCCCATCAGCTCGGGTGAGAGCGCGCTGACGCCGGTGGAGACGATGCGCGCAAGCGGCTCCAAGCCGCGTTCCCTGGCCCGCGAATCGCTCATGATGACGACGGCGGCCGCGCCGTCGTTGAGGGGGCAGGCGTTTCCGGCCGTCACGGTACCCCCGCGCCGGAAGACGGGCTCCAAAGCGCTGACGCCTTCGAGCGTGACCCCCGCGCGCGGCGAGTCGTCCCGGTCCACCACGATGCCGTCGCGCCGCCGGTAGGGCGTGATTTCCCGGGCGTAGAAGCCCGAGGCGATGGCAGCCTCCGCGCGGTTCTGGCTCAGCACGGCCCAGGCGTCCTGATCGGCGCGGCTGATGCCGTAGGACGTGGCCACATTCTCGGCCGTCTGCCCCATGGCGATGTAGATGTCCGGCATCCGGCCGCCCAGCCTCGGGTCCGTCCAGGGCGTGTTGGAGGCGGCCCGTGCGGTGGTGCGCTGGCGTGCGGGTTCGAAGAGCGGGTTGTGGTTGCCGGCGTCGGTTTCGCCTGCCCCGGCCCAGCTTTGGTACCGCGACACCGCTTCGACGCCGGCAGCCACGAAGGCCTGCCCCTCGCCGGCCCGGATGGCGTGGAAAGCCATGCGGACGGTCTGCAGGCTCGAGGCGCAGAACCTGTTGATGGTGGCGGCAGGCACATGGTCCAGGCCGGCCAGGATGGTGACCACGCGGGCCATGTTGGAACCGGCTTCCCCGCTGGGCTCGGCGCACCCGAGGTACAGGTCGTCGAGCCCGGGCGTGCTGTCCCCGGTGGGGTCGAACGCCGGCAGCTTGGCCAGCGCCGCACTCACCATGGCCGCGGCGAGGTCGTCCGGCCGCTCGTCCTTCAGGGACCCCTTGAAGGCGCGTCCGATCGGGCTCCTGGCGGTTGAAACAATGACTGCTTCCGGCATGCGCCCAGCCTACGCCCGGTGCTAGGCGAGCCGCATCGCCCCGGCCGCCGGGGTGACGGTGAAGATGTCAGGGGCGGTGTAGCCCGCCTTGGCAAAGGCCTGTTCGACGGCGGCGCGCACCTGCTGCTCCGCCGCCACCGGCGTGAGCGCGATGGCCGCCCCGCCGAACCCGCCGCCGGTCATCCGGGCCCCGATGGCGCCGTTCGCCCGGGACGTGTCGACCGCAAGGTCCAGTTCCGCGCACGAGATTTCAAAGTCGTCCCGCATCGAGGCATGGCTGGCGTCCAGGAGCCCGCCTATCGCTGCGGGACCCTGCCGGCCAAGGAGCTCCACGGTCTGCAGCACGCGCTCATTTTCCGTGACGATGTGCCGGACCCTGCGGAATGTGACTTCGTCCAGAAGTCCGCTGGCCTCCTCCAGGTCCTCCGGTCCGACGTCCCGCAGCGCCCTGACGCCCAGCACCTCGGCGCCGAGCTCGCACGACGCGCGGCGTGAGGCGTAACCGCCGTCGGCATGGGAGTGGGACACCTTGGTGTCGATCACGAGCATGACCAGTCCCGCGTTCTCCGCCTCGAACGGCACCAGCTGCACGCTTTGGTCTCGGCAGTCCAGGAACACCGCATGGCCCTTGGACCCGCGCAGCGACGCGGACTGGTCCATGATGCCCGTGGGGGCGCCCACGAAGTCGTTCTCGGCCCGCTGGGTTGCGAGGACCATCTGCTCGGCACCCAGTCCGGCGCCGGTGAGGTCGTTCAGCGCGGAGATGACGGCGCATTCGATGGCGTGCGACGAGGAGAGCCCGGCACCCAGCGGGACGTCCGAGTCCAGCAAAAGGTCCAGTCCCGGAACGTCGATGCCGCGTTGCTGCAGGGACCAGATGACGCCGAGCGGGTACTTGGTCCATCCCTTGGCCGCCCGGCCATCCAGCGAGGCGGTGTTCGCTGTCGTCAGGCCCTGGTCCCCGTAGGTGGACAGAAGCCGGACGGTTGAGTCGGGACGCACGCCGACGGCGACGCGCGCCGTCTTGTCGATGGCGAACGGGAGCACGAAGCCCTCGTTATAGTCGGTGTGTTCGCCGATCAGGTTGACCCGCCCGGGAGCCTGCCAGACACCGTCCGGGAGGCGGCCGAAGGCGGTCTGGAACTGTTCCGCGAGGTCGGTGGTGCTGACGGCGGGGGTCATGCGTGGGCTCCTTCGGTGAGGCCGGGGGCGGTCGGGGCCAGTGCTTCGGCCGGTGAGGCGGTAACAGTTCCCGGGGAAGCGGGAACGGTGACGGCACGCAGGCGTTCCGCGACCAGCTCGGGGGTGGTGTCGTTGATAAAGGCCCCCATGGCAGCTTCCGATCCCGCCAGGTACTTCAGCTTGTCGGCGGCGCGGCGGGGGGAAGTGAGCTGCAGGTGCAGGTAGCCCGCCGGTCGGAGCGGTTCGTCCACCGGGGCCTGGTGCCACGCGGAGATGTACGGGGTCGGCGTCGGGTAGAGGGCGTCCAGGCGCTTGAGGAGGTCGAGGTACACGTGCGCCAGCTCGTCTTTCTCGTCCCCGCTCAGGGCGGCCAGATCGGGGACCTGGCGGTGGGGCACCAGATGGATTTCCAGCGGCCAGCGGGCAGCGAACGGCACGTAGGCGCTGAAGTTCGAGCTTTCCATGATCATGCGGCTGCCGTCCTCGCGCTCGGCGCGCAGCAGTGAACCGGTCAGCGTCTGCCGGCCGCCGGCGTCGTCATAGAACCTGCGGGCGGCCGCGCCCATCACGGCGGCGCGGGGCGTGACGTACGGGTAGGCGTAGATCTGGCCGTGCGGGTGGTGCAGCGTGACACCGATGTCGGCTCCGCGGTTCTCGAACGGGAAGACCTGCTTGATGCCCGGCAGTGCGCTGAGGGCAGCGGTGCGGTGCGCCCAGGCCTCCACCACCGTGCGGGCGCGGGTTTCACTGAGGCCACTGAACGAACCGGTGTGCTCGGGCGTGAACGTCACCACTTCGCACCGGCCGAAGGCGGGTCCCGTGGTTCCCCAGCCCGGATTGTCCGGGACAGGACCCACTGCCGGACCAAGGGATGGGAAGCGGTTCTCAAACACCGCGACGTCGTAGTCCGGCGCCGGGATCTCCGAGGGATTGGCGTCCGTGGTGGGGCAGATCGGGCACTGGTCCGCCGGCGGCAGGTGTGTGCGGGTCTGGCGGTGCGCTGCCACGGCAACCCATTCGCCCGTGAGGGCGTCGAACCGGACTTCGCCGGGCTCGCCCCTGGGCGGCAGGTCCCGGTGGTCCCTGGTGGTTTCCACGGACCGCGGCCGGGCGGAGCCGGCGTCGTCGAAATAGAGCAGTTCGCGGCCGTCTGCTAGCTGGGTGCTGGTGATGTGGGTCATGCGTCGTGTCCTTTGTACGCGGAAACCTGCGGCGTCCGGCTGGAAGGGAGGGGGGAACGGAGTTGTGCCGAGGGGGCTGCCGCTATGCGCAGATCACCGACAGCCTGTCTTAGTACGTCGGCGGCCTCATGCCGGGCGCCGCGGGTGGCGATGCCGGAATCGGTAATCAGGGTGCCGATGGACGCGAGCGGCGCGATTCCCGCCAGGCCCACAATGCCGTACTTTGACGCATCGGCGAGCACCACCAGCGCACCCGAAGCGCCAATCATGGCTGCGTTGGCCTCTGCTTCCAGAAGGTTCGGTGAGGTAATGCCGGCTTCAGGGTCAATGCCGTGGACTCCCATGAAGCAGAGGTCCGCATGAAGGTTTTCCATGGCGTGCATGGTGACCGGTCCCACGAGAGCCTCGGACGGAGTGCGCTGCCCGCCCAGCACCAGAGTCCGGATGCCGCCGCGCGCGGCTGTGGCCGCGGTTGCCGGGCCCACGGTCCCGGGGACAAGGGCGTTGGCCACCATGATGGAGTTCGTGGCCACCGTCAGCCCGAGATCGCGGGGGAGGAGGCGGGCAAACTCGTACGTGGTGGTGCCGCCGGAAATAAGCAGGGTCATGTCCGGCCGCAGCAGGCTCAGCGCCTCCGCGGCGATGGCCTGCTTTGCCTCGGTCTCCTGTGCCGACTTGCTGACAAACCCGGGTTCGATGGCGCTGAAGGTGCCGGTCCGGGTAGCGCCGCCGTGGACGCGAAGCAGCTGGCCCTCCGCATCGAGGGTGTCGATGTCCCGGCGCACAGTCATTTCGGAGACTCCGAGCACGCCCGCCAGGTCCGCCACGCGGACGGTGCCGCTGGATTGGAGTTCCTGGAGGATCAGGTGCCGCCGCTGGGTTGCGAGCAAGGCTCCTCCTTCCTGTCTGTGGGGCGTATCACCATTGTGGCACAAAACGATCAAAAACAAATACTTTCTAACAAAAGATAACAAGCCGGCCTGCCGGCCGCACGGCCCGGGAGCGTTGTACGGTAGGTTCCATGACTCCCGCCGCCGCTCCTGATCCCAGCGAAAACCACTCGGAACCCAGGCGCTACGCCTCAGGCCGGCAGTACGAACTGAGGCGCGGCGACGCGCTCGCAGTCGTCACCGAGCTCGCCGCGGGCCTCCGTTGGTACAGTCGCGCCGGCATCCAGCTGACCGAGACGTACGGCGATTCGGACATCCCGCCCGGAGCCACCGGAATCACGCTGGCGCCATGGGCCAACAGGGTTGAGGACGGCGTCTGGCACCTTAACGGCAAGAAGCAGCAGCTGGACATCACGGAGGTCTCGCGGAACAACGCAAGCCACGGGCTCCTGCGCAATGCGTCGTACGCGCTGGTCACGGAATCCGAATTCTCCGTGACCCTTGAGGCTCCGGTGTTCCCGCAGCACGGATATCCGTTCCTGCTACGCCACCGCGTGGAGTATTCGCTTGCCGATGACCTGGGGCTCGTGGTGCGGCAGACGCTGATCAACGATTCCCGGGCCGACGCACCCTTCGTGCTGGGTGCCCATCCGTATCTCCGCCTCGGCGAAACTCCCAGCGAAGAGCTCACCCTGACGGTCAGCGGCGCGACGCGGCTGGTGGCCGACGGCAGGCTCATACCGCGCAGCTCCGAACCCGTCAGCGCCGACAGCGACCTGCGGGACGGGCGGAACGTGGGGGACCTCGACGTCGACGTCGCCCTGACTGATCTGCAGTTCGACGGCGGGATCGCCCGCCACACGCTGTCGGCGGCGGACGGCCGGAGCGTCAGCCTCTGGCAGGACGAAACATGCCGGTTCGTCCACGTGTTTGTGACCCGGGAATTCCCGGGCCGCACGAAGGCCGTGGCCATCGAACCGATGACCGGTCCGGCAAACGCCTTCAACTCGGGCGACAGCCTGCGGTGGCTGGCGCCCGGCGAATCCTTCACCATGACGTGGGGAATCGGCGCCGCCCTGGATGCCGCCGCCTAGCGTTTTCTGATCCGGCGGGCGCCGTGCGGGCAACCTGGGCCCGGTATTCCGCGACGCCCCGTTTCCCATTGCCGCAAGGCTAGGGAATTATTGGGCTATGACGCCAGCCAAGGACGCCACACCCGAAGAATTCCCCAGCGCAACGAGAGTGCCGCCGCCCGCCGGACCGGTGCAGCCGGCCAGATCAGACCGGGACCTGGAGGAGGACATTCCCTACGGCGTCCGCATCGCGGCCGCCTGGGCGTGGCGCCTTGGACTGATCCTGCTGATCAGCGCTGCCCTCATATGGCTGCTCGCCAAAGTCACCTTCCTCATTATTCCTGTCATGGTGGCAGCCCTGCTGGCCGGCCTGCTCAGCCCGGTAACAAAGTGGCTGCGGAAGCGGCGCCTTCCGAACGGCCTGGCCGTCGCTGCGACGGTCCTGGGCTTCGTCGGACTGATCGCCGGATCGCTGGCACTCGTCGGGCGGCAGCTGGCGCTGGGCTTCCAGGAGCTGTGGACTGAAGCGCTGACCGGCGTCCAGCAAGTCCAGGACTGGCTCGCGGAGGGGCCGCTGCACCTCACCGCCGCACAGATCGACAAATACATCGAGGAAGCGACGGCTGCGCTGCAGAACAACAGCAGCAGCATCCTGAGCGGCGCGCTCTCCTTCGGCAGCACCGCCGGACACTTTGCGGCCGGACTGGTGCTGGCGCTCTTCATCCTGATCTTCTTCCTCCTTGAAGGCGACCGCATCTGGGGCTTCCTGGTCCGCCTCCTGCCCAGGCGGGCGCGGATCCCCGCCGACGGAGCCGGCCGGCGCGGATGGGCGTCGATGGTCAGCTACGCCCGGATCCAGATGTTCGTGGCCTTCGTCGATGCCTTGGGCATCGGAGTGGGCGCGGCCATCCTCGGCGTCCCCCTGGCACTGCCCCTGGGTGTGCTCGTCTTCATCGGCTCGTTCATTCCGGTGGTCGGTGCGCTCGTGACGGGCGCCATCGCGGTGCTGCTGGCACTGGTCTCCAACGGCCCCGTGAACGCGCTGATCATGCTCGGGATCGTCCTGCTGGTCCAGCAGCTCGAAAGCCACATTCTCCAGCCGCTGGTGATGGGCAAGGCCGTCGCGCTGCATCCCGTGGCCGTGATCCTGTCCGTCGCCGCCGGCTCCTATCTCGCTGGAATCCCGGGCGCGCTGTTCTCCGTTCCCATCCTGGCCGTAGCAAACTCGGCGATTCGCTATATTGCCGGCAGAACGTGGGAACATGAACTTGTGCCGGCTGCCGCGGATGGCAGTGCCATTGCAGGTTCTGCCGGTGCCGGGCTGGACAACACGTTCAGGGAAGTCCGGCTGCCGGGTGCGCATCCCGGCCACGGTAAAGATGCCGATCGTATAACGGGGGCTCCGGGCAGCACTGCCGCTCCGGGCTCCGACGTCGAATCCCCCAAAGGAGAATAGTTCGTGAACACCCCTGAAAGCCTTCCCGTCACGCTGGACGATGTCCTTGAGGCGCAGAAGCTGCTTGACGGGATTATTACCCGGACACCGGTGGAATCGTCCAGGGCCCTGGGCGGCATGGTAGGCGGGGACGTCTTCTTCAAGTGCGAGAACCTCCAGCGCGCGGGTTCCTTCAAGGTGCGCGGTGCCTATGTCCGGATGGCGCGGCTTTCCGAGGCTGACAAGAAGCGCGGAGTGGTGGCAGCCTCGGCCGGCAACCACGCCCAGGGAGTGGCCGTCGCGGCCAAGAGCCTGGGGATCAAGGCGCGGATCTACATGCCGCTCGGCGTGGCCCTCCCCAAGCTCGCCGCCACCCGCAGCCACGGCGCGGAGGTTGTTCTTCACGGTCACAACGTGGACGAGGCACTCGCGGAGGCCCAGCGCTACGCGGACGAGACCGGCGCCGTCTTCGTCCACCCGTTCGACAACGTGGACGTCGTGGCCGGCCAGGGAACGGTGGGCCTTGAAATCCTCGAACAGATCCCCGACGTCGACACCGTCCTCATGGGCGTCGGCGGCGGCGGCCTGCTGGCCGGCGTGGCCGTCGCCATCAAGGCCAGGGCCAAGGAGCTGGGCCGGGAAATCCGGATCATCGGCGTCCAGGCCGAAAACGCCGCCGCGTACCCGCCGTCGCTCGCCGCTGACGCGCTCGTGCCGCTGAAAAAGGTTTCCACCATGGCCGACGGCATCGCCGTCGGCCGTCCCGGGCAGCTGCCGTTCAGCATCATCCGCGAACTTGTCGATGACGTGGTCACGGTCAGCGAGGATTCGCTCGCCAGGGCACTCATCTTCCTGCTGGAGCGGGCCAAGATGGTGGTTGAGCCTGCCGGTGCCGTAGGCGTCGCCGCGCTCATGGACGGCAAGATCGAAAACCCCGGAACGACGGCGGTGGTCCTGTCCGGCGGCAACATCGACCCCATGCTGATGCTCAAGGTCATTCAGCGCGGCCTGTCCGCCGCCGGCCGCTACATGACCGTTCGCATGATGCTCGATGACCGCCCGGGTTCGCTGGCCACCATCGCCCGGATCATTGCCGAGAACGACGCCAACGTGACCGGCCTTGACCACACGCGGGTGGGCGGTTCCATCAGCATGGGAGACGTCTCCATCACCGTGAACCTGGAAACCAAGGGCCACGAGCACTGCGAACAGGTCCTGGGCGCTCTCCGTGCCGAGGGCTTCCAGCCGATCGTGGTGCACTAGGAGCCGGCATGCTGGACACCCCGGGAGACGCTCCGGCAACGCGGGAAACCCCCGCGGCCCGGGCCAAGGGCGGGCTGCTGGTGGTCGGGTCCTTCGTGGTGCTGCTGTTCGCCATTGAGCTGGTGAACATGGTGACGCTGCACGC
This sequence comes from Burkholderia sp. RS01, assembly GCF_039748055.1. Taxonomy (NCBI): domain Bacteria; kingdom Pseudomonadati; phylum Pseudomonadota; class Betaproteobacteria; order Burkholderiales; family Burkholderiaceae; genus Burkholderia; species Burkholderia sp. RS01. The sequence goes on from NZ_JBDLAK010000001.1 coordinate 90,644, forward strand.
CCTGAACGGAGTGTTCGGCCTCAGGCCGCGCAGCGCCGACGGCGTCCTGGACATTTTCACGTTCCCGCTGCTGCACGCAAACCTGAACCATGTCCTCTCCAACGCGCTTCCCCTGATCATCTTCGGATTCCTGGTCTTCATGTCCGGGCTGCGCGTCTTCCTCACCGCGGTGGCCTGCAGCTGGCTGGGTTCCGGCGCCGCCGTCTGGCTGATCGGCACCGGGGGAGTCACGGTGGGCGCCTCCGGCCTGGTCTTCGGCCTGTTCGCGTTCCTGCTGGTGCGCGGATTCTTCAACCGCAACTGGTGGCAGATTCTGCTGTCCGTGGTGCTATTCATGGCGTACGGCAGCATCCTCTTCGGGCTGATTCCCAGCGTGGCAGGCTACGTTTCCTGGCAGGCGCACCTCGGCGGCGCCGTCGGAGGCGTCCTCGCTGCCCTGGTGCTGAAGGCGCGGGTTGCTGCCCGCCGCTAACAAGGGTTAAACGGCGACGCCGGCCGTCCCCGCGGAAGGGAGGCCGGCGTCGTGCGTTATTCAGTACCGCCGCAAGTGGCGGGAGAAATGCTTAACCCGCGTACGGCTTGGCGGACAGGATCTCCACGGTGATCTCCTTGCCGTTGGGGGCGGTGTAGCTGAGCTTATCGCCCTCCTTGTGTCCCACGATGGCGGCGCCAAGCGGGGACTTCTCGCTGAAGACGTCGAGATCGGAGTCCCCGGCGATTTCGCGTGAGCCGAGCAGGAAGGTTTCTTCGTCGCCGGCGATCCGGGCAACGACGATCATGCCTGGCTCCACGATTCCGTCATCAGCGGGGGCCTCGCCGACGTGGGCGTCACGGAGCAGGGCGGTGAGCTGGCGGATGCGGGCCTCGATCTTGCCCTGTTCCTCCTTGGCCGCGTGGTAACCGCCGTTTTCCTTGAGGTCTCCCTCTTGGCGCGCAGCTTCGATTTTCTGGACGATTTCCGCCCGGCCGGCGCTGGAAAGGTGGTCCAGCTCTGCCTTCAGGCGGTCAAAAGCTTCCTGGGTAAGCCAAGCTGCAGGCGCGCTGTTGGTGGTAGACACGGACTTCTCCTCTAGTGGTCAAAACAAGCAGTCATACAAGCAAAGACCCCGCCACGGTGGCCACTTGTGGAACTCAGTAACCAACTCAGCGGGGTAAAGGTATTGATCCATTGTAGTCAATCCTGTGGACAAAACCCAACGACCGAGCGGCGTGGGTCACATACCTTCCCTACTTTGCCGCGTCCTTCGCGGCGTCCGGGATCCAGCAGTTGTCCACGACTCCGGACACGGCCTGCGATTCGGTGCGCAGGACGGCGCGCTGGGCCACGGTGCGGCCGCCGTCGGCGCCCTGGTCCTGCTGCGAGTCCGGCTGCACCGGCGGAATGTCAACCACCTTCCAGCCGACCACGGCGAACTTGGAATCGAGGGCCTTGACAGCGCACTTCACCGCAGTGCCGGGTTCCCGAATGACCTGGAAGTCCACCTCGGCCTTCGTGGCATCAACTGTGCTGTAGCCGATGTCCTTGAACGTGACGGACGACGTCGCCGAGGACGTGGACACCCATGCCAGGAAACCGATCCCGGCCGCCAGGGCGGCAACTCCCGCCCAGCGTTTGGCTTTTGCGGACAGCCCGCGCTTTGGACCGCCATAGCGATTGGCTAGGCTAATGTCTGCAGGCTGGGGAGCGCCCGACTTGTCCTCGGTAGTCACCACTCCAGTTTAGTGGTGATCCGCAGGGGAATTATCCGGCCACAGACACCGCAGCCGGCAACCGTAGAAAGAGGAGCAGTCCCCGATGACAGCGTCCACCAGCCAGTCACCTTCGCTTCGCCTTTTGGCCGTCCATGCGCACCCTGACGATGAATCCAGCAAGGGCGCAGCGACCATGGCCATGTACGCGGCCAACGGAGTGGACGTCATGGTTGCGACCTGCACGGACGGCTCCCGCGGCGACATCCAGAATCCGGCGATGGAGGGCGAACCGCACCCGAAGCGGGACATGGCCGGCGCCCGCAGGCTCGAAATGAACCGGGCCGCCCGGATCCTGGGCGTCCGGCAGCGTTGGCTTGGCTTTGTGGATTCCGGGTTGCCTGAAGGCGATCCGCTTCCGCCGCTGCCCGCCGGGTCCTTTGCCCTGCAGCCGCTGGAACGCGCCGCCGCGCCCCTGGTGCGGCTGGTCCGTGACTTCAAGCCGCACGTGATTGTCAGCTACGACGAAAACGGCGGCTACCCGCATCCGGACCACATCATGGCCCACCGTGTGGCCGTGGAAGCCTTCGACGCGGCGGGGGATCCGGCGAGGTATCCGGGCACCGGGGAGGCCTGGGCGCCCAGCAAGCTGTACTACGACCGCGCCTTCAGCCCCGACCGGTTCCGCGCCCTGCACTTCGCCCTCGAGGAGGCGGGCCTCCAATCGCCCTATGCCGAGCGCCTGGCAGCGTGGCTCGAGACGGATGCCGAGGGGCACACCCCGCCCCGGCCGGCCCACGAGACCACGACGCAGGTGGACTGCGGCGACTACTTCGAAGCACGCGATGACGCCCTTCGCGCCCACCGCACGCAGGTGGACCCGCTGGGGTTCTTTTTCGCGGTGTCTGCCGATATGCAGCGGCGCGCGTGGCCGTGGGAGGACTACACCCTCGTCCGGTCCCTGGTGCCCGCCGAACTCCCCGAGAAGGACCTGTTCGCGGGGCTAAGATAGAGACAAGAGATCATTTCTATCCCGTGTAGAAAAGTGCGGGGTAACAACCAACAAGGCCAGGCGTCTCGCGCCCGGCTCCTGAGAAGGTTCCAACAGTGCACCACTTGCTCATCGCCCTGGCTTCGTCCCCGGCACCCTCGCCGTCGCTGCGCCCCGGCGTCACCGAGGACCAGGTGACCCCCGGCCTCCTCGGATTCCTGCTGACGGCGTTCATCGTGGTGCTCACGGCGCTGCTGATCGTGGACATGGTGCGGCGCATCCGGCGCGTGCGTTACCGCGCCCAGGTGGAGGAAGATCGCATGGCAGCGGCCGAAGCCGCCGACATCGCCCACGACGACGCCGCCAACGGCAATGCAGGCCGACAAGACACCTGACCCCGGCACGGGTGACAACGGCCGGGGAACCGGCCAGCCCGGGGAATCCCGGCCGCCCGTGGAAGCCCGGCGGCAGGGACACAACGCGCTGGGCGGGGAACCGTCGGCCTACCTGCGCCAGCACGCCCACAACCCCGTGCACTGGCAGCCGTTCGGCGACCAGGCCTTTGCTGCCGCCGCCGCCCGGGATGTCCCGGTGTTCCTCTCCGTGGGCTACGCCGCCTGCCACTGGTGCCACGTCATGGCCCACGAATCCTTCGAGGACGACGCAACCGCCGAATACCTGAACAGCCACTTTGTCGCGGTCAAGGTGGACCGGGAGGAGCGTCCTGACGTCGACGCCGTGTACATGACCGCCACGCAGGCGATCAGCGGCCAGGGCGGCTGGCCCATGTCCGTGTTCCTGACCCCCGATGGCCTTGCGTTCCACGCCGGAACGTACTTTCCGCCCCGGCCCATGCCCGGCCGCCCGTCGTTCCGCCAGGTGCTCGAGGCCGTGCACGACGCCTGGACCGAACGCCGGGACGCGGTGGAGGAGAACGCCCGCTCACTCGCGCGCAACATGGGCGACGCCCAATTGTCCGCCGCGGTGGACCTGTCCGGGCCGCCCGAGCTGATCGACGCCGGCGTGTTGCCCGCCGCCGTCCGCTCGCTGGCCGCCGAGGAGGATTCCGACGGCGGATTCGGCAACGCCCCCAAGTTCCCGCCGTCGGCCGTACTGGAGTTCCTGATCAGGCACGCGGCAGTCCCCTCGGAAACAGCAGGGGAGGCTCGGGACATGGCGGGCCGCACCCTCGCGGCCATGGCCCGGTCGGCGCTCTTCGACCAGCTCGACGGCGGGTTCGCCCGGTATTCCGTGACCCGGGACTGGTCCGTTCCCCATTTCGAGAAAATGCTCTACGACAACGCGCAGCTGCTCAGGGTCTATGTGCACTGGATCCGGCTGGGCGGAACCGCAGGTTTCCCCGCGGCCGAGGCGGCCGACGTCGCCGGGCGCACCGCCGACTGGATGCTGGCGTCGCTGGGGCTGCCGTCCGCAAACGGCCGCACGGCAGACGCCGGATGCGTTGCCCTGGCGTCCTCGCTGGATGCTGATTCGGTGGTGAACGGGGAACACCACGAAGGCGCCAGCTACCTGTGGACACCCGGTGGCCTGGAGCAGGTGCTCGGCGCCGCCGATGCTGCCGCCGTCGCCGGGATGATGAATGTCGGCGCCTCCGGAACCGTTTCCGACCTCGGCTCGCCGCTGCATCCCGGCCGGGCGCTGTCCGGAGAGGAAGCAGAGGCCTGGGCACGCGCGCGGCCACGGCTTCTGGCGTCCAGGGCGACCCGTCCGCAGCCAGCCCGGGACGACAAAGTGGTGGCCGGATGGAACGGCCTGGCCGTGGCGGCACTCGCCGAAGCCGGAGCGGTCCTGGGCCGCCCGGAGCTCGTAGCTGCAGCGGTGCGCATCGCGGACTACCTGGAACAGGTCCACTGGCGGGCATCGGCCGGGAACCCCGCGGACGGGGAACTGCTACGCGTTTCGCATGACGCTGTGGCCCGGGGGATCGGCGGCCTGCTCGAGGACTACGCGTTCTGCGCGGACGGATTCCTGGCGCTTTACTCTGTCACGGGAGATGCCCGCTGGTACGGACTGTCCGAAGCGGTGATTTCCGCAGCCTGCAGGCGCTTCGTGGCCGGCGGCAGGCTCACGGATTCCGCCGGGGAATCAGGACAGGTTTCCAACGCCCAAGGCGGGCAGCCGGGACTGGACCCCTTTGATAACGCAACGCCCAGCGGTGCTGCAGCCTTCGCCGGGGTTTTGCTGGGCTATGCCGCCCTGTCGGGGTCCGCCGAACACCGGGTCATGGCCGGAAACATCCTGTCGCTCGTGCGTCCGCTCGCAGCACGCGCGCCCCGCGTGGCCGGCTGGCTGCTGGCCACCGCGCAGGCGGCGCTGGCGGGCCCGGTGGAGGCCGCCGTCGTCGGTCCTTCCGGTCCCGAAAGGGACTCGCTTCACCGGGCGTTGCTGCTGGCCCCGAGCCCCGGACTGGTGGTGGCGGTATCCGGCGGCCGTCCGGCTGCAGATGCCCCTGGGCAGCCGGAGGCTGTGCCGTTGCTGCGGGGCAGGACGGCCGGCGCCGACGGGGCGCCGCTGGTGTATGTGTGCCGCGACATGGTCTGCGACATGCCGGTGGCAACCGTATCCGACGTGCTGGAACGGATCAGCTCAGCACCGCGATGACAATCGCCACGAAGTGGGCTGCGAAGGCGAGCACGGTGAAGGCATGGAACAGTTCGTGGAAGCCGAAGTGCTCGTAGCTGATGTTCGGTTTCTTGAGCGCATAGAACACGGCGCCGGCGATGTACAGCGCTCCGCCGATGCAGATGAGCAGGGCGGCAGGGACGCTTGCGGCGAAGAAATCAGGCAGGTAGAAGAGCGAACCGCAGCCAAGGGCAATGTAAATGGGGACGTAGAGCCAGCGGGGCGCATTGGTCCACAGGAGCCGGAACAGCACCCCCAGGATGGCGCCGGACCAGATCAGCCACAGCAGCAGCACCGCGGTGGGCCTCTCAAGAAGGCTCCAGGCCAGCGGGGTGTAGCTGCCGGCGATCACGAGCATGATGTTGGTGTGGTCCAGGCGCTTGAGGACGATCTTCACGCCGGGGGACCAGTTGCCGCGGTGGTAGACGGCGCTGATGCCGAACAGCAGGACGCCCGTGAGGGCGTAAATGGCGGACGTGAGTTTGCGGTCCGGCGTGGGTGCCAGAACAACCAGGATGATCCCCGCGGCGAGGGCCAGCGGCGCGGTGACCGTGTGGATCCAGCCCCGCCACTTGGGCTTGATCATCAGCAGTTCGGCAATGCGGACCGCGGCGCCGTCCACGGCGCTCGGCTGTGGTTCCGTGGCGCCGGAGCTTCCGTCGGGGGCGTTGCTCTTCATGTCTCCAGAATAACCTACGCTCCAGTAAGTTACTCGCTGGTAACATTTCGCCGGGCGGTGGCAGCGCCCCGAAACGGCGCCGGCGGGGCCGATGTGTGCACGCGGCCGCTTCGTCCGGGCGGTAGCCTAGGATTTGCATTGAAGTCATTGAGCCAGGAAGTCAGGTGAATCTCCGGATGGAATTGCCCGGGTTCCTCTATGGCTTCTATGAACGCAAGCTGCTCCGCTCGCTGGAACCGGAACGCATTCCCAGGCACATCGGCGTCATGGTGGACGGCAACCGGCGCTGGGCCCGGCAGTTCAACGCGCCCACCAGCCAGGGGCACCAGGCCGGCGCGGACAAGATCCACGAATTCCTCGGCTGGTGCCAGGAACTCGGGGTCAGGGTGGTCACCCTCTACATGCTGTCCACGGACAACATGAACCGCTCGGGCGAAGAACTGGACCTGCTCATGGGGATCATCGCGAACACGCTGGACCGCCTGGACGAGGACGCCGACATCTCGGTCCATGCCATGGGCGCGCCGGAACTCCTGCCTGACTACCTGGCCGAGCGGCTCACCTCGTTGACGGCCCGGACGCCGGTGCGCGAGAGGCTCCACGTCAACGTGGCAGTCGGCTACGGCGGCCGCCGCGAAATCGTGGACGCCGTGCGCGAGCTGCTGCATGATGCCGTGGCACGCAAGGCGGATATCGGCGAGCTCGCCGACAACCTGTCGGTGGACGACATTTCCCGGTTCCTGTACACGCGGGGCCAGCCGGACCCGGACCTTGTGATTAGGACCTCCGGCGAGCAGCGCCTGTCAGGGTTCCTCATGTGGCAGAGCGCCTACAGCGAGTTCTACTTCTGCGAGGCGCTCTGGCCGGCGTTCCGGAAGGTCGATTTCCTCCGCGCGCTGCGCGACTACGCCGGCCGGCAGCGGCGGTTCGGGACCTAGTCTCCCGCCGGGGCCTGACTTCCGCCTGAACTTCTCCCGCCGGAACCTCCTCTGCGGGGTCGGCCGTGCCCGCGGGGCGCCGCAGGGCGCGCCGTTAATCTCGAATTCACATGACGGCAACAGGAATCGCCGGACGAAGGCTTTGGAAATTAGTTCGGGGAGATTTACGTTAAAACCATCAGCAGGCAAACCGCCGGCTGATCGGGGAGGCCAGTACATGGAGCGAATCATCGCACCGGTTGTATGGGAGGCCGAGCCCGGCCTCCAGGCCGAGCCGCCTCACCAATAACAATTCCGGGCACGCGCCCCGGGGCTGGAGTCGATGTGGCTATTTCTGAACAACTGCCCGAAGTCATCACGGACCAGGGTGAGAAGGCTACCTCTCGCGCCAAGCGAGCTATTTCAAAGACCGGTGCGGCCACGAAAGACGCCGTAGCCGGTCTTGCTGTTTCCGGCCCAAGGTCTGAATCCCAGCCTGCCGTCTCCACCTTTGTCATTGATACCTCGGTGTTGCTCTCCGACCCCCGCGCGCTGCTGCGCTTTGCAGAGCACGAGGTCATTGTGCCCATCGTGGTGATCACCGAACTTGAAGGAAAGCGGCACGACCCCGAACTGGGGTACTTCGCCCGCAAGGCCCTCCGGCTCCTTGATGACCTGCGCATCCAACACGGCGGGCTCAACCGGCCCATTCCGCTGGGAGACGCCGGCGGCACCCTCATGATCGAGATGAACCACATCTCGGCGGAGGTGCTCCCGGCAGGATTCCGGGCCGGCGACAATGACAGCCGCATCCTGGCCGTGGCCAAGAACCTCTCCAACGAGGGCCGCAACGTCACCGTGGTGTCCAAGGACCTTCCCATGCGGGTCAAGGCCTCAGCCATGGGCCTGCTGGCGGACGAATACCGCAACGAGCTCGTCAAGGACTCCGGCTGGACCGGCGTCGCCGAAATCGACGCCAGCGAGGAGGAGATCTCAACGCTCTACGGCCACGAGCCGGTCTTCATCCCGGCAGCCGCCGAGATGCCCGTCAACACAGGACTGGTGCTGCTCTCCAACCGGGGATCCGCACTGGGGCGCGTCGGCGCCGACAAGCAGGTCCGCCTGGTCAAGGGAGACCGCGATGTCTTCGGCCTTCATGGGCGCTCCGCCGAACAGCGGCTCGCCATTGATCTGCTGATGGACCCGGCTGTCGGCATCGTGTCCATGGGCGGACGGGCGGGCACCGGCAAGTCGGCCCTGGCCCTGTGTGCCGGGCTGGAGGCCGTGCTGGAACGGCGCGAACACCGCAAGGTGATCGTCTTCCGCCCGCTCTACGCCGTCGGCGGCCAGGAGCTGGGCTATTTGCCGGGCTCGGAGTCGGAAAAGATGAATCCCTGGGCGCAGGCCGTCTTCGACACCCTGGGCGCGCTGGTGAGCCAGGAAGTCGTGGAAGAGGTCATGGACCGCGGCATGCTGGAGGTCATGCCGCTGACCCACATCCGCGGCCGCTCCCTGCACGACGCCTTCGTGATCGTTGACGAGGCGCAGTCCCTCGAAAAGAACGTCCTGCTCACCGTCATGAGCCGCATCGGGCAAAACTCGAAGATCGTCCTCACCCATGACGTCGCCCAGCGCGACAACCTCCGTGTCGGACGGCACGACGGCGTCGCCGCCGTCGTGGAGACCCTCAAGGGCCACCCGCTCTTCGGCCATATCACCCTCACCCGGTCCGAGCGCTCGCCGATCGCCGCACTGGTGACGGAGCTGCTGGAAGGGGCGGAGATCTAGTCTGAGTGTCGGCAGCCGCGCGGGGTCACCTCCGCGCGGCTGTCGCGTCCCGCCGTCGCTTAGACACCTCCCGCCGCTCCGCTCCGGTCGCTGGGCGACCTCCGCTTCGCTTTGGTCGGCGATGCGCTCCTTTGCGGAACACCACAGCCGCGCTAGTGGGGAAGCGCTGGTTGAGCTTGTCGAAACCCAGGTGCCCGGCCGCTGGTTAGAGCCCCAGGAATCTGGCTGTGGGCTCGTGGCCTTCCACCTTCAGCTGCCAGTCGGGGCGATGGAGGGTTTCCGGGGTCAGGCGGACGCGCTGCACTGACTCCCGCTTGCCGCCCCAGGACATGCGGGTCACGCCGTTGAGTTCGTAGCCCAGGGACCGCGACACGCCCAAGGACTGGGCATTCCAGGCCGCTGCCTCGGACTCCGCCACTTCCGCCTTGAGCCAGTCAAACGCGTAAAGCGCGACGGCGGCGCGCATCTCCTTGCCGAACCCCTGGCCGTGCGCGCTTGACCTCAGCCATGATCCGGTGGTTACGGTCCGAAGCGTGGCGAAATCCTTGGCGTCCATGTCCTGGCAGCCGATGAACGTGTCCCCGTGCCAGATGCCCAGGATGAGCGTCCAGGCCTCCGGCGAGGTGTTGGCCCGGCACCGCCAGTACCACCGGGCCATGTTGGGCCCCAGATCGCCGGCGGCGGCCTCGGCCCACGGTGTGCTGAACGGGCTGCGGCCGCGTTCGTGGATGCCGCTGGCCGCTGCTTCCACCGCAGAGGGAATGTCGTCGTCACGGAGCGGGCGCAGCGTCAGCCGGGGCGTCGTCAGGGTGAGGGCGAACGGAGGCCACACGGAGAACAGCTCAGTCATTTCGGAAGCCTAGCCGATGGCCGGGCTGCTAGCTGCCGGTGTGGTGTGAAACGCCCAGGGACAGCCGGATGCCGTCCGCGTTCTTCAGGACCAGGGCGATGGCCTTGTTCGGAAGTTCGAAGACCATGGTGGCGTCGAGCGACTCGCCCTGGCGAATCTCCGCCTTGGAGGGGGACACCCACAGCGGCCGCAGGTCGCTGCCGCCGAGGCCGCTGACGACGAACCCGGACGTATCCAGCCGGATTCCGCCGGCTTCCAGTGCCGTGAACCGGACCAGCACGCGGACCCGGTGTGTACCCGCGGACGGTCCTTCTTCCAGGACCTGCACGTGCTCGGGCGGCAGCCAGCCGTCATCCTCCAAGGGAACGATTCCGTTGATCCTCGCCGTTCCGCCGGGGACCGTGGCACTCGCCCCGAGGGGCACGCTGGCCTCCGGCTTGGCGTTGAGGAACAGATAGCCGAGAACCAGGCCCAGGGCGCACACGAGGGCAAGGGGGATCACCATCAACCGGCGGCGCCTGTTTCGCGGCGTGGCCAATTCAGTGCCTTCTGTCGATTCTTCCGGGGCAATCGTGGACATGGCTCGAGTCTGCACGGGCCAGGTTGGGAAAACCCTGTGTCCTCAGGCAGGGTTGGGCCGCAGCGGCCACTGGATGTGGGCGCGCACATCCGTGAGGTTCATCGGCTCGGCCACGAAGAGATCATCCAGCATGTACTCGTCCACAGCCAGGATGCGGATCCAATGCCCGCCATGCCGCGATTCGGCGTCGAGGGGTTCGCTGGCCACGCAGACCCCGGTTCCGGCGTCAATCCGGATCCGGGTCCGGCCGGGACCCAGCAGCGGGGCCCCGGGATCGAGAGGACGGTAGCCGGGGTTGGGGGAAACCACTGCTTCCAGCGTCGGCCGCCCCTCGTGGTCCACGTCATGCGCCGGCTCGAGTATCTCCACCGCGTTGGCGTTGGGGAACTCCAGCGGCACGGGCGCGTTGCCTGCCAGTTCCACGGGGTCGAGGGCGGCCGCGAAGCGGCCGTTTCCGAACGACGGTTCCCCGTAAGCAGCCTCCGGGCGGCGCCTGACCAGCCCGCCGTCGTCGTACACCGGGGTGACCAGGTGGGCGGGAAGCAGCCACGACCGCCTGGTGGCGCTGATGTACAGGCCGTCACGTGAATCGTTGATGCCCGTGGTGCTGTTCAGCAGGATACCGTCGGCGGACTCGAGGCGAAGTGCGCCGGGGCGCCGCAGCCAGGCGCGCACCGGGCCGGGGCCGCTGACGGCCGAATCGGAGTATTCGAAGCGGAGGGACTGCCATTTCCACGGGGACGACCGGCAGAGGTTCCGGAAGGATGCGGCCGAATCCGCGGGCGTGGCGGCCCCGCCGTGTTCCTGCCGGTGCTTGGCATCCCAGGTCCCCATATCCACAGTTTACGCGCGGGCCCAGCAGCGGCCGGGGCAAATCCAGTAGCATCCGAGAGTGATCCAACGACTTGGCGAACTCTGGGAAGCAGTTCCGTTCGCATTCTGGCTGGTGCTGGCGGCGTGCGCCTATTTTGTGGTGATGGCCGTGAGGCTCACGGTGATCGATGTGCGGCACCATCTCCTGCCGAACCGGATCGTCTTTCCGTCGTACGCCGTTGCCGGCGTGTTGCTGCTGGGCGCCGTGGCCAGCCTGGCGGCGTGGGCGCCGGCCGGTGCCGGCTTGCCCGACGGCGGGGCTCAGCTGTTCGGGGTTCCCGCGCTGAGGATCGTGGCCGGTGGGGCCGTTCTGTGGCTTTTCTATTTTCTCCTGCGGATGGTCTACCCGCCGGGTATGGGGTTCGGCGACGTCAAACTGGCGGGAGTGCTGGGCATGTATCTGGGCTATCTGGGGTGGCCGCACGTCTTCGCCGGCACGTTCGCCGCGTTCCTGCTCGGCGGCATGTGGAGCATCGGACTGCTGGCGCTCCGGCGCGGAACGCTGAAGTCGGCCATCCCGTTCGGGCCGTTCATGCTCGCCGGTGCCGCGGGGCCATTGTGGCGGCGGCGGGCCTGCGCGGCCCCAAAGGCGGGGGCGCCCCCCCCCCCTGGGTGGCGGCGCCCCTGCTTTTGCTGCGGCTGACTTCCCGAACCCGTCGCCCGGAGTCTTTCCAGGGGCGTGTCAGCGGCGCCGGTCGGCCAGCTCGCCGTCGTCGTTATTGGCGCCGCCCGCCGGGGGTCCGTCTGCGGACGCTGCCGGCAGGTGGGCGGCCGGTTCAGTACCGGTGACGACGGCGCTGCCGCCGTTGCCGCGCCGTGCCGCTTCCAGCCGCTCGGCTTCCTCGCCGCCCACCGCCTCGCCGCGGGCCACCATGCCGGCCGTGTCGGAGAGCGGGATCTGCTTCAGGGTCAGCGCCAGGACCAGCGCAATCCCAAGGAACGGCAGCAGGTACCAGAACACCGGTGCCAGCGAATCTGCGTAGGCGTTCACAATGGCGTCCCGGAGCTGTTCCGGGAGCTGGCTCAGCGCCTGCGGGTCCAGGGTCTGGGTCGACTGCGCCGCTTGTCCGGCGGAGGCACCGGCCCCGGTGAAGGCGTTGGTCAGCGACTCGGACAGCCGGGAGGTGAAGATGGAACCGAACACGGCCACGCCCAGGGACGCACCCACTTCGCGGAAGTAGTTGTTGGTGCTGGTGGCCGTGCCGATCTGTTCCGCAGGCACGGAGTTCTGCACTACCAGGACGATGACCTGCATGATGGAGCCCAGGCCGGCGCCGAAGACGAACAGCTGGACGCAGATGACCCAGATGGGGGTGTCGGCCGTCAGGGTGGTCAGCCAGAGCATGGCGCCCATGGTGAGGGCGGCGCCCATGATGGGGAACATCTTGTACTTGCCGGTCTTGGAGATCCGGATGCCGGAATAGATGGCCATGCCCATGAGGCCCGCCATCATGGGCAGCATGAGCAGCCCGGATTCGGCAGCGGAGGTCCCGGAGGACATCTGCAGGAACGTCGGAACGAAGGCGATGGCAGCGAACATGCCCAGTCCCAGCGTGAAGCCGATGGCCGTGGAGTTCACGAAGATCCGGTTCTTGAACAGGCTCAGCGGGATGATGGGATCCTCGGCCCGGCGTTCCACGGCCACGAAGGCGGCCGCAGCCAGCACCAGGCCGGCGCCGAAGGCCCAGGTGAGCGGCGAATCCCAGCCTTCGTCTTTCTTGCCGCCGAAGTCGGTGAAGAAGATCAGGCATGTGGTGGCGGCAGAGAGGAGCAGCACGCCCAGGATGTCGATCCGTTTCTCCGCCTTCTTGTTCGGCAGGGTCAAAGTGAACCACGCGATGGTGAAGGCGGCGATGCCGATGGGGATGTTGATGTAGAAGGCCCATTCCCAGGTCAGGTGGTCAACGAAGTAGCCGCCCAGCAGCGGTCCGGCCACGGCGGAGAGGCCGAAGATGGCCCCGAGCGGGCCCATGTACTTGCCGCGGTCCTTGGCCGGGACGATGTCGGCAATGATGGCCTGCGAGAGGATCATCAGGCCGCCGCCGCCCAGGCCCTGGATGGCGCGGAAGACCACGAAGCCCCAGAAGTCGGTGGCGAACGCGCAGCCCACCGAGGCGAGGGTGAACAGTGCGATGGCTACAAGGAACAGGTTGCGCCGGCCCAGGACGTCACCAAACTTGCCGTAGATGGGCATGACGATGGTGGTGGCGAGCAGGTACGCGGTGGTGATCCATGCCTGGTGCTCCACGCCGCCGAGCTTCCCCACGATGGTGGGCATCGCGGTGGAGACGATGGTCTGGTCCAGGCTGGACAGCAGCATCCCGGCGATCAGGGCCGAGAAAATGATCCAGATACGTTTCTGGGTCAGCAGCAGCGGCTCGGCTGCTGCCTTGGAACTGACTGCGGTGCTCATTGGTGTCCTTCTGCGGAATGGTGTTCGGGGAGTGTCAGGGGCTGTGAGAAGAGCAGGCGCGCGGAGGCGATGTTTTGCAGCAGCAGGTCCTGGTAGGAACGGGTGTTGCCCTCGGAGAAGTAGGCCATGCTGGTGTGCCGGGCAATGCTGCCCAGGGCCACGACGGCCATCCGGACCACCGGGTGGTCCGGGGTCACGCCTTCGCGGGCGGCCAGTACGCGGGCAAAGTGGGCTTCGCGTTCCTCCGTGGCACCGATGATCTTGAGCATCAGCTGCGGTTCCTTTTTGATGACACCGATCAGCTGGCGCGTCTCCTCCTCGGAGGAGCTCATGCGTTCCGACATCTTCAGCGCCAGCTCCACCAGGTCCTGGAGCAGGCCGGGGGAGATCTCACCGGAGGGGGAGCCGGCGCCGCCGCGGATGAACTCGGCAAAGACCTCGGCAGGCAGCTCATCGTCCACGTGGCCGAGGATGGCGTCCTCTTTGGACGGGAAGTAGTTGAAGAACGTCCGGCGCGAGATGCCGGCCTGTTCGCAGACGTCTTCCACGGTGTAGCCGTTGAGGCCGCGTTCGGCCGTCAGCGACCGCGCGATGGCGGTGATCGCCGCCCGGGTCGCGGCCCGCTTCCGTTCCCGCAGGCCGGTGTCACTAGTTGCACTATTACTCACAAAGTAAAGTTTTGCACCAATTCCTAAATAGTGCAATCTTTGGCAGGAGCGGCCACGTGAGCACCCCCAAAGGGGCGAACGGACACCTGAGCCCCGGCCCGCCGCAGCTCCCTCAACGCCAGCGGCCGCCCGCCTTCGCCGGGAAGGTGGGCGGCCGCCGTCGTACGTAAGGGAGCCGGTGGGGACTTAGGCCTTGTGCGGCGGGCGGGTCATGGACATGACGTCCAGGGCGGTGTCGAGCTGCTCTTCGGTCAACTCGCCGCGCTCCAGGAAGCCCATGGCGACGACGGTCTCACGGATGGTGAGGCCCTCGGCCACTGCCTTCTTGGCGATCTTTGCCGCGTTCTCGTAGCCGATGTATTTGTTCAGCGGGGTGACGATCGACGGCGACGCCTCGGCGAGGAAGCGGGCGCGCTCGACGTTGGCGGTGATGCCGTCGATCATCTTGTCGGCCATGACGCGGCTCGTGTTGGCCAGCAGGCGCACGGATTCGAGCAGGTTGGCGGCCATGACGGGGATGCCGACGTTCAGTTCGAAGGCGCCGTTGGTGCCGGACCAGGCGATGGCCGTGTCGTTGCCGATCACTTGGGCGCACACCATGATGGACGCCTCGCAGATGACGGGGTTGACCTTGCCGGGCATGATCGAGGAGCCGGGCTGCAGGTCGGGGATGGCGATTTCGCCGAGGCCGGTGTTGGGACCGGAGCCCATCCAGCGCAGGTCATTGTTGATCTTCATGAAGGAGATGGCAATGTTGCGCAGCTGGCTGGAGGCTTCGATGAGGCCGTCGCGGTTGGCCTGGGCCTCGAAGTGGTCGCGCGCCTCCGTCAGCGGCAGGCCGGTGTCGGTGGCGAGGAGCTCGATGACGCGCTCCGGGAAGCCGGCAGGGGTGTTGATGCCGGTGCCCACGGCGGTGCCGCCGAGGGGAACCTCGGCCACCCGGGGGAGGGAGGCGTTGATGCGCTCGACGCCGTAGCGGACCTGCGCGGCGTAGCCGCCGAACTCCTGGCCCAGGGTGACGGGGGTGGCGTCCATGAGGTGGGTGCGGCCGGACTTGACCACGTCCTTGAACTCCACGGCCTTGCGCTCCAGCGAATCGGCGAGGTAGCCGAGGGCCGGGATGAGGTCGTTGATCAGCGCGGACGTGGCGGCAACGTGGACCGACGTGGGGAAGACGTCGTTGGAGGACTGCGAGGCGTTGACGTGGTCGTTGGGGTGGACCACTTTGTCGCTGCCGGCAGCCTTCAGGGCGCGGGAGGCCAGTTCGGCGATGACCTCGTTGGTGTTCATGTTCGAGGACGTGCCGGAACCGGTCTGGAAAACGTCGATGGGGAAGTCGCCGTCGTACTTGCCCGCGGCCACCTCGTCGGCAGCGTCTGCGATCGCCTTGGCCAGCTCGCCGTCGAGCACACCCAGTTCTGCGTTGGCCTGGGCAGCGGCCTTCTTTACCCGCGCCAGGGCCTCGATGTGGGCACGTTCAAGGGTCTTGCCGGAGATGGGGAAGTTCTCGACTGCACGTTGCGTCTGCGCGCGGTACAGGGCGTTCACGGGGACGCGGACTTCGCCCATCGTGTCATGTTCAATGCGGAACTCTTCAGTGGAAGTCATGGGGCTAGCTTAGGGCGATCAGGGGCCGCACCGAAAACCGTGAACCGCTTGCTACGGCGCTCCTGGCGGGGCCGCTGCAGTGCCGGTTTAGAGCTCGCCGATTCCGGAAACCAAGTCGGCGCGGCCCTCTGCAAGGCTGTAGGAAAGCCCGATCACAGCCGCCCGTCCGCTTTCGATTGCGTCGGAAATCACACGCGAGCTGTCCACGAGGCGCTGCGACGTCTGCTTGACGTGCTCCACCACCATCTGGTTGACCTCGGTTTCGTCGTTGCGCAGGGAGGTCAGGACGGACGGCGTGATCCGCTCGACGAGGTCGCGGATGAAGCCCACGGGCATCTGGCCCGTTTCCACTGCAGTTTTGGTGGCGCTGACGGCGCCGCAGCTGTCATGACCGAGCACGACAATCAGCGGCACGGCGAGGACGCCGATGCTGTATTCGAGGGAGCCGAGCACTGCGTCGTCGATCACCTGGCCTGCGGTGCGCACCACGAAAGCGTCGCCCAGGCCCAGATCGAAGATAATCTCGGCGGCGAGCCGGGAGTCCGAGCAGCCGAAGATCACGGCGAAAGGATGCTGGTTTTCCACCAGCGAGGACCTTCGCGAGGCGTCCTGGTTGGGGTGTGATGATTCGCCGTTGACGAAACGTTCGTTGCCTTCGCGCAGACGGCGCCAGGCCAGAGCAGGGGTGAGGTAGGTTGCCACGGCAACTACCTTACGGTGCGGGGCTCGCCGAAGGGGAAACCGTTACCGCCGGGTTACTGTCCATGGAATTTACGACGGCGGCGGCCAGCACTGCGAACTCGTCCAGTTGGGCCTCGCCGCTCAGGACGACGGTGGTGCCGCGGTGGTCCAGCACCATACTCTTCTCGCCTTTGCCGGTGTCGCGCAGTTCCCATTCCTGTCCTCCCGCATTCCGGGTTCCGGTCACCGGAGCATTCTTTGTCTGCTGCAGGAGCCAGGTGGGATTGGCGTTCCGGGTCTGGACGAGGCCGATGAAGGCCTCCTTCGGAGTGAGGTAGCCAATTTCCCAGGTGGGCACCCCGGTGCCGGTGCCGGCTTCCCAGCGGGCGTAATTGGGGCGGAATGTGTCGCCCCCCGCGGGGGTCACCGGTGTGAATCCCGCCACACCGGCAGCGTTGCGGGCCACGGCCGTCACATCGATGTTGGGGTGGAACCCGTCGGACTTCGGTGCGGGGTTCATCAGGACGATCGGCAGGAAGGCGGCGATGCTGACCACCAGCGCGACGATCATGCCGATCACCGAGGCGTTGGCCCGTTTGGCGGCAGCGGCGGGGATTACCGGCTTGACAGGCGGCGCTGCCATGGCGGGGGAGCTGCCGTGGCCGGCTTCCGGTGTCGTGGGGGTGGACTTGTCCTGCGTTTCACTCACACCTCTATAGTCGCCCATGCAGGGGCGGAACTCACATTCCGTGCCGGCGACGGTGAGGGAGATCGTGCGTTACGCGGGTGGGTCATCCCATGACCTTGGTGGTCCACCGCGACTATGATCAGTTACAGAGGAATCACCGCGTTGGCCGCCTCAGGCATCGCGGGTCCAATGATCGCCACTCGAAGAAGAGGTTCACGTGTCACCAGCGTCCATGACCCAGAAGTATTCCACGCTTTCCCCGTCGCTTGCCGTTGGCATCGACGAGCCGGACCGCAACCTTGCACTTGAGCTTGTCCGCGTCACCGAGGCCGCGGCGATCGCCGGCGGCCACTGGGTGGGTTTCGGTGACAAGAACAAGGCCGACGGTGCCGCCGTCGACGCCATGCGCTCGTTCCTCCAGACTGTCCACTTCAACGGCGTTGTGGTCATCGGTGAAGGCGAAAAAGACGAAGCCCCCATGCTCTTCAACGGCGAGCACGTCGGTGACGGCACCGGCCCCGAGTGCGACGTCGCCGTCGACCCCATCGACGGAACCCGCCTGACCGCCCTCGGCATCAACAATGCCCTGGCGGTCTTGGCCGTTGCCGAACGTGGCTCCATGTTCGACCCCTCCGCCGTGTTCTACATGGAAAAGCTCGTCACCGGCCCGGAAGCGGCCGACATGGTGGACCTGCGCCTGCCGGTCAAGCAGAACCTGCACCTGATCGCCAAGGCCAAGGGCGTCAAGGTCAACCAGCTCAACGTTATGATCCTGGACCGCGACCGGCACCGCCCCCTCGTGGAGGAAATCCGTGAAGCCGGCGCGCGCACGAAGTTCATCATGGACGGCGACGTCGCCGGTGCCATCGCGGCGGCCCGTGCGGGCACTGGCGTGGACGCCCTCATGGGCATCGGCGGAACCCCGGAAGGTATCGTCGCGGCCTGCGCCATCAAGTCCCTCGGCGGCGTCATCCAGGGACGCCTGTGGCCCACAAGCGACGACGAGAAGCAGAAGGCGATCGACGCCGGCCACGACCTCGAGCGCGTGCTCTCGACCAACGACCTCGTCTCCAGCGACAACTGCTACTTCGCCGCCACCGGCATCACCGACGGCGACCTCCTCAAGGGCGTCCGCTACTCCAAGGACAAGGTGCTGACGCAGTCGATCGTCATGCGCTCCAAGTCCGGCACCATCCGCTTTGTCGATGGCGAGCACCAGGCCAGCAAGTGGGAAGGCTACGCCCGCCGCTAGCCCCACCGCCTAACAGCGCGAACTGGCAGCAAATGACCTCAAATCCAAAGTTTGGGGTCATTAGCTGCCACTTCGCGTTAAGCGCCGGCGTCGTCCTGTCCCGCGATTCGGACCAGTACCGATGCGACATCAAGCGGCAGCGTGTGACGGAACGTCTGGGCTGGCGGGAAGTCCGTGGGCACAGGAGCGACCTGGACGGCGAGCGGCCGTTCGTCGTCGAAAGAGTCTGGGCGCTTCTCGGCGGTCCGTCCTCGCCGATCCGTTCGGCGCGAACTGGCAGCCACTGCCGGCAAAGAACGGAACTGAGGGCTTATCTGCCAGTTCGCGTCAAAACCGAGCGCAGGGTGTCGCGGAGCTTTCGGGCCACCTGGTAGGCCGCGTAGCGGGGCTTGTTGACCGGCAGGTCCCATGTTCCGGGGTAGGCGATCTCGCGGCCGCCGAAGGACTTCTTGAACGCCGTGAAGCCGGCCCACTTGTGGTCCGGCTGGTCGGCCGGGGCCACGCCCCAGAGGTCCACGTGCTTGAGGCCCTTGTCCTGGGCATCGGCCATCAGCGTCACTAGCAGGGGGATGCCGGCACTCAGCTTCCGATGCGTGTCGTCCATGGCCGCGTGGGCATAGGTCCGAGTGTCCGCTGAATCGTACGCCAGGGCAGCCGCGATGGGCCCGCCGTGGAGCTCGGCGATGAACAGCGTGGCGGCGCCGGCGGGCATCATGGCGGCGGCCACCTGGCTCAGGTACTCGTCACTCTGTGGCTTGAAGCCGTTGCGCCTGGCCGTCATATGCAGGAAGTTCAGGAGCACGCGGATGTCCTCCGGATCCTGCGAGGAGCGGAACGTGACGCCCTTCTTGTGGATGTTCCGGTAGAGGTTGCGGTTGACCGGCTTCATCTCGGCAAGGACTTCTTTGAAGTCCCGGTCGAGGTCCACAATCCAGCTGAGCTCGGGCTGCTGATTGACCGGGGCAGGCTGCAGTCCGCGGCTTCGCAGCGCCGCCGGGGCCGTTGCCGGATCCAGTCCTGCCGCTGCGGGCTCGATCCGGATGAAGACGGCGCCGCAGGACTTCGCCACAACCCGAAGGGCCGCCAGGGCGGCATCAAATGCGTCGACGGACTCGGCCACCGGTCCATACGGCGCATACAGCACCTTGCCCGCGGGGTTCTTTTCCTCAACAGCGAGGAAGCTCCACCCCGGGCCGGAGTCCCGGTGAACCGTCCGGCCCAGCGAGGTCTGGAAATCAGCCCATGCCTGGGTCTGCAGGAAGTATTCCACCGGGCTCAGGCCTTCATCGAGGTGGTCACGGCGAAGGCCACGGCTGTTTCCCCGGCACCGGAGACAGAGTGGACATTCACGGGGGCGTCAGCGGCCGGCAGGAACGCGCTCCCGCCGCGGCCCAGTTTAAGGTCACCCCTCGGCGAGTCAAGGTAGACGGACCCCTCAACCACGATGATTACCGCCGCACCTGATTGCGCCAGCGGCACGGGGGCTCCGTCCGGCAGCAGCGCGATCCGCTGGAGCTGGAATTCGCGGAAGGGCGGCTGGTACAGCTCCTGGCCCAGGTCCGAGGCTTCCGCGCGGAGCATGGGAACGCCCACGGACTCGAAGGCAATGGTGTTCAGCAGCTCGGGCACATCGATGAACTTCGGCGTCAGCCCGCCCCTGAGCACGTTGTCCGAGGAGGCCATGACCTCGACGCCGAGGCCGTGCAGGTACGCATGCACGTTGCCGGCGGGAAGATACACGGCTTCGCCGGGCTCCAGCGAGAGCCGGTTCAGCAGCAGGGAAATCAGCACCCCCGGATCTCCGGGGTACTCGCTGTTGAGGCTGAGCACCGTGGAAAGTTCCGGCTGGTAGGGCGCCATCGGCGCGCCGGACGTCAGCGCCTCAACAACCCTCGACGTCGCCTCCTGGACGCCCTCCCCGCCCGCGATCAGCCGCTCGAACGCTGCCCGCAGCGCGGCGCCCTCCTCAGGCAGGGAAAGGTCATCGATCACCTCGGTCAGGATCTGCGGCACGCCGGAGCCGGAGAGCTCCAGGCACCCGGCCAGGTGGAGGAAAACGTCCCGGGACTTCGCCGTTTCCCGGAAACCGCACAGCGCGTCGAACGGGGTGAGCGCGAAGATCATTTCCGGCTTGTGGTTGTCGTCCCGGTAATTGCGGTTCGGTGCATCGGCCGGGACGCCGTCAGCGTTCTCGCGGGCAAAACCGGCCCTGGCCTGTTCGAGGCTGGGATGGACCTGCAGCGAGAGCGGCTTGGCCGCGGCGAGGACCTTGGTGAGGAAGGGAAGGCGGGGGCCGAATTCAGCGACCGATGCCTCGCCCAGGAAATGGTCGGGATCCTCGGAAATCAGCTCGTCCAGGGGCGCCGTGGTGCCGTCCGGACGGGTGGCCACCGACGGGGAATCCGGGTGCGCGCCGATCCACAGCTCCGCTTCGGGGCCGCCCGACTCTGGCCGGCCGAGCAGTCCGGCGATCGCCGTCGTCGATCCCCAGGCGTACGGCCTGAGGACATTGTCGATTTCGTACACAGCCGGGTGTCCTTCTCTCTTGAAGCAGGTGTGACTAAAGGGGAGCGCACTGGCCGTTGGTGGCCACGAGATCCCGGATGGCCTGCTCGTTCCCCTCGCGCTTGAGCTGGTTCAGCATCTTTTCGGTAATAGGTTCGCCGGCCGGCGTGGTGGTCACCGGCGTGAAATCCGACGACGACGACGGCGACGGCGACGGCGCGGGTGTGGTTGCTGGTACGCGCAGCGGGGGACCGGCCGCCGTCAGCCCGCTGCCGCCGGCCGCGCTCTGCGGCTGGAGCACGGCGTCGTCAGGACCGGCCGCGGCCGGTGACGAGGAACTCTGCGAGTCGAGGAGCTTCCGGACACGGTCGTGGATGACGTCGAAGTCAGGCACCGTGGAGAACGACGCGGCGAAGTCCGGCGGACCAATAGTGAGGCGGCGGATCTCCTTGCCCTTGGCCTTCATGGCCAGGTCAACGAAGCTTCCCAGCTGGCTGGAGGAGATGTTGGACTCCACCACCTTGGTGCCGGCGTTGGCGATGTCTTCGAACTTCGAGAGCAGCGTGGCCGGGTCCAGTTGCCTCAGCATGGCCTGCTGGACGCACTGCTGCCGCTGGATCCGTGCGTAGTCGTCAACGAACTCACGGGAACGTCCGTACCACAGCGCGTGGTAGCCATCCAGCTTCTGTTCGCCGGCGGGGATCCAGCCGAGGGGCATGCCATGGATGCCGTTCGCCTCGTCGATCATGTCGCCGCTGATGGGCACCCAGCCGCCGGCCTTGATCCGGATTCCGCCCATGGCATCGATGAGCTTGGCGAAGCCGTCCATGTCCACCAGTACGTACGCCTGGACGGTGATGCCCAGGGTTCCGGACACGGCTTCCAGGGTCGCCTGCGCGCCGGGATCGGCCACGCCGGGGTAGAGGTCCTTGTGTTCGTTGGTGACCTCGGTGTTGATGGCGTTGATGAGGCAGTCGTTGCCGCAGTTGTAGCCGTCGGGATACACCTGGCGCATGGGGGAGCCCTCGCTGAACCGGGCGTTCTGCAGGTTGCGGGGAATGGAGATGATGGCCGTCTTGCCGCTCTCGGCGTCCACGCTGAGGACGGACAGGCTGTCCGGCCGCCGGCCGGTGCGGTCTGCGCCCGCGTCGCCGCCCATCATGAGGAAGTTGTACCGGCCGTCCACGGGATCGATCGCCGGGCCGTTGGCATTGAAGATGCTGCCGATCGCGTTGCGGCTCACGTTGAGCAGGTAGGCCGCATAGCCGAGCGAGCCGCTGCTGAGCACCATCGCGAGGGCCAGCGTGATGCCGACCGCTGGCCGCATCCCCCGCGGAAGGAGGACCGGCCGGATGAGCCGCAGCGTGTTGACGAACAGCACGAACCAGCCGACTGCCAGGGCCGCGAGGATGAGGACGATGAGCAGTGAGGCGATCGGGTTGGTGACAATGTTGATGAGCAGGGTGCGGTTGGTGAACAGCAACACCAGGGCCAGGATCGCCACAGCCCAGACGCTGAGCGTGACCCGCAGTGCTATGCGGCCAAGCTTGCGGTCGCCCGCCACGATCTGGGCGCTCCCCGGCACGAAGAGCGTCAGGAGGATCAGCAGGAAGGCGCGCTTCGTGCGGACGGGCTCCGGCGCACTCGCCGGATTCCGGACGGGGTCCGTCAGCAGGCCCTTGAATGGCAGTTCGTTGTTGGCCATGACGGATCCCTAACGGCTGCCCCGGAGACCGACGTTGTTGTCGGAGAAGACTTCATTGACTTTCTGCCGGAGGTTGGCGCCCTTCCGGCTGGCCACGTCGTTCAGCTCTTGCGCAAAGTCCATGAGCTCGGCGCGCAGGCGCACGGCGAGGTCGTCCGTTCCGGCTGCCAGCATCCGCACGGCAAGCAGGCCGGCGTTCCGGGCGCCGGCAATGGAGACTGTCGCCACGGGGACTCCGGCGGGCATCTGCACGATGGAGAGCAGCGAGTCCATGCCGTCGAGGGTCTTGAGCGGGACCGGCACGCCGATGACGGGCAACGGAGTGACGGAGGCCAGCATGCCCGGCAGGTGGGCTGCGCCGCCGGCCCCGGCGATGATCACGCGGAGACCGCGCTCGTGGGCCGTCTGTCCGTACCGGATCATTTCGGTGGGCATGCGGTGCGCGGAGACAACGTCGGCCTCGAAGGGGATGCCGAACTCTGCCAGGGCATCAGCGGCGGCCTCCATCACGGGCCAGTCCGAATCCGACCCCATGACGAGGCCGACCAGTGGGGCGGGTGTTTCGGGGCTCATGCGTTCTCCTCGGTTGTTGCTGGTCCTGCGTCGGCCGGCAGCCTGCCGTCGCGGATGATGCTGGCCACCGCAGTTGCCCGTTGCCGCAGGGATCCGACGTCCGCAACGGATGCGCCCACCAGGTTGACATGACCTATCTTCCTGCCGGGTCGCACGGATTTCCCGTAACAGTGGACTTTCGCGGCGGGTTCCGCCGCCAGGGCCGCCGGGTAGGCGGAGAACAGGTCCTGGTTGTCGCCGCCCAGGAAGTTCTTCATCACCACGACCTGGCCGAGAACGTCGGTGGCGCCCAGGGGGAGGTTGAGGACCGCCCGGAGATGCTGTTCGAACTGGCTCGTGACGGAGCCGTCCTGGGTCCAGTGGCCGGTGTTGTGCGGACGCATGGCCAGTTCGTTGATGAGGAAGCCGGCCCCGGTCCCGGGCGTCTCGAAGAGCTCCACGGCCATGACTCCGGTGACGCCGAGTTCGTTGGCGATCCGCAGGGCTGCCTCTTCTGCCGACGCGGCAACCTCGAGGGGGATGTCCTGTGCGGGCGCGATCACTTCGTCGCAGACGCCGTCCACCTGGATGGTGTGGACCACGGGCCAGGCCCGGGACGCGCCGTCCGGCGTGCGTGCCACGAGGGCGGACAGTTCACGGCTGAACTCTACCTTGGCTTCGGCGAGGAGCGGGCTCATGGCTTCGAACCAGTCCGCCGTTTCGGCGGCGTCCTCGGCGGAGCTGACGATGCGGACGCCCTTGCCGTCGTAGCCGCCGCGCGGCATCTTGAGCACTACTGGCCACCCGGTCCTGTCGCCGAACGCGATGAGCCCGGCCACGTCGTCCACAGATGCCCATACGGGATTGGGAAGCTCGAGGCGGTCGATGGCGGCACGCATGACGAGTTTGTCCTGGGCGTTGATGAGTGCGTCGGGCCCCGGCTGGACGTTGACTCCGGCTTCGATCAGGGCATGGAGGTGCTCGCCGGGAACGTGCTCGTGGTCGAAGGTCAACACGTCCAAGCCCTTGGAGAACTCCAGGAGCGCAGCGAGATCCTTGTAGTCGCCCACAGGGGCGTTCGCCACGGCTGAGACTGCGGAAACGTCTTCGCCTTCGGCCAGGACGCGGAGTTCAAAGCCCAATGCGGTGGCGGCTGGGGCCATCATGCGCGCAAGCTGGCCGCCGCCAACCACGCCGATTACTGGAAAAGTCACATATGCCAGCCTACAGAAAAGGAGCGCGGTTACCGGCTTCGACGGCGGCGAAGCGCCCTAAATTGCCCGATATCCATGCCGCAGCCCGCTACGGGAGCGCCGTGGGCGGTTCCCCCGTTGAGGATACTCACGGGAAACCGGGCTAAAATGGGAGCTTGGCCCAACGGCCCCCAGTATTCAGACGGCCACGGAGGGTCATGTTTAACACACTTGCAGAGCGCATCCGGGGACTCGCCTCGCTGTTTTGGCGCGAGGTGGCGAAGTTCGGTGCCGTGGGCGGTGTGGCGTTCGTCATTGACAACGGACTGACCTACTACCTCATGCACGGTCCCATGACGGACAGCGAAGCCAAGGCCCGGTTCGTGGGGGCCACAGTGGCCACCGTGTTTTCCTGGATCGCCAACCGCCTCTGGACGTTCCGCCACCGCCGCCAGGCCAATGTGTTGCGTGAGTTCTTCATGTTCATCCTGATCAACGGCATCGGTATTGGCATTTCCACCGGTTTCACGGCCCTGGCCAAGTATTCGATGGGCGTCACGGACAAGAACATGCTCTTCGCCGCCGGCATCGTCGGCATCCTCGTGGCTACCGTTGTCCGCTTCTTTGCCTACCGGTTCCTCGTGTTCAACCAGGAGCTGGACCAGGAGCCGGAGTTTTCCCACGACCACGAGCTCATCGAGCACCACCATGCCGCCAAGCCGGCCGCCCGCCAGGCGGAGCCGGCAGCCGAGGATCCGGAAGTTCCGGCCCGCCGGGAGTGAGTGCGGCGGCGCGGATTTCAATCGCCGTGGATGCGCTCCGCCGCGAGCAGTTTGTCCGTGAGCTCCACGTCGCCGTGCACCAACACCACTGACCCGTCGTTCTTCCACACGCCGAGGGCGTTGGCCAGCGCGGCCTCCAGCCCGTCAGCGGCTTTGACCAGCAGCCTGGCCCCGCCCTCGTGCCCGGCGGCGAACCCGTCCAGCAGTTCCCCATGGCGCACGGCTGTGCCGCCGGCGCGTCGGACGGCCGGCTGACCTGGATCCGGATCGTTGTGGGCCATGAAGACGTCACCGTGCGAGCGGACCTCAGCCGCGTAGTCGAGAACACCGGCGGGCAGTTCACCAGGCCACCGCATGGCCAGGGCGGGCAGCGGCACCGCAATGACGGCGTCGAACCCGTCCCCGGCCCGCGTCGGCTCGGAGGTCGCCAGCAGCTCCGCGCCGTCGCCGTCCAGGATCACCTCCATGCCAAGCTGCCAGGCCGCAAGGGCCCAGATCATGGATTTCCAGTGTGCCGGCAGGTCAAGCCGCAGCCGCGTTCCGGGTCCTGCGTCGAGTTCGTCCTGCAAAAGGTTGCTTGTCTTTGCCACCCAGTTATCCAGCACCCGGCCGGAGAGCTCCACACGCTCCGAGTCGGGTCCGTACCAGGTGAGGCGGGGGGAGGTGGAGTGGCCCGAGCGCAGGGCCGTCATCAGATCAATGGCCGGGATGTTCATGGCTTCATCTTGCCACGCAGAGCACGTGTGTCCACCGGGGTCGTGGCTGGACCGGGCAGCGCCCAGGTCGGCCGCTGGGCCGGTGTCCGCCGCCGGCGTCGGCAGTCCCCGGCACAGCCCGCGAGGGCCGCGGCCGGCCCGGATCAACCATCCGGAAGCCGTGATCTCCGACACATCGCGTTACTAATGTCGTTTTGCGATAACGTGCCGCATTCCTGGGGTTTCCGCGGAATTGCGGTGCACGCTAACCAAACACTAAGCTTGCTGTCAAATTATGCGACCCCGGAATCCGGCCCCGCGAAAAAATTCCCGGGCGTGGCGCGGCCCGTGATCAGGTCGGCCATTGATTATTATCCGGGCGACGGCTTGACTCCCATTACTTACACGCGTGTAATTAGTAATCAAAGCCACCGCGAAGCTCGGGCACACAAACCTAGTGTCCTGAGCGTCCGGGCAAAGGCTGCACTATTCGGGGAGGGGACGCCATGGGGCAAGTTGAGCGTATCCATGAGGAAGCCGTTGTGGCCGGCCAGGCCACTGCAAAATACCGCTCGCGGGGCGTGCCGAGTGACTGGTACGTAGATCCGGCTGATCCGGATGCCGCCGAGCGGTACAACTTGGACACCACTGCGTCGTTGCAGGACCAGGCCACCGCGTTCCTGGCAGAGCATGAAGCACTGCTGGGCGGCCGGCCAGAGCTGGACGAGGACCTCAGCGATCCGCCGATGGAACTGCGGACCCCCGGAGCGGGCACGCTGACCCAGCCGGTGTGGATAGGTTTGCCCCGCGAGCAGGACTTCGACGACGAAGGCGAGCTCGGCTGGCAGACTGATGCTTTGTGCGCGCAGACTGACCCTGAGGCGTTCTTCCCCGAAAAGGGAGGCTCCACACGGGACGCCAAGAAGGTCTGCGGAGCGTGCAACGTCCGGTCCCAGTGCCTTGAATATGCTTTGGCGAACGATGAGCGCTTTGGTATTTGGGGAGGCCTCTCCGAACGTGAGCGCCGTCGGCTGAGGAAGCGAGCAGTCTAATTCTTCAGGAAGTACACGTCACTGCCGTTGTGGTTGCCCATAACGGCAGTGACTATCTCCCCAGGACCCTGGCGGCATTGGCGGGCCAGACCCGGCCGGCGGACGCTGCGATCGGGGTGGATACAGGTTCACAGGACAATTCCGCCGCCCTCCTTGCAGGTGCGTTCGGCAAAGCCAGCGTCACCCGTATCCGCGCCGGCAAAACAGGGATGGGCGCTGCCGTATCGGCAGGCCTTGCTGCACTGGCCCCGTGGAACCCGGAAACCGAGGAGACTGCCTCCGAATGGATCTGGCTCCTGCACGATGATGCAGCCCCCGCCCCGGAGGCGCTGGCGGAGCTGCTGCAGGCCGTGGAGCGTGCGCCGTCAGTCACGGTGGCAGGGTGCAAGCAACTGGACTGGGACGACAAGCGGCGGCTGATCGACGTCGGACTTTCCACCAGCCGCTGGGCCGAGCGGCTCACCCTGATCGAAGCGGATGAGCTCGACCAGGGCCAGTATGACGGCCGCTCCGACACCTTCGCCGTCAACTCTGCCGGAATGCTGGTCCGACGCGACGTCTGGGAACACCTCAAAGGTTTTGATCCGGCGCTCGCCGGCACCGGTGACGACGTGGACTTCTGCTGGCGGAACCGGCTGGCCGGACACCGCGTTGTCGTGGTGCCCAGCGCCAAAATGTTCCACGTTGCGCACCGGCCGCATGCACTGGGCACCGCCACGGCCGCGCGCCGGGCCCAGGTGCACCTCCGGCTCAAGCATGCACCGCTGTGGGCGGTCCCGCTGCACACGGTGGGGGCGCTGCTGGGCAGCATCTTCAAACTGGTCTTCAGCATTGCCGTGAAGGACCCGGGGCACGGCTTCTCCCAGCTTTTGGCGACACTGGCGGCCCTTGGCCGGCCCGGGGCAGTCTTCCGCGGGCGCCGGAATGCCGCCCGCACCCGCCGCGTGCGGCGCTCGGTGGTCAACGCGCTGCAGACCGAACGGCGCGAAGTGTGGGGCCACCGGCGTTCGCTCATGGAAGCTTTGGGCGCCGACGACGATACACAGGCGGCCGACAGCGGGAACGATTCACTGGCGGAACAGCCCAGCGGCGACTCCACGAACGACTTCGCTGCTCTCTCCACCAGCGAACGCGGCTGGGTGGGTAACGGCGCCCTCGCCGCCGTGATTCTTGCCTCGGTGGCTTCCTTTGCCGGACTGGCCGCACTCTTCCAGGCCGACGCCGCCGCCGGAGGCGCACTCCTGCCGGCCTCCGCCAGGCTGGGGGACATCTGGCATCACGCCTCGAGCTGGTGGATCGGACTCGGCGCCGGATTGCCGGGCCACGGTGATCCCTTTGGCTACGTCCTGTGGGTCCTGGGCCTGCTGGGCGGGGGAAACGCGAACGGCGCCCTCATCTGGCTGCTCCTGCTTGCCATGCCGTTGTCCGGGCTGGCCGCCTGGTTCGCTTCGGGCGCCTTGACGTCGCTCCGCCGGTTCCGGCTCGCAGCGGCGGTCGTTTGGGCCGGGGCACCGGCCTTGCAGATCGCCGTCAACCAGGGACGCGTGGGCGCCCTCGTGGCCCACGTCATGATGCCTCTGCTGGTGCTCGCGCTGCTGCGCGCCACAGGCTCCGCGATCGGACGCGGCCGCTTTGCCGTGCCCGCCACGGGCCAGCGGCATCAGGGTGACAAGCTACCGGTGAAACCCGGCGTCAACGGCACACCGTCCTGGACGGCTGCCGCAGCGGCAGGGCTCGCCTTGGCCGTAGTCACCGCTTCGGCGCCGTCGCTGCTGGTGCCGGCCGCCATCGTTGTGGTCCTGAGCGGGCTGCTGCTGCGGGGGAGGGGACGCACCCTGTGGTGGGCCCTGCTCCCGAGCGCGGCTCTGTTCGTCCCGTTCGCCCTGTCCACCCTGGACCGGCCCCGGGCCCTTCTCGCCGATCCGGGACTGCCGCTGGCGTTCGACGCGGCTCCGCTCTGGCAGCAGGTTCTGGGCCAGCCCCTCAGCTTCGACTCCGCAGCCGGGCTGTCCGGCCTGGCGTTTTTCGCGGCCGGTCCCGTGCCATGGGCACTCGTGCTGGCGCTCCTGATCGGCGCGCCGGTGCTCGCACTGGCGGTGGCTGCGCTGCTCATTCCGGCTCGGCGCGTCCGCGTTGCCCGGGCCCTGTGGGCGGGCGCGCTCGTTGTGCTGGCCGGGGGATGGCTGGCCGGGCACGTCGCCACCGGAGCCACGGAGCAGGCCCTGGTGGCGCCGTTCGCCGGGCCCGTGGTGTCCGCCGCCGTGTTCGCGCTGCTCGGGGCGGCACTCATCGGCGGCGACGCCCTGCTTTCCCTTGCCGGGCCCCGCACTTCCCCCGAAGCCGGCGCCGCTTCAGCCGGCAAGGCTCCTGAAACTGCGCCGCGCGGCCGGCGGGCCATCCTGGTCCGTTCCGCTGCGGCGGTGGCCGTAGTGCTCCTCCTTGCCGGTCCGGCGGCGGGCCTCGCCGCCTGGGCGGCCCAGAACGTTCTCCAGCCCGCCGCTACTGCAGGGGCCGCTGCGGACACACCTGCGCTGGGAACTCCCCGCCTCGTGGCTGCCACGAATCCGCGAAGCCTTCCTGCCACGGCCATCGACCGCGGTGAAGGTCCGGAGCAGTCACGCACCCTGCTGATCGGCACGGGTGAGGACGAGACGTACGACGCCTCGCTGATGCGCGGTGCCGGCACAACGCTGGACGGCCTTTCCACCATCGCCTCGGCGCGCAACATCCGGGGGAATCCGGGCAGCGAATCGGTGCGCGAGGATGACGAAGTCACAGCCGCGCTTCGCACCACCGTGGCCACGCTCGTCGCGGGCCAGGGCGTCGACCCGCGGCCCGAACTCGAACAGCTCGGGGCCGGTTTCGTGGTGCTCCGCGCGTCGGACACCGCGGCGCAGCTGACGGCGAGCCGCATGGACGCCGTGCCCGGGCTCGTGGCCGTGGGCCAGACGGACTCCGGCTGGCTATGGCGAGTCAGCCCGCTGAACCAGGCCGTCCTGCAGCCCGCCGACGTCGCCCACCGCGTCCGCATCGTCGACGGCAAGGGCGCTACGATCAGTCTCCTTCCGTCGGGCCTTACCAACGTGGAAACGGCCGTGCCGAAGGGCCCCGAAGGCAGGCTCCTGGTCCTCGCGGAGCGCGCGGACCCGGGCTGGACCGCCTGGCACGACGGCCGCAGGCTCACCTCCACCACCTCGGGCTGGTCCCAGGCATTCACGCTGCCTACGCAGGCGGGGCAGGTCACCGTCCGCTACGAGAGCCCGTGGGCGCCGTGGACGGGAATCATCCAGGCGGCGGTGATCGGCCTGACAGTCCTCCTGGCGCTGCCCATGCCGGCACGGCGCCCCAATACCGGCCTGTCCAGGGACGAAGGCTCCCTGCGTAAGGAATACCAGAATGCATAAGGAAGAGAACGACGCCGGAACACCGGCAGCGTCTTCACCGGCACCCTCCGAAGGAGTCGGCGTCCGCAGCGAAGAACGGGCGAAACCTGCAAAAAAGGGCAGGCGCCCCGCACGCCGCGGCATGGTTACCGGCCTGCTGTCGGCGGTAGCGATTCTGGCGGCCGGGGGCGGGCTGGTCTCAGCTGCATCCCTCGCTCCGCAGCCCGCCAGTGACCGCCGGCTCGAGATCCCGCTGGCTTCCGTTCCTGCGGGCAGCAGCCAGGATGTGTGCCCCGGCCCGGCGAAGCTGCTCGAAGGAACGCCGGTGGGGACGGACCCGCAGTTCAGTCCGGTATCGGCCACGGCCCGGAGTTCGGTCTCGGCGGCCGTCGTCAGCGCGGCCGGCGGTTCGCTGCCCGGAAGCAGGCTGTCCGCACTGGGCGGCTCGGAACTGCTGCGCATCGCTGACGTTCCCGGCAGTGCGACAGCTCCGGCGGGCGCGTCCGGCCAGCTCGCCGGCATCGTCGCCCAGCGGAGCGTGGAGGACGTCAGCGTCCTGAGTGCCGACGCGCTGGGCAACCGGCAGCCGTCCGCAGCCGCCGTCATGAACTACACGGCTACGGACGGGGACCTGCAAGGGTCAGCCGCCGCTGCGTGCCAGGCGCCGTCGAACGACCTCTGGCTTACGGGGGCCAATACGGCAGTGGGCCGCAGCAGTGTCCTGAACATGACCAACGCCTCCACCACGCCAGCCACGGTCAGCCTGGAGCTTTTTGGCAAGAGCGGCCAGATCAAGGCCCCCGGCAGCAGGGGGCTGCTGGTTGCTCCGAAATCCACCCGCTCCATTGTGCTGGCAGGCCTGGCCCCCGGTGAAGAGCGGTTAAGCGTCCACGCCCGCAGCACGGGCGGACCGGTCAGCGCATTCATCCAGCAGAGCGTGCTGCGGGGTCTGACGCCGGGAGGGGTCGATTTCATTGCCCCCGGGACCGCGCCGGCGGCCCGCCAGGTCATGACGGGAATCGACATCCAGGACCCGGACGGGCTGGCAGCGCTCACCGCCGCGCCAGGCTACCTCGACGCCGCACCTTCCGTCCAGATCACCGTTCCGGGGCCCATTGATGCCGTGGTGGAGGTCAAGCTCTTCGGGAGCGCCGGGCAGAAGGCGCTGCCCGGCGGTGGCGTCGTTACCGCCAAGGCCGGGACGGTGACGGATGTTCCACTGGCCGGCGTTCCGGCCGGCCAGTACACCGTGTCGGCGACGTCGGATGTGACCATCGTGGCCGGCGCCCGCGTGAACCGGGGCCTGAAGGCCAGCCAAAGTTCGGATTTTGGCTGGGCGCCGTCAACGGCCCAGCTCGGCAGCCAGCATGTTGTGCCGGTTCCGCAGGACGGCGAGCGGCTGCTCGTATTCGGGGCGCTGGATGACCGGGCCACCATTTCCTACACCCCCATCACTGCCGACGGCAAGCTCCGTCCCGCCGCCAGCGCGAACATCGCCGGGGGCACCACGACGTCCCTGAAGGTGCCGGCCGAAATCGGAAAGTCACCGGTCGTCGCCTACGTGGTGTCCGCCTCCGGCGGCGCGGCCTACGGTACGGTCCTCCTTGAGCGGGAGGGCCGCAACGACGTCTCCACGGTCGCCATCGCTCCCGGCGCCGAGGGGCAGGAAAAAGTGAAGGTGACGCTGGGCCAGTAGGTCCGGTGTGCGGTGCAGGCCCTGCCGGACTGCGGCCAGGCCCTGTTTACCGCCGCGAATCAGTAGCGGCGGCGGTAAACAGGGTCCAGGGTCTCCGGCGCCACGCCGAGCATTTCAGCAGTGTGTTCGACCACAACGTCGTGCACGAGGTCCTGAAGTTCTTCCGGGACCGGGCACGCCTGTTCAACCACCCTGCGGAACAGCGTAATGACGGGTCCCTCGTCCTCGGTGGCGGGCGTGTAGGAGCCAAGGGGGGCCGGCGATCTGTCGGCCACGAGCTGCTCCAGGTTCGGCGGGATCTCCTCGACGGCGAACCGCACGCCGTCGAGCGGCTTGCCCCAGATGTCGTGGAGGCGCTGGGCGGAGTCCATGACGAATTCGTCGAACCGGTCCGAGCGCGTCCGGTAAGCGGGCAGCGTGGGCAGCGTCAGTTCGCCGCGGAGCCCGCGTCCGTGCCGGTTGCGTCGGCGCTGCACAAAGCTTCGCGCGGGAACAGAGCCGGTGGCGTTTAGGGGAGCGTCGGGGTCAGCCAACCGGACCGTAAAACCCGAATCATGGTGCGATGACTGCATATACAGACTCTAAACCCGGCGGATGATTTGCGCGACATAATCCGCGCCGAGCGGCACCGGCGCGGCGCGGGCCGCCGTCAATGTCGGAAAACGATCCCCACCCGGAGTAGTCTGTGATGTCGTGGGTGCTATCCGTCAATGTTCCAGGTCAGCCTGCCGCCAGTCCGCGGTGGCAACTTTGACGTACGTCTACGCAGATTCCACGGCGGTCCTCGGACCGCTGGCCACCTACGCGGAGCCGCATTGTTACGATCTCTGCGAGCAGCATGCCGGCTCCCTGACCGTGCCGCGGGGCTGGGAAGTCCTGCGCCTAGCGATGCCGTCGGAGCGGCCACAGCCCGGCCCGGATGACTTGCTGGCGCTGGCCGACGCCGTGCGCGAGGCGGCCTCCCGGCCGTCGTCGTCAGCCCCTGCGCAAGGGCAGCGCGGCACGCATTCAGCGCTCGAGGCGCCCGCCGGCACGGAGGGTGCCCGCCGGGGCCATCTGCGTGTCCTGCGCGAACCGTCCTGACGCCGAACTGGCGGTAGGCTGGGAGCTGCAAATCCGTCAGCCACAGCGCGCCGCGCCCAGCAGGGAGCAACCATCATGCCAAAGATCAGTCCTGAACTGTTGTCCGTCCTGCGGTGCCCGGTCACCGGATCGGCCCTGACCCAGGAAGGCGAGGAGCTCGTCTCAACCGCCCCGGCAGACAATGGCGAACCGATGCGCTACGCCATTGAAGACGGCATTCCCCTGCTCCTTCCCCCCGAACTCGTCGCCGCGGCCAACGCTGCCCGTTCGGACCAGCACGACGGCCCCGCGACGGCCGCACCCACCGCCTAAACTCCCGCCCGCACCGCAGAAGCCACGACGCCGGATACAGCAAAGGATTCCCATGACTCTCGATTACAAGGTTGCCGACATCTCCCTGGCCGAGGCCGGACGCCACCAGATCCGCCTCGCCGAGCACGAAATGCCCGGACTGATGTCCCTGCGCCGGGAATTCGGGCCCAGCCAGCCGCTGAAGGGCGCACGCATCGCGGGTTCGCTGCACATGACCGTGCAGACGGCCGTCCTCATCGAGACCCTGACCGCGCTCGGCGCCGAGGTCCGCTGGGCATCCTGCAACATCTTCTCCACCCAGGACGAGGCCGCGGCCGCCGTCGTGGTCGGCAAGGGCACCGTCGAGGACCCGCAGGGTGTTCCGGTCTTCGCCTGGAAGGGCGAGACCCTCGAGGAATACTGGTGGACTGCCGAGCAGATCCTCACCTGGCCGGGCGCCGACACGAACCCCGAGCTGGGGCCGAACATGATTCTCGACGACGGCGGCGACGCCACGCTGCTGGTGCACCGCGGTGTCGAGTTCGAGGCTGCCGGCGCCGTTCCGGCCGCCGGGGCCAACGATCCCGAGGAATACGGCATCGTCCTTGACCTCCTGCGCCGGACCCTGGCCGAGGACCCGAAGAAGTGGACACGCCTCGCCGCAGGAATCCACGGCGTCAGCGAGGAAACCACCACCGGCGTGCACCGCCTCTACCAGCTGGCCGAGCAAGGCAAGCTGCTCTTCCCCGCCATCAACGTCAACGACTCCGTGACCAAGAGCAAGTTCGACAACAAATACGGGATCCGTCACTCGCTGCCGGACGGCCTCAACCGGGCCACCGACGTCCTGATCGGCGGCAAGGTCGCCGTCGTCTGCGGTTACGGCGACGTCGGAAAGGGCGCCGCCGAGGCGCTCCGCGGCCAGGGCGCCCGGGTGATCGTCACCGAGATCGATCCCATCTGTGCGCTGCAGGCGGCCATGGACGGCTACCAGGTGGCAAAGCTTGAGACTGTTCTGGCGCAGGGTGACATCTTCATCACCACCACGGGCAACAAGGACGTCATCATGGCCGAGCACATGGTCGGGATGAAGAACAAGGCCATCGTGGGCAACATCGGCCACTTCGACAACGAGATCGACATGGCGGGCCTCGGCCGGGTTCCCGGCATCAGGAAGGTCGAAATCAAGCCCCAGGTCCACGAATGGGTCTTCGAAGGCGACGCCGCGGACGGCGCCGAAGCACGGTCCATCATCGTCCTCTCCGAGGGACGGCTCCTGAACCTGGGCAACGCGACCGGCCACCCGTCGTTCGTCATGAGCAACTCCTTCGCGAACCAGACGATCGCCCAGATCGAGCTGTTCACGAAGAAGGACCAGCCTGCGGGCGCGAGGGAATACGACAACCAGGTCTATGTCCTGCCGAAGATCCTCGACGAGAAGGTGGCCCGGCTGCACCTCGGTGCGCTGGGCGTAGAACTGACCGAGCTGTCCAAGGACCAGGCTGACTACCTCGACGTGGACGTGGCCGGTCCGTACAAGCCCGAGCACTACCGCTACTAGGCGCTGGCACCGGGCGCCCCGGAGGGCGGCGCCGGGTGTGCCATGCCCCCGCCCGCATGGCCCGGGCGGGGTGTTGCCCTGCCGTGCGATAAAATTGACTGGTCAGCGTTACTGCTGGGCACACGGACGGACGCCGACGGGCGGCCCGGCGGGGACATGGAGAATCTGTCATGACGGATAAGAACACGCGGAAGATCGGCAAGATCCTCGCCGTCGTGGCGCTCTGCGCTGCGGTTGCCGCAGGAGGAATCGGTGTCGCCACCGCGCCGGGCTGGGCAAACCCCGCGCCCGAATCCGAGGCTTCCACGCCCGTCCGCAATGAGCCCGGACTGGCCGCCCCCGTGGTCAAGGCCGTCGAACTGGGTGTCACGCCCACGGACGGCGCCAAGGGCGTCAACCCGGCGGTGGCACCATCGGTGAAGGCCGTGAACGGACTCGTCAAGGACGTGGTGCTGGCGCCCACTTCGGGCGGAGCGCCGGTCAAGGGCACGGTGAGTGCCGACGGCAGCACGTGGACCACCCTGGACCCGCTGCTCTTCAACACGGCCTACAGCTACAGTTTCACGATCGTGGATGAGGCGGGCCGGGAAACCAAGAGGAGCCAGACCTTCCACACGGTTGAAAGCGCCAACGAGGCGGACGCCGCCGTCTATCCGGAGAACGGCTCCACCGTCGGGGCGGGGCAGCCCATCGACATCGTCTTCAGCGAACCTGTGGCCAACAAGGCCGCCGTGGAGAAGGCAGTGAAGATCACCGTTTCCTCCAAGCAGCCCGTGGCCTGGCACTGGTACTCGGACCAGCGCGCCCGCATCCGGCCAGAGAAGTTCTGGGCGTCCAACAGCCGGGTCAGCCTGGACATGAAGCTCTTCGGCGTCGACTTCGGCAACAAGATGATCGGCAACTTCAATGCCAAGGTGCAGTTCAAGGTCGGCACGCAGCGCCTGGCGGTCGTGGACGACATCACCAAGACCATGAAGGTCTATTTCGACGGCAAGCTCGTCAAGACTGCTCCCGTCACTCTGGGCAATCCCGAATGGCGGTCACCCACGGGTTACGCCGTCATCCTGCAGCAGGAACGGCGTTCCAAGTTCAACGCCGGCAGCATCGGCCTCAAGCCGGGGGACAAAGGCTACTACCCGCCGCTCACCGTGGAGTACGCCAACAGGCTCACGTGGTCCGGTGTCTACGTCCACCAGGCCCTTGAGTCTGCGTGGAGCTACGTGGGGGTCTCCAACGTGTCGCACGGCTGCGTGGGGCTGCTGCCCGCGGACGCCGTGTGGTTCTTCAACAACATGAAGACAGGGGACGTGGTCCAGGTCCTCAACACCGGCGCGGCGGCCGTCGAGCCGCTCGAAGGCTACGGTGACTGGAACATCCCCTGGGCGCAGTACGCCAAACGTTAGCCCGCGGGGGTGTCCCGGCCGGCGCTGAAGGGGAGGCGGTGGAGGCGTTCGCCGATCCTGCCGCTCTGTTTCCTGGCTTGCTCGAGGCGCCGGAGCTCGCGGCTGCGGCGCTCGGCAAGGACCGCCGCAAGGTAATCGTCGGGAGTCGTGCCGGACGGCGGAGCCGGGGCCACGAAGGCGGCCACTTCCGATGCAAGGGACGCTGCCATTCCGCTGCGTGACAGCGGAGACATCCGTGGTGCCTGCCGGACGAACTGTGCCGCGCGGCGGCCCAGGGCATCCGGGATCCGGCCAATGTCCGCCGCGGCCGCCCAGGCGTGAAGATACCGCGGGGTGACCGCCACGACCGGCGGCTCCACCGGGACGCGTCGGCGCAGCGAATATGTTCCGGCCACAATGTCGCCGAGCCGCCGCGACCTGTCATCGAACAGGGCAACGACAATCGCGATTCCGCCGAGCGTCAGGTAGATCTCCAGGAAGCCAATCAATGCCCGGATGACCGCGTGGCGGAAGCGGATCGCCCCGCCGTCGTCCCGCACGATCCGCAGCCCGGCGGCCAGCTTTCCGAGCGAAAGGCCCCGGGTCAGAGTTTCCACGGCCGCAGGAACAATGACGAGACAGAACACCACGCTGACCAGGATGAGCGCCTGCACGGCAGCCTGGTCCAATTCATCGCCCGCGGCGGCCACTGCCAGCAGGATCCCCACCAGCAATGCGGTATGCGCCAGGACGTCAAGCAGCAGCCCCATGGCGCGGGCCGCAAAGGACGCCGGGCGCAGTTCAAGGACAACTGCCTCGCCTGTGATGAGTGGACTCAATTCGTGCCCCTTACCT
Organism: Burkholderia sp. RS01; assembly: GCF_039748055.1. Lineage (NCBI taxonomy): Bacteria > Pseudomonadati > Pseudomonadota > Betaproteobacteria > Burkholderiales > Burkholderiaceae > Burkholderia > Burkholderia sp. RS01. Next base: position 127,699 of record NZ_JBDLAK010000001.1, read on the forward strand.
CGTGCGGCCTAGTGGTCGCCTAAAGTCTAGTTCGCGGCAGGTTAGGGTAGTGGCGTGGACATGGATGCCTTCTCCGCCGTCAACTCGGACACGTGGTCGAGACTGCATTTCCTCGCGCACAAACGGCTTCTCAGCGGCGCTGACGCCGACGAACTCTTGCGCCTCTACCAGGCGACTTCCGCACACCTGTCCCTGCTGCGGTCCACCGGCGCAGAAAGCGGTCTCTCGGCGTCGCTATCGGCCACGCTTGCGCAGGCGCGCACGCGATTCACCGGCGCACGGTCGAATTTCCTGGCGGACCTTGCGAAGTTCTTCGTCGTCTCCCTGCCCGCCGCCTTGTTCCGAATCCGCTGGCTGACGTTTGCCTGCGGAATCGTGTTCTGCATCATCGGCTGCGCATATGCCTGGTGGATCGGAACGTCCCCCGAGGCCCTGCGGGCCGTTGCGTCGGAGGACGAGGTCCGGCGGTATGTGGAGGAGGACTTCATCGACTACTACTCGGAGAACCCGGCCGCCTCGTTCGCGGGGGCTGTGTGGACCAACAACGCCTGGATCAGTGCGCAGGCGGTGGCTCTGGGCATCACCGGATTCTGGGTCCCCATGATCCTGCTTTCCAATGCGCAGGGGGTGGGAGTGGCTGCCGGCATCTTCGCCGCGGTGGGAAAGGCGGACGTCTTCTTCAGCTACATCCTGCCGCACGGACTGATGGAACTGACGGCGGTCTTCGTGGCATGTGCCGCGGGACTGAGGATCTTCTGGGCGATGGTGTCGCCGGGTCCGCGGACCAGGTCCCGCGCCGTGGCCGCTGAGGGGCGTTCCATGATTACCGTGGCCCTGGGACTGGTCCTGGTGCTGTTCGTGTCGGGACTGGTGGAGGGCTTCGTTACGCCCAGCGACCTGCCGGTGTGGGGGAAGATCAGCATTGGCGGGGCCGTGCTGGCCGCCTTCTGGCTATACGTACTCGTCTGCGGCGGCAGGGCATACCGGGCCGGGGCGAGGGGCGACCTTGACGCCCAAGACGCCGGCTACGGAGAAATAGCCGCGTGATTCCCGCGGGACGCGGGGTGGCATCTCGCGGTGCCGGAGCGCCTGACGGTAGGCTCTTCAGGAGATACACAGCGCTGCCTGGGCCCGACCCGGAGCGCGGACGCCTACGGAAGTGAAGCTGCAGTGAACGACAATACTCCGACCCCGTCCAGACGGCTCGATCCGCAGCTGGATCCGGCCAATGAGCCGGCCATTGATCCTGCCGGCGATTCCGATGCGCCTGCGTTTGACTGGATGAAGCCGGCACCCGCACCGCGGGAGACCGCCGCAGGCACGGAGCGCCCCTCTGAGGACGGCGATTCCGCCGCCCAGCCCGGCAGCCGCGCGGACCGCAAGGCGGCGGAAGCGGCTGCTGCGTACACTGCCGAGGACTCGGACACCGCTGGGCCAGCAGATGCCGCAGCGTCCACCGTCCCCGCCCGCGGCGCCCACTTCAGCGAGCCCCTGCCCACCTCCGCGCTCCAGGTGCGTCCGCCGCGCGAGGACGTGGAGCGACGCAACGCCGAACGCGAACAGGCAGCGAACGCCAAGCCGGTGCTGCCGCGGATCCTGCAGGTCCTGTTGGCAGTCTTCTACCCGGTGATCCTCCTTGTCCTGGCCGTGCGCGCCGTGACCAGCCCGCTCTTCCTGTGGGTCGAGTACCACAGGCCGGGTTTCCCGGGCGATGGCTATGGCTTCAACGCCGACGACCGCATGACCTACGGTTCCTACGCCGTGGACTACCTGAGCAACTGGTCGGGCCCGCGCTACTTGGGCGAACTGGTCAACCGCAGCGGCGACAAGCTGTTCAAAGACGGCGAAGTCAGCCACATGGCCGACGTCAAGCTCGTGATCCTCTCGACTTTCGGCGCCGGAGCACTCCTGGCGCTCATCAGCATCGCGGCTGTCATCTACCTGCGCCGCCGCACCCAAGGCGGCGTCCGCCGCGGGCTGTTCGCCGGTTCCGTCGTCACCCTGGTCATCATCTTGGGCCTCGGCACGCTGGCCGCGCTCGGCTGGCAGCAGTTCTTCACGGAATTTCACCGCATCTTCTTCGCCAACGGCTCTTGGACGTTTGCCCTGGAAGACACGCTGATCCGGCTCTTCCCGGGGCAGTTCTGGATCGACGCCGGCATCGTCATCGCGGCACTCGTCCTGGTCACCGCCGTCGTGACCCTGGTTCTGACCTGGCCGACCCGCCGGCGCCGCGGATTGCCCAAGCCCGTCAAGAAGGACGGCAAGGAAGACGCCGGAGAAGCCGGCACGGACGAAGACGCCGAAGCCGGTGCGGACCAGCCCTCCCGGCTGTAACCGCGACGGCGTACGCCGGCCTGTGCCTCAGATCCGGCCCGTGCGTCAGATCCGGATCTTGCCTCAGATCCAGGAGGGCATCCACATCCTGACGCGCCAGTCCTGGTACGAAATGATCTCGGCTGTCCAGACCGGATAGAAGAAAGCCGAGAGCAGCACGGCGCCCACAACAAACAGGGCAACGCCGTACAGCCCCGACCGCCTGCGCCACAGCGGGTCTGTCCTGCGCCCCAGCACCAGGCCCAGGCAGTAGACCAGGGCGAGGATCAGGTACGGCTCAAAGGAAACGGCGTAGAAGAAGAACATGGTGCGTTCCGGGTACAGGAACCAGGGCAGGTACCCCGACCCGACGGCTGCCAGAATGGCACCTGCCCGCCAGTCGCGGCGTCCCGCCCACCAGAACAGCAGGACCACCAGGGAGACGGCCGCGCCCCACCAGATCAGCGGGTTCCCCACGGACAGGATGGCCGACGTGCAGTTGGAAAGGTCGCAGCCGGGCGTGCCCTGCTTCGGGGATTCATAGAAGAAGGACGTGGGCCTGCCCATGACAAGCCAGCTCCAGGCGCTGGCCTCGTACGGGTGTTCGGAGCTGAGCCCCTGATGGAACTTGAAGGCCTCAAGGTGGTAGTGCGCCAGGGACCGGACCGCGTCCGGCAGCCAGCCCCATACCGCGCTCGGATTCGAGGCGGCCCATTGCCGGTAGTAGGCATCCGTGGACCGGAACCACCCGGTCCAGGTGGCGGCGTACGTCACCGCGGCCACGGGGACGATGCTCGCGAACGCCAGGATGCCGTCCTTGATGATGCCGGCGCTGGTCCAGCCGCGGATGCCGGCGATCCGGCGGGCACTCAGGTCCCAGAAGACCGTCAGGAGACCGAACCCCGCCACGAAGAAGAGGCCCGACCACTTGGTTCCCACGGCCAGGCCCAGGCACACGCCCGCCACGATACGCCACCACCGGATGCCCAGCCAGGGGCCGGACAGCAGCTGGAGGGGCGACGGACGCCCGGCCGGGGTGGCGGCTGCCTGCCGGGCGAGCCGGAGGGCAAGCCGGCGCCGGCCGTCGTCGCGGTCCATCAGTAGTGCCCCGAAGGCGGCCAGGATCCAGAACGTCAGGAAGATATCCAGCAACGACGTGCGTGACATCACCAGGTGATGCCCGTCAACGGCCAGCAGCAGCCCCGCCAGCGCCCCCAGAATGACGGAACTGAAGAGCTTCTGGGCGATCAGGGCGAGCAGCGCGATGGACAGCGTTCCCGTCAGCGCCGCTCCAAAGCGCCAGCCCACCGGATTGTCCGGTCCGAATAGCCACATGCCGGCGGCGATCATCCATTTGCCCACGGGAGGGTGGACCACGTACTCGGGCGTGTTCAGGAGCACGCCGGGATTGCCTGCGATGAACGAGTCGTTCGCCTTCTCCGGCCAGTTCCGCTCATAGCCGCTCACCAGCAGGGAGTAGGCGTCCTTGACGTAGTACGTTTCGTCGAACACCAGGGCGCGGGGGACGTCCAGGCGGACGAACCGGAGGACACCGCCCACGGCGGCGGTCAGGGCTGGAACCAGCCAGAACCAGAGCCTGAGCGACGGCGGGTAGTCCCGCCAGGTGCGGATGCCGCCGAGCAGTCGAAGGGTAAGGGCTTCAGCGGTGAACGCTTCCGTGGGGCGGCTGATCCAGCGGACCCCTCCCGGCTTGCCGCCCGAAGGTTCCGAGGCTGAATCCGGTGTGCTGGCTGATCCGGCCACGTCAGGCCGCACGGAGGTCTGTGTCACCTGCCCATGCTACCTTTCGCCCCCCACGGTCAGCTGACGCCCGGCTATGTGCCCGCTGAAGGTTCCGGCCGGCAGTAGGCTGGACCTGTGGACCAAGACCCGAGCAATGCCCAGACCAGCAGTTCCGAACCGCCTGCAAGCTCGGGGCAGGACGTCACCGCCGGCGGTCCCGGACGAATTGTCCTGGCGGCCACGCCCATCGGCAACGTCGGCGACGCGTCCGCGCGGCTCATCGAGCTGCTGTCCTCCGCTGACATCGTCGCCGCCGAGGACACCAGGCGCCTGCACCGGCTGGTCCAGAGCCTGGACGTCACCGTCGCCGGCCGCGTCATCAGCTACCACGAGCACAACGAAGCCACCAAGACAGCGGAGCTGCTGGAGCAGGTCCGCACAGGGAAAACGCTGGTCATGGTCACCGACGCCGGGATGCCTTCGGTTTCCGATCCCGGCTTCCGGCTCGTCGAAGGGGCAGTAGCCGCGGGGCTCACTGTCACGGCCGTTCCCGGACCCTCCGCCGTGCTCACGGCACTGGCACTCTCCGGACTTCCCACGGACCGCTTCTGCTTCGAGGGATTCCTGCCGCGGAAGGCCGGTGAACGCGCGTCGCGGCTGGCGGATCTCGACGCCGAGCGCCGCACCATGGTCTTCTTCGAGGCGCCGCACCGGCTCGAGGTCATGCTGCGGGCGCTGCATGAGCGCTTCGGGCCGGACCGTAAGGCGGCGGTCTGCCGTGAGCTGACCAAGACTTATGAGGAGGTCATCCGCGGCTCCCTGCGCGAACTTCTGCAGTGGGCGGAAAGCAGCGAGGTCCGGGGGGAGATCGCCGTCGTCGTGGGAGGCGCGCCGGAACGGGCCCCCGGGACACCGGAGGATAGCGTGGCGGCCGTCAATGAACTGGTTTCGCAGGGCATCCGGCTCAAGGATGCCGTGGCCGCCGTGGCCGAAGAGGCCCGCGTCAGCAAGCGCGAGCTCTATGCCGCGGTGCTCGCTGCCAGGTAATTTCCCGCCCGGTTTCGGGCGGGGGCCGTGCTGTGCAGTTGCACAGCGGATGACCGTATGTGTAGTGCGTGCATGCGTAGACACTGGCGAGACGCGGGCAGTAGCGTGGCTTTAAACCGGCCAAGGTTCCGGCAGGGCCGCACGCGGCCAGATGCCGGATGCCGGAGCTGCACACAAACCCGCAACCCGAATTGCTGACGAGGGAGTCACCGTGTCTGTAAATACACAGTCCACTGTTACCGCAGAACGTGAAAGCGAACTGCTCGCATCTGTTCCCACCGGCCTGCTCATCAATGGTGAGTGGCGTCCGGCGGCGTCAGGCAAAACCTTCGACGTCGAAGACCCCTCAACCGGCAAAGTGCTGCTGAGCATCGCCGATGCCTCCGCCGAAGACGGGATGGCCGCCCTTGATGCCGCCGCGGCCGCGCAGGATTCCTGGGCCAAGGTGCCCGCGCGCGAGCGCGGCGAGATCCTGCGCCGGGCATTTGAGCTGGTCACCGAGCGCGCGGAGGACTTCGCACTGCTCATGACCCTGGAGATGGGCAAACCGCTGGCCGAGGCCCGCGGCGAGGTCACCTACGGTGCTGAATTCCTGCGCTGGTTCTCCGAGGAATCAGTCCGGGCTTTCGGCCGCTACTCGGTCTCGCCGGAGGGCAAGACCCGCCTGCTCGTGCAGAAGAAGCCCGTTGGACCCTCGCTGCTGATCACGCCGTGGAACTTCCCGCTGGCCATGGCCACGCGCAAGGTGGCCCCTGCCGTGGCCGCCGGCTGCACCATGGTGCTCAAGTCCGCCAACCTCACTCCGCTGACCTCCCAGTTGTTCGCCGCCGTCATGCTGGAAGCCGGCCTGCCCGCCGGTGTCCTCAACGTCATCCCCACGTCCACCGCCGGTGCCACCACGGGGCCGCTGATCAAGGACGCCCGGCTGCGCAAACTGTCCTTCACCGGCTCCACCGAGGTGGGCCGACGCCTCCTGTCCGACGCATCGGAGAATGTCCTGCGGACCTCGATGGAACTTGGCGGCAATGCCCCGTTTGTCGTGTTCGAGGACGCCGATGTCGATGCCGCCGTCGCCGGTGCCATGATCGCGAAACTGCGCAACATGGGCGAGGCCTGCACCGCTGCGAACCGGTTCATCGTGCACGAATCCGTTGCCGACGAGTTTGCCGAGAAGTTCGCGGCCAAGATGGCGGACATGACCACCGCCCGCGGCACCGAGCCCGAGTCCAAGGTGGGCCCGCTGATCGACGCCAAGAGCCGGGACAAGGTTCACGAGCTGGTCAGCGATGCCCTCGCCTCCGGCGCCACCGCCGTTGTCGGCGGAGCTCCCGTGGACGGGCCGGGCTACTTCTACCAGCCCACGATCCTCAAGGGCGTCACCGAGGGCACCCGGATCCTGTCCGAGGAAATCTTCGGACCCGTCGCGCCGATCATCACGTTCTCCTCCGAGGACGAGGCCGTCCGCCTGGCCAACAACACCGAATACGGCCTGGTGGCCTACGTCTTCACGAGGGACCTCAACCGCGGTATCCGGATGGGCGAGCGCCTCGAGACCGGCATGCTCGGCCTGAACGCCGGCGTCGTCTCCAACGCGGCTGCGCCGTTCGGCGGCGTCAAGCAGTCCGGGCTGGGACGTGAAGGCGGACTCGAAGGCATCGAGGAGTACCTTTACACCCAGTACATCGGCATCGCCGACCCCTACGCCGGCTAGCCTTCGCGCAACCGCCGTACGCCGTCGCGGGCCTTGTCCCAGAGTCCCGCGACGGCACGGCGCACGCGGGCAGCCACACCGCGCACCGCGCGGAAGGGCGCTCCGGCGATCCAAGCCCAGCGGGACATCACCGACGGCGGCAGCCAGTCCGCGCGGAGCCGCGACATCACTCCTGCGTTGCGGCGCAGTGCCTCCCGCACCAGGGCGATCTGTTGCGCCGGTGTTTGTTCCGCCGTGGTTTGGCGGCCCTCGCCGGCCGAGCCAGCATGCCCGTTACCGGGCCGGCCATACTGGTGCCGCTCGAAGTCTCCCGTCAGGGTGATCACCGCGCGGTGCCCGGCGTCGACGGTCCCGGCGTCGGTGGCCCCGGAGCCGGGAGTCCCGGCGTCCACGGTCCCGGCGGATGCGGCACCTTCCGGTTTCCGGCCGTCGTCCCGGTCGAGGGCCGACGAGCCGCGGAGCCGCGCAGAAAAACTCCTGGGTGTTTCACTGGCCGCCGGCGGCACGCCGTAATCCTCGGCGAGGTCCAGCAACTCTGCCCAGGCGAGCGGCACCGCGTCCCGGCCGTTCCTCGCGGCGGCCGGCCTCCGGAGGCGCCGGGCGCGGATGCTGCTGCGCACCAGCCGCGGGGACGCGGCAACCAAGACCAGCACCAGAGCCGCGGCAGCGCCGAAGAGCAGAGGCGCTAGCTGGCTTCCGGTGTCGGCTTCGCCCGCTCCCGGCAGGGGGAGAGGCGGCGTTTCCGGGGCAGCCGGCGGTGTTGCCCCGCCGGTCGGCAGGAGGCCGTCGTTGTTCCCGTCATTCGTGCTGGCGCCTCCGGAGGAGGGATCCTGGGCATAAGGCGGCACCACGCCACGTGAGGGTGTGGGCTCGAACTGAACCCAGCCCAGGCCCTGGAAGTACAGCTCCGGCCACGCGTGGGCATCCCTGGCATCGACCTCGAACTCGGGGAGCGCGCCCTGGCCCGCGACGGACACCGTTTCCCCGGTCAGCCGGCCGGGCGCGTAGCCCACGGCGATCCTGCTGGGGATGCCCTCGACCCGGGCCATCACGGCCATGGCCGAGGCGAAGTGGATGCAGTATCCGCTCTTCTGGGTCAGGAAATCGGCCAGCACAGACAGCCCGTTGCCGTCATAGCCGCCCTGGACCGGTGATTCCAGTGAATAGGTGAAGTCACCGGCACGCAGGTACCGCTGGATTGCCATCGCCTTTGCGTAGGCCGTCGCGCTGTTTCGGGTCACGGCATCGGCAGTGGTGCGGACAATTTCCGGCAGGTTGGCCGGTGGCCTGAGGAACTCGTCCGGAACCCCCTGGACCGGCGCGGAGGACTCGTTCAGCAGCTCCGTGGTCAGCTTGGGGGTGGAGGACACGACGAGGTACTGCTGGTTCCTGGAGTTGGTGTCGGTGCCTTTGATGGTCAGCGTGGCGGGGTCCCAGCTCCACCGGCCCGTGAGCCCGTTGACGGCTTCCGGCGCGTAGGGCGCGGGGAGGTAGGGGCTGGTGAAATCCCCGGTGTTGATCGCCGTTATTTGCCGGACCTGCTCCGGAGCGAGAATCTCGTGCCCCACGTCCATCCGCCCGGCACCCGCCCGGCGGGTTGAATCGCGGTCGTCCGGCGACCAGGACTCGCCGTCGAACCGGTCCACCGTGACGGAGCGCAGATACAGCGGCGCGGTGGCATTCGTGGCATAGGTGATGCGGCCGTCACCTGACGGGCTGCGCAAGCTGTTCCCGAGGCTGATCATGGGATTCAGCCCGTTGGAGGAGCCCCAGGGGTTCAGCCGTGACCCCTGGGGGAAGGTGCCCTGGTCAAAGCCCGGGATGACGAGCTGCAACAGCAGGGCTGCCACCAGGGCCACGGATCCGGTGAGGGCGGCGCGTTTGACCTGTCCGGGGTTCCGGGCCGTGTCCGCCTGGGTGCGCGCATCGGGAGCGAACCACTGGCTGCACGCGAGAATGGCGAGGTACCCGGCCGCCGTCCCCAGGAATCCCGCCAGCCCCACGCTCTGCGGCTTGATGATGGCGGGCACCATCAGGACGGCCAAGAGGCCCAGGCCGCTCGTGGCGGGCATGCCCAAGGGCAGGGCCAAAGCGTCCACAAGGATGACGACGAGGCCCAGCGCGGCGCACGTGACCAGGACGATGCCGGCGTTCGGTGCCACCGGAGAGCTTTCAGCCAGCACGGTTTCGCTGGCGCGCCGGAGAAGCCGGCCCAGCGCGGCCATGGTCGTGTCGGAAGGAATGAACCCCGCGATGCTTTCCCGGCGGAAGAAGGTGAACGTCAGGATGAGCACCAGCGATGCCAGGCCACTCAAGGGCACCAGCACCGGCTGCGCCCGGACGGTGCGCAGGACAGCCATCGCCAGGGACACCACCAGGACGGTGGTGAGAACCGGCAAGAACCACGCCCATCCCCGGAGAACACCGTTGAGGGACAGTGCTGCGCCGCAGACGGCGAGCGCAACGGCGCCCGCCATGACCCAGGGGTAGGCGCCGACGCCACTGCGTTTGGGGCGGGAAGGTTCATTCCAAGGCGGCCGTGCTTCGGCGCTGACCTGGCGCTGGGGCGTGAGCGTCACCGGGCCACCCCCGCACCGCGCCGGACGTCGGCCGAGGCCGTCCAGACCGCTGTATCGCCTTCATCGAAGTACGTCCAGGCTGCGGGCAGCGACGTGGCCGCCTCCACCGCCACAGCACGCCAGCCGCCGAGGCGCAGGGCCTCGAGGACGTCGTGGCACTCGGCGGGCCTGTCGGCGACCACCAAGGCGAACGCGTTCGCCGCATAACCCGCCGCCGGCGCCAGGGCACGGGCCTCCGCCAAGGAGATTTTGCCCAGGACAGCCACGACGGGTCCGCGCATTCGGTGTGCCGCGAGCTTGTCCATGAGCCGGTCGTCGAAAACGGACTGGCCGGAGTCCAAGCCGGTGTGTTCGCGGCGGGCAGCGTCGTGCTCGCGGCGCATGTGGTGCGGACCGGATAACTGGATGGCGGCGAGGCTTTCGGCTACGGACTGCAGGCCGCCGGCGCCGCTGTACTCTTCTGCGTCAGGTTCCGGCGCGGACTGCGAGCGGTGAAAGGCGGGATCGCCCGCCGCGTCAAGGAACCTGAGGGAGTAGTTGCGTTCGGCGAGGTGCGCGCTGACGGACATGGCCGCCGTCACGGCCCATTCGAAGGTGTCACTCGTGACAAGGTCGTCGCCGTCGTCGCTGCCGAAGACCGCGCCGAAGCCCGTGGCAAAGGAGATGAAGCGCTGGTCCAGGATGATCGTGGCCTCAGGCGTGGTGACCGATTCCTCCTGCCTGACCATCAGGGCGCCGTGGCGGGCTGTGGCCGGCCAGTGCACCCGGCGCATCGGGTCGCCGTGCCTGTACTCGCGCGTCATGACGTCGTCATCGCTGGGATTGGCCCGCGTGCGGGTCGCCGTGATGCCGTCGTTTCCGCGGGCGCCGGCCAGTCCCGTCGCGGGAAGTTCGACGGCGGCCGGCGTCACGGTGAGCGTGTCGCCGTCGTCGATGGAGTGCCTGTGCAGCGAAAGCCCGAACGGATCAGTGAACTCCGCCGTCACGGGGCCGATGGTGAACTGCCCCCGTTTTCCTGAACGCAGGTGGTATTCGTAGCGGCTGGTACCGCCCGAGGCGGACCGGGCGGGGAAGCGGAATGCCGGGGATTCGCCGAATCTCGGCGGCAGGCGTTCCTCCATGATGACCCTGCCCACGCCGGTCCCGGTCCGGGCCACGGCCAGCCGGACGGTGGTGATGGAGGCCGTTTCGACCGTCGAGGGGCTGAACTCGCGGTATACCCGGAACCTGGGCTTGACCACCCTGATGCCGGCCAGCGAAATCAGCGGCAGGAGGGTCAGCAGCACGCCGAGCAGCAGGAGGTCCCGGCGGCCCATGACCTGGGCGCAGAGCAGCGAAATCACCCCAGCGGCCAGCAGGCCCCAGCCGCGAGTGCTGAAGAGATGGCGGGGGAGGCTGTCCAGCAGTGCCACGGCGGCGATCCCGGCTAGCGGCTAGGACGCAGTTCGGCTGCCGGCCGCCCCGAGCGGGATCCCGGCTGTCCGGAGCGTGCCGCCTGCCGGTGGGCTTTGGCGGAGTCGGCCATGTCCTGGCTGACGGGCAGCTTGGCCAGGACCCCGCGGATGACGCTCTGCGGGGTCTCACCGGTGCTGGCCGCCTTGCGGTCCAGGATGATCCGGTGCGCCAGCACCGATTCGGCAACGGCAACGACGTCGTCCGGCAGGACGAAGTCCCTGCCGTCCAGTGCCGCTGTTGCCTTGGCCGCACGGAGCAGCTGCAGCATGGAACGGGGGCTGGCACCGAGGCGGAGCATGGCGCTGTCCCGGGTTGCCCGGCCTACGGCGACTGTGTACTCCTTGACGGATTCAGAGACGAAGACCTGCTGAACCGTGGCGATCATTGCCGCCACGTCTGCCGAGGTGACCACTGCCGTGACACGCTCCAGCGGCGAGGTGGCCTGGTGGGTCTCCAGCATCTGGATCTCGGAGTCTTTGTCCGGATAGCCCATGGAGATACGGGCCATGAAACGGTCCCGCTGCGCTTCCGGCAGCGGGTAGGTTCCCTCCATCTCGATCGGGTTCTGTGTGGCCACCACCATGAACGGCGCGGCGAGTCCGTAGGAGTGCCCGTCCACCGTCACCTGGTGCTCCTCCATGCATTCGAGCAGGGCGGACTGCGTCTTTGCGGAGGCGCGGTTGATTTCGTCTCCGATCACGATGTTCGCGAACACGGCGCCGGGCCTGAACTCGAACTGGCGCGAGGACTGGTTGTAGATGGAAACGCCGGTGACGTCGGAGGGAAGCAGGTCAGGCGTGAACTGGATGCGGCTGACGGAACAGTCGATGGTTCGGGCCAGGGTCTTGGCGAGGAGCGTCTTACCCACGCCGGGCACGTCCTCGAGGAGCAGGTGGCCTTGGGCAAGCAGGACCGTGAGCGCCAGCTTCGCGGCCTCAGCCTTGCCGTCGATGACCGTGTTGATGGCTGTCAGGATGCGTTCGCTCGCGGCGCGGAACGCCACGGCATCCAGCGCGGCCGGCTTGTGGCCGTTGAGCTGGTGTCCGCTGTGGGCAGCGCCCCCTGCGAAGCCGTGCCCGCCTTGGATCACTTCGTCGATCGCGGTGCGTCGGTGCGGTTCCATCGGCAACCTTTCAGCCCTGAGTGACGCCCGGAACGGTGCGGCGGAAGTCTGCCGATGCCCGTTGGCGGGCGTTCACATCTTTCCGTACCAGCGTACTAAGACAACTGCCGTGGCTAACAGAGAGTTCCAAGTAATTCTGCGGCCAGTTCCAAGAGGCCAAGCTCCCGCCGCTAGGCTGGAGGGATGCGCCATTCCTTGCCCCCCAGCCCCTATCGCGCGACCGGAAGCGACGGGTCTGGCAAGCAAACCTACCCGCCGGCGCCCGAGCCCCTGCCGGTGCCCGTGATGGACAACCACACGCACCTCGATTTCCCCGGCGACGACGTCCGCGTGGAGGTTGCCGCTGCGCTGGACGCCGCGGAGGCCGTGGGCGTGTGCGGCGCAGTCCAGGTTGGCTGCGACCTCGAATCGTCCAGGTTCACGGTGCGGGCGGTTGATGCGGATGCCCGGCTGCTCGGAGCGGTGGCAATCCACCCGAACGATGCACCTGCCTACGCCCAGCGCGGTGAGCTGGAGGCAGCCCTGACCGAAATCGAAGATCTGGCCGGCCACCCCCGGATCCGCGCCATCGGCGAAACCGGCCTGGACTTCTTCCGCACCGAGGGGGACGGGCTGGCCCACCAGCGGTACTCCTTCCGGCGGCACATCGACATCGCGAAACGGCTGGACCTGACCCTTCAGATCCATGACCGCGACGCCCACAGTGACGTAGTACAGGTCCTGCGGGAGGAGGGCGCGCCGGCACGGGTGGTGTTCCACTGTTTTTCGGGCGATGCGGACCTCGCCCGGATCTGCAACGCCGAAGGCTGGTTCATGTCGTTCGCCGGCACGCTCACCTTCAAGAATGCCGCCAACCTCCGTGCGGCACTGGCCGTGGCGGACCCGGAACTGGTGCTCGTGGAAACAGACTCCCCGTTCCTGACGCCGCATCCGCACCGCGGCCGGCCCAACGCGAGTTACATGGTGCCTTACACCGTCCGGGCCGTGGCCGAATTGACAGGGGCGGACCTCGCCGGTCTGTGCACCGCAATCAGCCGTAATACCGTGCGGGCCTACGGATCCTGGGACTAAGAGGCACGGCTCGCCGCCCCGCTGGCGTGCATACCAGGTAGGCAATAATTTTGGTGGCTTTATAACGCTTCGGTTACAGTGAAAAACTATTAGCCGGGGTCGGGGAAGGCCTCCGGATGATGTCACTCACTTCTTTCAGGCAGGGCGCCTTCGGATGTCCTGCCATGTGAGTGTGGCGGCGCACATGCCTGCTGCAGGCTCCGGGATGGCCCGGAGTCCACCCTAGGGTGATTGCCTCAGGTGCCTCTGTGCGTTTTTCCCCGTGCCCGGACAGCTCAACAGTTACGGGCAATCGTGGTCAACTTCTTCAAGTCGGACGGCAAGTTCAGTTTCGTCAAGGTCGGCACCCAGATGGTGGTGCTCGCGGCACTCGTGCTCGGGCTCGTCGCCTTCGTGGGCAACAACAAGACAGTCACCCTGAATGTTGACGGCAAAGTCAGCTCCGTCCAGACGTTCGGCGGCACAGTGGGCCAGGTGGTCAAGAGCGCCAAGGTTGAGCTCCAGGCAGCCGACCGCGTCTGGCCGTCGGCGGACGCCCGCGTCGAGAACGGCTCCGTCATCAACGTGAACCTGGCCAAGGCCGTGAAGGTGAGCCTCGACGGGGCGGAAAAGACCGTCAGCACCACGGCACCGGACGTGGCCGGGCTCGTGACGCAGCTTGGCGTGGCCAGCGCCTCCGAGATTTCCGTGCCGAAGGACGCCCAGCTGGCCGTCGATGGATCATTCGTGGCCATCTCGACCCCCAAGACGGTGAGCATCATCGCCGACGGCAAGGCAGCCAAGACCACCACGACGGCACCCAACGTCGGAGAAGTACTCAAGGACGCCGGCGTGAAACTGGCAGCGGCAGACCGGTCCTCGCAGCCGGCGAACGCGCCGGTGGTCAACAATATGGTGATCAAGGTTTCCCGTGTTGAGACGGGCAAGACCGCAACCACCACCGAGGAAGTTCCGTTCGACAGGCTGAGCACGGACAGCGCCCAGCTGGCCAAGGGCGAGGAGAAGGTCACCCAGCCCGGCGTCCCGGGCGCGGTCACCAAGACGTACAAGCTGGTGCTCGTTGACGGCCGCGAAGCCTCCCGGACACTGGTCTCCACCACGGCCACCCGGGAGCCGGTCACCGAGAAGGTCACCGTGGGCACCAAGGAAGAGCCGAAGCCGGAAGCGGCCAACACCGGAGCAGCGGCCCCGGCCATGATGAACGTGGCCATGTGGGACAAGATCGCGCAGTGCGAATCGACCGGGAACTGGTCCATCAACAACGGCAACGGCTACTACGGCGGCCTCCAGTTCGACATTCAGACCTGGATCGGCGCCGGCGGCGGAGCCTACGCCCCCAACGCCAGCCTGGCCACGAAGGCGCAGCAGATCGACATCGCCAACCGGGTCTACGCAGAGCGCGGCCTTTCGCCGTGGGGCTGCGGCTGGGCAGCAAGCAGCTAACCAGAAACCTTTAAGCCATCCGGCGCCGCGGCAGCTGACCACAGCTGCGGATCCGCGAAAGGCCGGGTCCGGAACCTCCGGGCCCGGCCTTTGCCGTGCCGCCGCCGTGCCCGCCGTTTCCAGGCGCGGCCGGGCGCCGGGATAGGATACCTAGGTGACTGACCCGACTCCCTCCGCCTCCGGTACTGCGCCAGCCCCCCTATTTGGCGCCTCCGATATCCGCAGGCTGGCCGAGGAAATCGGCGTCCGCCCCACCAAGACCCTCGGCCAGAACTTCGTGATCGACGGCAACACCATCCGCCGGATCGTGGCCGCTGCCGGTATCGGCGCGGAGGAAACCGTCCTGGAAATCGGACCCGGCCTCGGTTCCCTGACTCTCGGCCTGCTGGACGCCGCTAAGTCCGTGGTCGCCGTCGAGATTGATCCCGTCCTGGCGGCCAAGCTCCCGGAAACTGTCCGGCAGTGGCGGCCCGACGCCGCCGGGGAATTCCATCTGGTGCGTGCCGACGCCATGAAAGTCACGGAACTCCCGGCGGAACCCACAGCCCTCGTGGCAAACCTGCCCTACAACGTGGCCGTGCCCGTGGTCCTCCACCTCCTGCAGCACTTCCCGGCGATCCGGCACGGCCTGGTCATGGTGCAGGACGAAGTGGCGGACCGGCTCGCCGCCGGCCCCGGCTCCAAGATCTACGGCGTGCCCTCGGTCAAGGCCGCGTGGTACAGCAGCATGCGCAAGGCCGGCGTCATCGGAATGAACGTGTTCTGGCCGGCACCGAAGATCCAGTCGGGACTTGTGGCCTTCACGCGCCGCGAACCGCCGGTCACCACAGCCACCCGCGAGCAGGTTTTCGCCGTGATCGACGCCGCCTTTGCCCAGCGCCGGAAGACGCTCCGCGCCGCCCTCGCAGGATGGGCGGGGAGCGCTGCCGAAGCGGAGCGCTGCCTCGTCGCAGCGGGGGTGGACCCCACCGCACGCGGCGAAGTCATCGACATCGCAGCGTTCGCCAGGATCGCCGAAGCCCGCCAGGCCGCGGGCGCCTGATGCGCCGAAGCCGGACCCCGGCATCGGCGGCCCGGCCAACGGTGTCCTCTGTAACAGTGTCCCCGGACGACGCCGCCGCGCCCGGGCCTTCTTGGAGCCCGGCACCACCATGCCCTAGCTTGGACTCATGAACGCAGTGAGAGGGCGCTTTGCGGCAAGGACTGTCCGGGTCAAGGCTCCGGGCAAAGTGAACGTCTCACTGGATGTGGGTCCTCTGCGTCCGGACGGCTACCATTCGGTGGCCAGTGTGTACCTGGCCGTCTCGCTATACGAGGAAGTGGCTGCCACGAGCACCGACGGTGACGGCATCACCGTCAGTATCAGTCCCGCCAGCACCCTGGACCTCGACGGCGTGGATATCCCGCTCGATGAGCGCAACCTCGCCTACAAGGCGGCCGCCATCATGGCTGATGTTTCGGAACACTCCACCGGCGTGCACCTGGAAATCACCAAGCGCGTGCCGGTGGCCGGCGGCATGGGCGGGGGATCGGCGGACGCCGCCGCCACCCTGCTGGCCTGCGATGCGTTGTGGAACAGCGGACTGTCCCGGGACGAACTGGCCCATCTCGCCGCCGAGCTCGGGGCGGACGTGCCGTTTGCGCTGCTCGGCGGGACGGCAGTGGGCCTGGGTGTGGGCGATGATCTGTCGCCGGCCCTGGCCAGGGCGCAGATGGACTGGGTCCTGGTCACCGCCGATTTCGGGCTCCCCACCCCGGAAGTTTTCCGGACGCTGGACAGGCTGCGCGACGCCGAGGGGCTGGACGTCGCGGAGCCCACGGCGGTGGACCCGCAGATCCTGCAGGCACTGCGGAGCGGGGACGCCGACGCCCTGAGCAGGGTGCTCGTCAACGACCTCCAACGGGCATCCATCGAACTTGCCCCGAGCCTCCGGGACACCTTGGGCCTTGGCGAGTCATCCGGTGCCATTGCCGGGATCGTCTCCGGCTCCGGCCCCACGGTTGCCCTGCTGGCCCACAATCCCGAGGCCGCAGAAGGACTCGCCGAGGAGCTGCAGCATAAGGGCCTCAGCGCGATTGCCGTCCATGGCCCGGTGCCCGGCGCCCGCATCATCTCCGATACCCTCCTTTAATACCTTCCAACTTTCAGATCCCCCGTTTGCAGAAGAAAGCAGTTCCACGTGGCACACCTGCTCGGCGGCGAGAACCTTACGGTCTCGTACGCAACCCGCACCGTTCTCGATGGCGTAACCCTCGGACTCGAGGAGGGCGACCGGATCGGCATGGTGGGCCGGAACGGCGACGGCAAGTCCACGCTGATGCGCCTGCTTGCGCTGCGGTCCACGCCTGATTCCGGCCGGGTCACCAAGCGCGGGGACGTCAACATCGGCTACCTGGACCAAAGCGACGTGCTCGACGGCGACCTTACCGTCGGTGCGGCGATCGTCGGTGACCAGGCCGACTACGAATGGGCCCGCAATCCCCAGATCCGCGAAGTCATGGGCGGGCTGGTGTCCGACGTCGACTGGCACGCCAACGTCCACGCCCTGTCCGGCGGCCAGAAACGGCGCGTTGCGCTGGCCAAGCTGCTGATCGAGGACCACGACGTCATCATGCTCGATGAGCCCACCAACCACCTCGACGTCGAAGGCGTCGCGTGGCTGTCCAGGCACCTCAAGACCCGCTGGCGCGCCAACCAGGGCGCCTTCCTGGTGGTCACCCACGACCGCTGGTTCCTCGACGAAGTCTGCACCAAGACGTGGGAAATCCACGACGGCATCATGGACCCGTTCGACGGCGGCTACGCAGCCTACGTGCTGGCCCGCGCCGAACGCGACCGCTCCGCATCCGTGGTGGAAAGCAAGCGCCAGCAGCTCGTGAAGAAGGAACTGGCCTGGCTGCGCCGCGGCGCCCCCGCCCGCACGGCCAAGCCCAAGTTCCGGATCGAGGCCGCCAACGCCCTCATCGCGGACGTGCCTGAACCGCGTGACTCCACGGCGCTGAGCAAGATGGCCACGGCGCGCCTGGGCAAGGACGTCCTGGACCTTGAACACGTGTCGCTGGATTTCCTGGGCGGCGACGCCGGCCAGAAGCTGTTCGACAACATCACCCTCCGCCTCGCGCCGGGCGAACGGCTGGGACTCGTGGGCGTAAACGGCGCCGGCAAGACCACCCTGCTGAAGCTCCTCAACGGCGAGATCCAGCCCACCTCCGGGAAGGTCAAACGCGGCAAGACGGTGGTCACCGCGGTCCTCACCCAGGAAGTCAAGGAACTCGACGACGTCTCGGACCTGCGCGTGATCGAAGTGATCGAGCGCGAAAAGCGCTCCTTCAACGTCGGCGGCAAGGAATTCACCGCCGGCCAGCTCGTGGAGCAGCTCGGCTTCACCAACGAGAAGCAGTGGACCCCGGTCAAGGACCTCTCCGGTGGCGAACGCCGCCGCCTCCAGCTCCTGCGCCTGCTGGTGGGGGAGCCGAACGTGCTGATGCTGGACGAACCGACCAACGACCTCGACACCGATACCCTCGCCGCCGTCGAAGACGTCCTCGACGGCTGGCCCGGCACCCTCGTCGTGGTCAGCCACGACCGCTACCTGCTGGAGCGCGTCACGGACCACCAGATGGCCCTGCTGGGCGACGGCAAGATCCGTGCCCTGCCGCGCGGCGTGGACCAGTACCTCGAACTCCGCGAATCCGCCCTCGCCGGTTCCACGGTCACCGGCGGCGGAAACCCGGTCACGTCCGCCAGTTCCGCCCCCGCACAGGCCGTCTCCGGAGCCTCGGAAGCCGAGAAGCGCGACGCCCGCAAGGCCAAGAACCGCATCGAACGGCAGCTGGGCAAAATCACCCAGCAGGAAGAAAAGATCCACGCCCAGATGACCACGGCCTCCGCGGAGCCCTCCGCCGTCGGCCAGCTTGCGGACCTCAACAAGAAGCTCAAGGACCTCTCCGCAGACCGCGAAGCCCTCGAGCTCGAATGGCTCGAGGCGCTCGAAGTACTCGGCGAGTAACTGTCGCAAGGGGTGCCGGAGACGGCCCTTCGACGTCGCTTAGACACGACGCAAAGGGGCTGCTCGCTCGCTGAGCGAGCTCCCACCCCGTTGCGCCGCGATGCGCTCCTTTTCGAAGGACCGCCTCCGGCGAGCGGAGTCACCTCAGCGTTGTGGAACAGCGGGCGTCCCCGAACGGAACTTTTGCAATAGCGGTGCTGGGGTCCTTCGCGTAGTCGCGCATCGCGACGCATCGTGGCGTGAAGGTCGCCCGGCGACCGTAGCGTCACCTATGCGTTGTGTCTAAGCGACGGCGAAGGGCCGTTGCACCGCGTAGGTGACCACAGACGGCGAGGGCTTAGGACTCGCTGCGGAGCTCGGGTTCCTTCTTGAGGCCCGTCAGCCCGTTCCAGGCGAGGTTCACGAGGTGCGCTGCCACGGCGCGTTTGTCAGGCTGGCGGCTGTCCTGCCACCACTGGCCGGTCATCGCCACCATCCCCACGAGCATCTGGGCGTACATGGCGCCGTCGGCCGCACTGAAGCCGCGGCGGGCGAATTCGTCGGACAGTATGTGCTCGACGCGGGCCGTGACATGCGAGAGCAGCGTGGAAAAGGCGCCTTCGGGCTGGGACGGGGGAGCGTCACGCATGAGGATGCGGAAGCCGTCGGTGCGGTCCTCGATGTACGTCAGCAGGGCCAGGGCGGCACGCTCCACGAGGACCCTCGGCTTGGCTTCGTCGGCCAGGGCGTCATTGATGGATGCCAGCAGGATCTTGAACTCAAATTCGACCACCTGCGTGTACAGGCCCTCTTTCGAGCCGAAGTGTTCGTAGATCACGGGCTTTGAGACCCCGGCCGCGGCGGCGATCTCCTCGATGGTGGTGCCGTCCAGGCCGCGCACCGCGAAGAGGCCCCGGCCCACTTCCACCAGCTGGGAACGCCGCTGGGGCCCGGTCATCCGGGACCGCGGGATGCGCGCGGGGACCGCCTCCGGCGTTGCTGTCCGGCTCCCCGCGCCGTCAGTCGTCCCTGTGCTGTTGCTCACCGTCCCATCATGCCTTATGTCAAGCGCCGCCCAGCGGTCCGTGGCCGGTCCCGGCGCGCTGCCCGGAGCGGACCGGCGGCCGTGCGGTCCGAGGTCGCACGAGCATCAACGTTCGTGGCAGAATTGGTTCTCGTGCCTCGGCCTCTGGGCCTTGGCGTGGTCCGCCCTGGTGTAATGGCAGCACCCCGGCCTTTGGAGCCGTGGAGTATAGGTTCGAATCCTATGGGCGGAACGGCTGCATTAGAGGTGTCCAGTAGGATAAGCCTGTTGCCGGTTCCGGGCACACGCTCGGACGCCGCGCATGTAGTACCGCGCAACCGAGCAAGGAGAGCCCGTACGTGAGCCCCGAGAAGTCCGGCCCAGCCGCCGTAATCGTCCTAGCTGCAGGTGCCGGTACCCGGATGAAGTCCCGTACCCCCAAGATTCTCCACGAAATTGGCGGCCGCTCCATGGTCGGCCACGCCTTGCTGGCCGCACGCAGCATCACCCCCCAGCGGCTTGCCCTCGTGGTCCGCCATGAACGGGACCGCGTGGCAGCCCACCTCGCGGAGCTCGATCCCGAGGCCCTCATCGTGGACCAGGACGACGTTCCCGGCACGGGAAGGGCCGTTGAAGTGGCGCTCGAGGCGCTCGACGCCGACACCCCTGTGGCGGGTACCGTCGTCGTGACCTACGGCGATGTCCCGCTCCTCACCGGCGAGATGCTCGCTGAACTCGTCAATACCCACGAAGTCGAGGGCAACGCCATCACTGTGCTGACCGCGCTCCTCGACGACGCCGCGGGGTACGGCCGCATCCTCCGCGGAGAAGACGGAACGGTCACCGGCATCCGCGAGCACAAGGACGCCACCGACGCCGAGCGCGAGATCCGCGAGATCAACTCCGGGATCTACGCCTTCGACGCCGCCGTGCTGAGGGACGCCCTCCGGCACGTCACCACCGACAACTCGCAGGGCGAGAAATACCTCACCGACGTCCTGGGGCTGGCCCGCGAGGCCGGCGGCCGGGTCGCGGCCGTGGTCACCTCGGACCGCTGGCAGGTCGAGGGCGCCAATGACCGCGTGCAGCTCGCCGCCCTCGGCGCCGAGCACAACCGCCGGACCGTGGAGTCCTGGATGCGCGCGGGGGTCACCGTGGTGGATCCCGCCACCACGTGGATCGACTCCACCGTCACCCTGGCGGAGGACGTCCGGATCCTGCCCAACACCCAACTGCACGGCAGCACCACCGTGGCGAGGGACGCCGTCGTCGGCCCCGACTCCACCCTGACCGATGTCCGCATCGGCGAAGGCGCCAAGGTGACGCGCACGCACGGTTCGGGCGCGGAAATCGGCGCGGGCGCGAGCGTCGGACCGTTCACCTACCTGCGCCCGGGCACCATCCTGGGGGACACCGGCAAGATCGGCGCCTTCTACGAAACCAAGAACGTGAAGATCGGCCGCGGCTCCAAGCTGTCGCACCTGGGCTACGCCGGGGACGCCGAAATCGGCGAAGACACCAACATCGGCTGCGGCAACATCACAGCCAATTACGACGGCGAGAAGAAGCACCGCACGGTGATCGGCTCGGGCGTCCGCACCGGCTCCAACACAGTATTCGTCGCACCCGTCACGGTGGGGGACGGTGCCTACAGCGGCGCCGGAGCCGTGATCCGCAAGGACGTACCCGCAGGCGCCCTGGCGCTGTCCATGGCCGCGCAGCGCAATGCCGAGGGCTGGGTTAAAGCCAACCGCCCGGGCACGCGGTCCGCGGAACTGGCAGAAGCCGCAGCCGCCCGCGAAGCCCGCAAAGATTCCCCAAATTCCCCGGCATCTACAGAAGAGGGCAAGCAACCATGACCGAAATTACGGCTCGCGGCGAGAAGAAGCTGGTGCTCGCCGCAGGGCGTGCCCACCCGGAGCTTGCCCGGGAAATCGCCAAGGAGCTGGGCACCGAGCTGCTGCCTGTCGACGCCTATGATTTTGCCAACGGCGAGATCTACGTCCGTGCCGGCGAGAGCGTCCGCGGAACCGACGCCTTCGTCATCCAGGCCCACCCGGCACCCCTGAACAACTGGCTCATGGAACAGCTGATCATGATTGATTCGCTCAAGCGGGCCTCGGCCAAGCGGATCACCGTGGTGTCCCCCTTCTACCCGTACTCCCGCCAGGACAAAAAGGGCCGCGGCCGCGAGCCGATCTCGGCCCGCCTTGTGGCGGACCTGTACAAGACCGCCGGTGCCGACCGCATCATGAGCGTGGACCTGCACACCTCCCAGATCCAGGGCTTCTTCGACGGCCCCGTGGACCACCTCATGGCCATCCCGCTGCTGGCCGACTACATCCGAACCCGGGTCGCCGCGGACAACATCACCGTCGTTTCGCCGGACACCGGCCGCGTCCGGGTTGCCGAACAGTGGGCTGAGCGCCTTGGCGGCGCGCCGCTGGCGTTCGTGCACAAGAGCCGCGACCTCACGGTTCCGAACCAGGCTGTGTCCAAGACCGTCGTGGGCCAGATCGAAGGCCGCACCTGCGTCCTGATCGACGACATGATCGACACCGGCGGAACCATCTCCGGCGCCGTCCAGGTGCTCAAGAACGCCGGCGCCAAGGACGTCATCATCGCCGCCACGCACGCGGTGTTCTCCGATCCCGCCGCGCGCCGGCTGTCCGAGTCCGGCGCCCGTGAAGTGGTGGTCACAGACACCCTGCCCATTCCGGCAGACAAGCGCTTCCCGCAGCTCACCGTCCTCTCCATCGCTCCGCTGATTGCGCGCGCCATCCGTGAGGTGTTCGACGACGGTTCGGTCACCAGCCTGTTCGACGGCAACGCCTGACACCCTGGCTTAAACCATCCGGCCGGCGTTGTGCCCGTTTTCAGTAATCGGGCACAACGCTGGTAGGATTTTTCCCGATACCTTGGCGAGGGAGAGCACCTCCGGAAAACCGGACTGCTGGTCTCCGTTATCGACTGGGTCTGAAACTCCCTTCTGGAAGGGCCGCCCTCCGGCCGCCCGGCGTTGAAGGTCGCTACAGACCTCCGCCCTTGCTGAACACAGTTTTGTTGAACACAGTCGTGATCAACACAGTAAAGCCACCAGGAGAACACTATGTCTGAGCAGAAGCTCGCAGCAGAAGTACGCGCCGAATTCGGCAAGGGCTTCGCCCGCCGCGCCCGCATGGCCGGCAAGATCCCGGCTGTCATCTACGGCCACGGTGCAGAGCCCATCCACATCACGCTGCCCGCCAAGGCCACCACGCTGGCTGTGCGCACCGCCAACGCCCTGCTGTCCCTGGACATCAACGGCGAGGCACACCTTGCCCTCGTCAAGGACATCCAGCGCAACCCGATCAAGCAGATCATCGAGCACATCGACCTCCTGACCGTCCGCCAGGGCGAGAAGGTCACCGTGGATGTTGCCGTGCACGTGTCCGGCGAAACCGCCCCGGGCACCGTTCACAACCTCGAGCTCACCGTTGTCTCCCTCGAGGCCGAGGCAACCCACCTGCCCACCGCCGTCGAGGTCGACATCGAAGGCCGCACGGCCGGCGAGCACATCCACGCCTCCGACCTCGTCCTCCCGAAGGGCTCCGTGCTGCTGACCGACGCCGATGCCCTGGTCGTCAACATCTCCGAAGCCACTGAGGCTGGCGAAGAAGAAGGCGAAGAAGCAGCCGCAGTGGCAGCCCCGGCCGAAGCTTCCGCCGAGTAATCACTGCGTTTCACTTCGCGGTGCCTTCACGCACCGTGTATCAGTGGCCGGGTCCCGTTCGGGCCCGGCCACTGGCGTACCGGCGGGGAACCGCCGGAAACCACTCCCGGCCCGCACCGTTGCCGGCCCGCCCGGCGACCAATTTAGGATTGATGCATGACTGACACCTGGCTGATCGTAGGCCTCGGAAACCCCGGACCCGAGTACAGCCGCAACCGGCACAACGTGGGCCAGATGGTCCTCGACGAACTGGCCGCGCGCATCGGCGGGAACTTCAAGGCCCACAAGTCAAGGGCCCAGGTCCTCGAAGGCCGGCTCGGAATAGGGGGCCCGCGCCTGGTGCTGGCGAAACCCAGCACGTACATGAACGTCTCCGGTGGCCCGGTGTCCGCCCTGGCCAGGTTCTACGACGTTGACCCGTCCCGGGTGGTGGCCGTCCATGACGAAATCGACATTCCCTTTAATACGGTGAAACTCAAGATCGGCGGCGGGGAGGGGGGCCATAACGGCCTTCGGGACATCTCCAAGGGGCTCGCCACCAAGGACTACCTTCGCGTCCGTGTGGGCGTCGGCCGGCCGCCGGGCCGGATGGACACCGCAGATTACGTCCTGCGGGATTTCGCCCCTGCCGAGAAAAAGGAGCTGCCGTTCCTGCTGGACGACGCCTCGGACGCCGTCGAACTCCTGATCAGGGATGGCCTGGCCGCTGCACAACAGAGGTTTCATCCCGCGAAAGTTTGAGCGGCGAATTCATATTCCGCACGCCGAATATCAAGGTCGCCTCAAGGTCTGCGAAATGTGATTCCATGCCCTGTTTTACGGCGGGGGTATCGGGGTAGTCTTCTTCTAAGCGGGGGAGGCGATGGGGCCTTGATCCTGCCAAGCGGGATGTAAGGAAAAGTTCATGTCAATTGAGCCACTGAGCTGGGGACGTGGGTCTACGGCGGGCGTGCTGGCCGGGCCAGCGGCTGCCGGCGGAACGGACCTTCAACGATGGTCGGTTCCGGCGCGTAGTGCCGACCTCGAGGCCATCCGCAATGCGCTGACGGATCCCGATTCCCTGGGGGTAGTAATTACCGGTGCCCGGGGTGTGGGAAAATCCTCGCTCGCACGCACCGCGGTGGCGGAACTTGGCCCTGACGTCTGGGCGATTCAGCTCCGCAGCCCCCTGACCGGTTCACAGACTTCCTACGGCTGCCTGGCTTTCCTGCTCGCAAGGCTTCCGCAAACGGCCATGGGTTCACCCACGGCCATCCTCCAAGGGATCACGTCCCTCATCCGCAGCGACGCCGCAGGCCGGGACTGTGTCATCACCCTGGACACCACCGGCATGATCGACGACATGAGCGCCGGCGTCCTCCTGAACATCATGCTCACGCGCACCGCCAGGGTGATCGCCATTGCCCCCGGCACCAGCGACCTTCCCGCAGATTTCCACTGGCTACTCACGGACCGCCGGCTCACCGAAGTGCGGCTGGAGAACCTCAACGAACTGCAGACCCGGCAGGTGCTTCTCACCCTGCTCGGCCACCGGGTGTCAGCCTCGCTCGTGAGCACGTATCACGCCATCGTCGGCGGCAACCCGCTGCTGCTCAAAGCGCTCGTTACGGAGCAGCAGCAGTCAGGAAACCTCGTCCTGTCCGACTCCGTCTGGACGTTGCGGGACAAGGTGGTGCTGGACGGCGCAACCGGGCTCGATGACATTGTCCGCTCCCGCTGGTCCCGTGAAACCCCGGAGACCCGCGAGGTCATCGAAATGCTGTCCTGTGCCCGCCGGGTGTCCCTTGCCCGGCTGACTGAAATCTATGGCACCGCAACGGTGGCAGACATGGAGGATGCCGGCCTGCTCACCGTTGGGGACACCGAGGCCCGCTGGGTATCCCTGCGGGAACAGTACCTGGGGGATGTCGTCCGTTCCTGGCTGAGCATTTCTCGCCGGCGGGAGCTCCGGGACCAGCTGCTGAACGGGGCGGAACCCGAGCTGACCAACCTGTCCATGGAAGAGCGCATTGAATTCGCCGCCTGGACGCGCGAATGCCAGGCGGAACTCAGCCCGGCCCTGGCAGTGGCCGCGGCAGAGGCGGCCGTGCAGCTGTTCGACCCAAGGTTTGCGCTCAGCTGCCTCGAGAGCCTCAAGAGGACCGACGCCGAATGGGTCGTGGGGCAGCAGCACAAGGGCTCCGCCTACCTGCTGCTGGATCTGCCGCTGCAGGCCATGGCAGCCCTCGACGACATTTCACAGGCCCAGCTGGACCAGCTCGGCGTGGAGGACTTCGCCAACGCTGTGGCACACAAGTGCCGGGTCATGGTCTGGCTGCCGGAACTGACCGGCAACGTCCCCGCTGAGTTGGAAAGGGCGCGCGCGCGCCTGGGCGTGTCCCCCGGCATGGCCACCACCTGGCCGGAGCCGCTGGGTGCGGCCATGAACCGCCTCACGCTGACCGAGTTCGAGTACAAGACCTTCATCGGCGACTACGCCCCCATGATCGAGGCGCTGGAGCAAGCCGCGGATCCGGCAACCAACAAGGACACGGCTTTCCGCATCCAGGCCTCCATGATCCTGATGCAGGCCCTCTCCGCCGTCGGCAGGGAGATGGACGCCCTCCAGCTGATGCGGCGGGTTGGCGGCCAGCTTTCCGACGCCGGACCCATGACCGGACTGCGCGAGAAGTTCGCGATGACGGCCTTCGGCGTGCTGCTGCAGGCCGGCCAATGGCAGCGGTGCCTGGACCTGGTCGGTCCGCCGAAAGGCCAGGCGGAGCGCCGTCTGGCCCACCGTACGTCAGCCACCGAGCTGGCCACCGGAATCGCCTACGTATATTCCGGCCGCGGTGCCGTTGCACTGGATTCGCTGCTGTCCGCTGTGGCACAGCTGGAACTGCGCCCGGTCCTGAACATGCTCCAGGCCGCCTATGCAGCCACGGCCTTCGCTTACGCCCAGATCGGCAACGCCGGACAGTCCCGCAAGTACCTCGACAAGCTGCGGGGCGCGAGGGGCCCGTGCAACTTCGGCACCCAGACCATCACCGATTTCTGCGCTGATATGGCCGGAAGGTGGCTGGGTGACACCGACGCCGTTAAGCGGCTGCTGGAGACGGCCCGGCGCGACATCGCCGCCGGCCGGTACACCCTCGCGGGGATCAGCCTGCTGGGTGCCACCGTCAACGGCACCGACGACGACTTCCGGCTGCTGGAGGAGGTAGCCGGCCACCGGCAGGGAAAGCTGGCGGAGATCTCGCGCCTGATCGCCGTGGGCAGCCGCACCAAGGATGCCAAGGTGCTTCTGGAGGGCGCGCACCTAGCAGCCGAGCTGGAACTGGACGCGGTCGAGGCACGGTGCGTTGCGCTCGCTGTGGACTTTGCCAGGCACTCCGGCGACTCCGCCTCCGCCCGCATCGCGCAGGCCAGGCTGGACAACCTCACCGCCACAGTGCCCAGCCTGCCGATCGTGCCCAGTAGCGGCAGCCCCCTTCTGACCGCCCGTGAGCGGCAGATTTCCAGGCTGGCGGGCAAGGGCGTCTCCAACAAGGATATTGCCCTGGAGATGGGCGTCTCCGTGCGCACCGTTGAAGGCCACCTGTATCAGGTCTTCACCAAGCTCGGCGTGACTTCCAGGGGTGATCTGCCTGGACTCGTCTAATGGCCGCGTGAAAGCGGAATCCGAGCAGAGGCAGCTCACGGGCCGCCGGGAAGTGATTGAGCACGTCTGCAGCATTATCCGCAGCCGGGCGAGCCAGGCTGTCTACCTCATGGCGGGGCCCGGCCTCGGGAAGTCCTCGGTCACGGATGCCGTCAGCGACCAGATGGCCTCGGAAATGACCATCCTGCGCATCCATGGCAGCTCCTCGCTCGCCAAGGTTCCTTATGGTGTGCTGGCCCCGTATACGGCTGAACTCCCCGCGGAAGAGGCGGACTCCCCGGTGGCCGTCCTCAGGGCGGTCTGGACCTATTTTCAGCAGCTCAAAGGGGTCAACGACGTTCCCTTGCTCCTTGTCGTGGACGACGCCCACCACCTTGACGACGCCACCGCAAGCCTGGTGGTGGACATGATGTCGGCCGGGTGGGCCAGCGTTCTGGCCGCCGGCCGTCCACGTCCCGGACTGCCCCAGGCACTGAACCAGCTGTGGTACGACGGCCTCGCTGAGCGCGTGGACCTCAGGCCCCTCACCGGGGACCAGGTGACAGAGGTGGTGGAACACACCCTCCAGGGGACTGTCCCGGCAGGCACCGTGCAGTCGCTGTCGTCGGCGTCAGGCGGCAACCCTTTGCTCCTGAACTGCCTGCTCAGCGATGCGGTCGCGGACGGAACCCTCGTCAAACGGAACGGGATCTGGCTGCTCCTGGGTTCCCTGCCGGCCGACGGGCCCAGGCTCTCTGACGTCGTGGTCAAGGACCTCCTCCGCAGAACCCCGGAGGAACAGGATGCCCTACGCGTCATCGCCCTCGCCGAACCCGTGCAGCGCAGCCTGATCGAAGACGTGTGCGGGGCCGCCGTAGTCCGGTCCCTGTTGGACAACCAGATCGTGAGCGAATCCACCGGCCGGCAAAGCGAACTGCGGCTGTGGCATCCCATCCTGGGCCAATCCATGCGGCACCAGGTGTCAGTCTCCAGGAGCCTGCAGCTG
The DNA here is from genome assembly GCF_039748055.1 of Burkholderia sp. RS01. NCBI lineage: Bacteria > Pseudomonadati > Pseudomonadota > Betaproteobacteria > Burkholderiales > Burkholderiaceae > Burkholderia > Burkholderia sp. RS01. The sequence goes on from NZ_JBDLAK010000001.1 coordinate 155,537, forward strand.
CGACAAAAGCTCGACGGGTACCTGGACACCAGGAACGCCGGCGCCGAAGGCAGGCTGCGGATGGTCGAGTGGTCACTCGAATGCGGCATGGACGTGCCTGATCCGGACCTGCTGGACGCTGCGCTGCTGGCTGTGACCATGTTCAACAATGCCGGTGCCCGCCTTATGACGGCGCACGTCAAGGCCCCGGAACTGCTGGCCCACGCGGAGTCCATCACCGCGAGGGCACTTTTCAACGAAGGCAAATACCGGGAAGCCGCGTCCCTCCTGGACGGATGCTGGCTTGAGCTGGCACGGGATCCTGAGGCTCCGCACATTCTCATGCTCCGGGCGTCAGCCCATTTGGCGCTGGGTAAGTCCGCCCAGCTCCTTCGGGCCGAATCCCGGCACCAACTCGAAACCGCCGGACACGAAGTGGCCGATTCCTGGCAGGACCGGATCCACGCGTTGCTCGAGATGGCAGACACCGGCGATCACGAGAGGATACGCAAAGTCATTGCCGCGCTCGGGTACGCCGGTGTTGCCGACGCTCGCGGCCCCGGGACAGTCATTGGCGGGGAGACCGCAGGGCAGGGCAGTGGACGGTCCAGGGCGGACCTCCGCGCCGCGTCCGTCGGCGAGATCACTCACGCGGTGGCTCAGGCCCTGCTCGCACAAACCCTGGCGTCGGCCGGGTTGGCACACCAGGGTCACGCTGCCGCCCTGACGGCGGCACCGTCGCTGCCTGCACTGCAGGGGGGCCTGTACTTCTTTAATGAGTTCGTCCTGACCCGCCTTGTCGCGACGTCCCTTGCAGCCGGCAACTGGGAATCGGCGGAGCACGAGTTGTCGACCTACGCGCCGGAGCGGGCCGAGGGGGCAGCCACGTTTGGCGGCGGAATCCAGGTGCTGCGCGGCCTCGGGTTCCTGCGGCAAGGGCAGCTGGAACGCGGCTATCAGGTTCTCCTGCCCGCCGTCGAGGCCCTTCGCGTCAACGACCCGCTCCAGGAGTTCAGGTTCGGCTCGGCGCTGGCCTTCTACGCGGCAGCCCGGCTGGGGGACACCGCCCAGGCCAAGCGGCTCGAACAGGACTTCATCGCCGCGCGCCACGCCAGCGGCCCGGGGTATGACCTCTTGGCAGAGGCATACGCGGCGGCTGCCGCGGAGTATCTGGACCGGAAGGGCAGCGGGCTGGACAAACTCCGGGAGCTGGCGGCGTCGGACCCTGTTGCCGCCCAGCCGGGGATCAGGATGGAATGCCTGATCCTGTGTTCCGATCTTGGGGACCGGTCGGTCATCGAGGAGCTTGCCTCGCTGGCCGCTACCGTTGAAGGCCGGTGGGCTGCTGGGTGGCGGCAGCTGGCCCAGGCGTGGGCCTCGGAGGACGCTGACGTCCTCATGGAGACCGCCGCCGGACTGGAGGAAGCGGGACTCATCAACCTGGCGCGTGAGGGGTACGCCCGGGCGGGTGCCCTGCTGGACGGCGCAGGGGAGCGTCGGCGCGCCCGGCAGGCTGTGGCCCACCGGGAGAAGTGCGACGAGGAACTGGGCGAGCGGTTCAGGGAAAGCCCGTTCATCGCCTCGGTTCCGAGCGTCCACCTGACCCGCCGCGAGCGGGACATCGTGGAACTGGCGGTGCAGGGGCTCTCCGACCGCGAGATTGCCCAGCAGCTCATGGTGTCGGTCAGGACCGTCGAGGGCCATCTGTACAGAAGCTACGTCAAACTCGGCGTCCGCCGGCGCGATGAGCTCGCCCTCGCGCTGCCCAAGAAATAGCCTCGCCCACAAAGTAGCGCTGCCCAGGAAAATAGTCCGGCCCAGGAAATAGCCCTGCCCAAGACGTAGCTGCGCGAAATCCGCGCCGTTCGGGCCGCGGCAGGGCCGCCTGCGCGGACCAGTAGTCGATCACCCGAAAAAACGAGTACACAATACTCGTGCCGGAAACGGCAGTGCGCGATTAACTGAGAGAGGCAGCAGAAGCGGTGTCCAGGTGCACCGCCTCAGCTGCCGCCAGGCAGTGCAGGTCTCGATCCGCATACTTCCGGCCACAGCGGCCCGGGTGAAGACGGGGCCGGCGACGTCAGAGCCTTCTGAGACCGAGGCTCTCCCCCCAGCCGTCGCCGGCCCTTATAACTGATAGGCGTGCCGGAGGATACCGGCACAGTCAGGGCGGCCTTTCCCGGGGAAGGGCCGCCTTTACTGTGCTGTGGGACAATTGAGACATACCTCAAGGCACCCCAAGGAGTCCCATTGGCCGTCGTATCAACGCCACCCACGCTCTCGCGTGCCCTCCCCGCCATGGACAACGCTGAGGTCTTGCGGATCCGGAACGACTTTCCCGTACTGGACCAGCTGGTCAATGGCCGTCTGCTGATCTACCTGGACTCCGGTGCCACGTCACAGAATCCCCTGAGCGTCATCGAGGCCGAACAGGAGTTCTACGAGCAGCGGAATGCCGCCGTGCACCGCGGCGCGCACCACCTCGCCGTTGAGGCCACGGAGGTGTTCGAAGACGCCCGGCAGACTGTTGCCGACTTCGTCGGGGCGCAGTTTGAGGAAATCGTCTGGACGTCCAACGCCACCGAGGGCCTGAACCTCATCAGCTATGCGCTCTCCAACGCCAGCCTGTGGGCGGCGCAGGGGCGCGGCGATGCGCGGCTGCGGGAACTGGCCCTTGGCCCGGGCGACGAGATCGTGGTCACCGAAATGGAGCACCACGCCAACCTGATTCCCTGGCAGGAACTGGCTTACCGGACCGGGGCCACGCTGCGGCACATCCCGATCGACGACTCAGGATCGCTGCGCCTGGACCAGGCCGCGGAAATCGTCGGGGAGCGCACCAGGCTGCTGGCCTTCACCCACGCGTCCAACGTGCTCGGCACGATCAATCCGGTCAGTGAACTCGTGGCCTTGGCCCGGCGCGCCGGTGCGCTGGCGGTGCTGGATGCGTGCCAGTCGGCACCGCATCTGTCCCTTGACGTCAAGGAGCTGGACGTCGACTTTGCCGTATTTTCGGGCCATAAGATGCTCGGCCCCACCGGCATCGGCGTGCTGTACGGCAAGCAGGAGCTCCTGGACGTGCTGCCTCCCTATCAGACCGGAGGCTCCATGATCACCACCGTGACCATGGAACGGGCCGAATACCTTCCCTCGCCGCAGCGGTTCGAGGCCGGGACGCAGAAAATCTCCCAGGCCGTGGCCCTCGCCGCAGCGGTCAATTACCTGACGGAGACCGGGATCGACCGCGTGCACCACTGGGAGTCCGAACTGGGCCAGCGCATGGTGGCCGGCCTCGAACGCATCGACGGTGTCCGCGTGCTCGGCCCGGCGTCCGGCCAGGACCGCATCGGCCTGGCGGCGTTCGACGTCGCCGGTGTCCACGCCCACGACGTCGGCCAGTTCCTGGACGCACGCGGAATCGCCGTCCGCGTGGGCCACCACTGCGCCCAGCCGCTGCACCGGCGCCTGGGCCTGACGGCCACCACACGGGCCAGCGCCTACTTGTACAACACCACCGACGACGTCGACGAATTCCTGGATGCAGTGTCCGGGGTCCGCGCCTACTTCCGGGCCTAGTGCCCGGCTACACGAAGACAGGTACCTGAGCATGAGCCTCGACCAGCTTTACCAGCAGATCATCCTGGACCATTCCAAGGCCAGGCATGGCAGCGGCCTGTCGGACACGCCGGCTCCCGAAGGCGCGTCCACCGGCCAGTCGCACCAGCTGAACCCCGTATGCGGCGACGAGGTCACCCTGCGTGTTGCCGTGGATCACGGAACCGTTGCCCAGCTGGCCTGGGACGGCGCCGGCTGCTCGATTTCCATGGCGTCCGCGTCCGTGCTGAGCGAGATGGCCGAAGGCATGTCCGTGGAGGAACTGCGCTCGGTGATCGGCAACTTCCGCGAGGTCCTGCGCTCGCGCGGGAAAGTCCATGCGGATCCCGAAGTACTCGGCGACGCCGCCGCCTTTGAGGGCGTCGCCCGCTATGCAGCGCGGGTGAAGTGCGCCATGATCTCCTGGGTTGCCGCGGAGGACGCCCTGAACCAGGCCGCGTAGCCCGCAGTTCAGCCGTTGGGCTGTCAGCCGGTCCGCTCGAAAACATCCGGCACGCCGTCGCCGTCGTCGTCCCGCTTTTCCTCAAGCTCCACCCGGCGGTAGTGCCGGTTTCGGGCCTTAAGCACGACGGCGGCAATCGCCGACGCCGTCAGCGAGCCGGCCAGGATGGCCACCTTCGCGTGATCATCGTGCACCGAGCCGGGCCCGAAGCTAAGTTCCGCGATCAGCAGGGACACCGTGAAGCCCACCCCCGCGAGCAGCGACAGGCCGGCAACGTCGATCCACTTCAGCCCGTCGTCGAGCTTTGCCCGGGTGGTCCTGGTAACGGCGTAGGTGGCACCGAAGACGCCGATGGCCTTGCCCGCGACCAGGGCAGCCACGATTCCCAACGCCACGGGGTCGGCCAGGGCGGAGGCGATCCCGGCGGCACCGCCGATCGCGACGCCGGCGGAGAAGAAGGCGAAGACGGGCACCGCGAGTCCGGCGGAGACCGGCCGCAGCACGTGTTCCAGGCGTTCGGCCATTCCCGCTGCGTGGCCGGCGCCATGGCCTCCGCCCGCGGCCCGCACCGCGTGGCGGTCCCGGCGTGACACGAGAACCGGGACGGTGAACCCGAGTAGGACACCGGCCACGGTGGCGTGGATCCCGGAGGCATGCACCAGGGCCCAGGTGGCTCCTGCCAGCGGCACCAGCAGGTACCCGCGGCTGATGCGTTTCTGCACCAGCAGGGCAAAGAGCGCCAGCGGGACCAAGGCGGCCAGCAGGAAAACCGGCTCGAGGCCCGAGGAGTAGAAGAACGCGATGATCCCGATGGCGATCAGGTCATCCACCACGGCCAGGGTCAGTAGGAAGGTCCTGAGCGCAGAGGGGAGGTGGGTATTGATGACGGCCAGCACGGCCAACGCGAACGCGATGTCAGTGGCCGTGGGGATCGCCCAGCCCCTGAGGGCCTCGGCACCCTGGCTCCAGGTGACGGCGGCGTAAATGAGGGCCGGCACGGCCACCCCGCCCGCTGCCGCGGTCACCGGAACGATCGCCCGGGACGGCCTGCGGAGTTCGCCGGAAACAAACTCGCGCTTGAGTTCCAGACCGGCAATGAAGAAGAAGATCGCGAGCAGGCCGTCCGAGGCCCAGTGGCCCACGCTCAGCCGGAGGTGCCAGGGATCGAAGCCCAGTTCCAGGTCCCGCAGGCCGAAGTAGGCGCCCGCCGCAGGGGAATTGGCCCAGATCAGGGCGGCGGCCGTGGCAACGAGGAGCAGAGCGCCGCCCACGGTCTCCAGCCGGAGGATGGCTGCTATCCGGAGGTATTCCTTGTAGGTGGAGCGGCTAAACACCGGGCGTGCGCGGGAAGGAAGGGGCGGTCTGGCCACTGGGGCTCCTTGCTCAGGGGGTCGGCAAACGTATTGCCGACCAGACTTCCCGGCGCACCTTTTCTGCCAGCTTAGCCGAGGGTGCCTGAGCGCGACAGCAGAACCCGCCACGGCCGGCTCGGGACCAGTCCCCGGCGGCGCCGCTCAGCCGAGCAGCGCCGCGATACCGATTCCGGCCGTGGCGGCACCCAGAACCATGGACACCGCCACGAGGACCACGTGGACCGTGAGGAACTTCGTGGCCTTGCCGGCGGTGTCCCGCGCCCGCGGGTCCTTCATCACCCGGCGCAGGAACTGGGGCCACACAACGAGCGACCAGAAGCCGGAGATGATCAGGATCCAGGCCAGCACGGCGGGGACGTCCATGGCCTTAGTGGCTTTCGAGCCAGGCCTGGGCCTGCTGCGACTGGATGTTCAGCGCCTTGCCCACCATGGGCTCGGCTGCTTCGGCAATCTTCCCGCCCAGGAACGGGACGGAGGAGGTGACGGTGCCCTCAAGCTCCACGCGGGTGCTGCCGCCGTCGGCCACGAGCCGCTGGACGGCAGTGACGTCGATCGGTGCCCCCGCGATCTTGAGGGAGATGCTGCTCTGGCGGGAGCCGTCGGCGGCCGGAGCGGCCCACTTCTCCACCTGCGTCACCTTGAGGGTTTCACCCACGAACTTGCGGGCGATTTCCGGCAGGCGGGTGGTGGGGAGGGTGCGGACCGAGGTGGTGCTGAAGGCTCCGGCAACGTCACCGTCCACGGTGAAGGACTCGAGGCTGCCGCCCACGAATTCGCTGGTGTGGCGCTGGAAGTCCTCGTTGGCGAACACCTCAGCGACCTTGTCGACGCCGTGGGGAAGGGTAGTGGATGCACTCAGTGCCATGGATCCTCCATTGTTGTGGGGTCAGAACGCTTTTTGCTCCCAACATCCTACGGGGTTGCCTGCGTCTCCTTGTCACCGGGCTTCCTGTTCCCGGACTTTTCAGCGCCGGCGATCTTCCGCGCCGCGGCGGTGATGTTGCGTGACATGGCCGGAAAGATCAGGCTGTGGAACGGTAGGACGGCCAGCCAGTAGAGCCGGCCGCTGAGCCCTTTGGGGAAGAAGATGGCCCGCTGGCGGTACCGGCTGCCGGCCCCGTCGGGCTCCACGGACAGCTCAAGCCAGGCGCGTCCCGGCGCGCGCATCTCGGCCCGCAGGCGGAGCAGCCTGCCGCGTTCGATCCGCTCCACGCGCCACCAGTCCACCACTTCGCCGGCAACAAGGTGGTGCGGGTGCCGCCGTCCCCTGGTCAGGCCGGCGCCTCCTGAGAGCTTGTCCAGCCAGCCGCGGACACTCCATGCGAGCGGCAGGGAATACCAGCCGTTCTTGCCGCCGATGCCCTCAATGATGGTCCACACCTGCGCGGGGTCCACGTCGCCGTAGAAGGTCCGCTCATCCACGTAGACCTTGTGCCCTGCCCACTGCGGGTCGCTGGGCAGCGGATCGGCGTCGGCGCCGGCGTTGGCCCACGTGGTTTCCACCTGCCCGTCGCGTTCCTTGCCCAGCGCCAAGGCGACGGCCGTGCGGTAGCCGGTCAGGCCGCCGTCGGGCTGTTTGATGTAGTCGTCGATGTCATGTTCGGCGGAGACGGCGTCGTGCTGCAGGGACTGCACCAGCGGCACGGACATGGACAGCGGAATCGGGGTCACGAGTGCCACCCAAAGGCCCGCGAGCCTGGGCGCCGGGATAGGCAGCGCCAGGACCACGCGCCGCGGCAGGCCGGCCTCGGCGCCGTACTCCTGCATCATTCCGGCGTAGCTCAGGACGTCCCGGGAACCGATGTCGAAGGTCCGGTTGAGGCGTTCCTGCAGTGATGCGGCGCCCACCAGGTAATGCAGCACGTCCCGGACGGCGATGGCCTCGACCCGGTTCCGCACCCAGCTGGGGGCCGGCATGAGGGGCAGTGTTTCGGCGAGGTGCCTGATCATTTCGAACGAGGCCGAGCCGGAGCCGATCACCACGCCGGCCTGGAACACCACGGCGTCCACGGGGCCGGACAGGAAGACCTTGCCCACGGCTTCGCGGGAGCGCATGTGCGTCGACAGTTCGGTGTTGCGGGGGTGCAGGCCGCCGAGGTAGACGATCCGGTGCACGTCGGCCGCGGCCGCGGCGTTCGCCACGAGTTCCGCCATGGATTTTTCCTTGGCCTCGAAGCCGGACCCCGCAGCCATGGAGTGGACCAGGTAGTACAGGACGTCGACGCCCTTCAGGGCATCCTGCAGGGCACCGGTGTCGTCGAGGCTGCTGCGCACCACCTCAACGTCGCCGAACCAGGGCACACCGGCGATTTTCTCCGGGGACCGGACCAGCACCTTCACGCGATGCCCGGCCTCGAGCAGCCGCGGGACCAGCCGCCCGCCGATGTAGCCGGTGGCGCCCGTGACCAGCACAGTCCTGCGGTCATTTCCGGGGTGGTCGCTCATGGGAGTCTCCTTAGGATGGCTGCGGTGCTGGGTCCAGGCTCAGTTGCCAAGCAAGCTTAGCAACTGGCCCTTCGGGGCGGGCCCGGATGCCGCCCCGCGGCGGCGGGGGTAGGCTGGGACCACCCGGCATTCTCGCGAATTTCGGGTTTTCGTGTTGCCTGCGTTCGAAGTGAAAACCACAGGAGATCCTTGCCATGAGCCCCACCGGCCCGTCCCTCACCGGCCTGCGCCGCGTCCTCGCCGCAGACAAGACCTTCGCCCGCGTTCAGGCCGAGGCAGCCAGGAGCTTCGGCGTCCGCAGCGAGGACTACCAGATCAGCGCCCCCGCGGGTCTGCGCGCGGTGTTGCTGGCGGAAATGGCGGACGGACTCGCACAGGATCAGGGCGGGGATGCCGCATCCGCCGTGGTCCTGGCGGTCACCGCCACGGGCCGCGAGGCGGAGGACCTGACGGCGGCCCTCCGGGCCTACCTGCCGGCCGACTCGGTGGTGGAGTTCCCCAGCTGGGAAACGCTCCCGCACGAGCGGTTGTCGCCGCGCTCGGACACCGTGGGACGCCGGCTTTCGGTGCTGCGCCGGCTGGCGCACCCGGAAAGCTCGACGGCGGGACCCCTGCGTGTGGTGGTGGCTCCCGTTCGCGCCGTGGTCCAGCCGATTGTGGCCGGGCTGGGGGAACTGGTGCCCGTGACCCTGAAGGTTGGCCAGGAGGCCCCCTTCAGCAGTGTTGTGAAGAGCCTCGCCGACGCCGCCTACGCTCGGGTGGACATGGTGACCCGCCGCGGCGAGTTCGCCGTCCGTGGCGGCATGCTGGACGTCTTCCCGCCCACCGAGGACCACCCCATCCGGGTGGAATTCTTCGGCGACGAGGTGGACCAGATGCGCTGGTTCGCCGTCGCCGACCAGCGCTCGCTGACCTCGCCCGGCCTGCACCACCCCACCGAACTCCACGCCCCGCCGTGCCGCGAAATCCTGATCACGCCGTCCGTCATGTCCCGCGCCGCGACGCTGAAATCCCAGCTCCCCGCCGCCGCGGACATGCTGGAGAAGATCGCCGGCGGCATCGCCGTGGAAGGCATGGAATCCCTGGCCCCCGTACTTGTGGACGCCATGGTTCCGTTCATGGAACAGCTCCCCGCCGGGTCCATTTCGGTGGTGGTCGAACCGGAGAAGGTCCGCACCCGCGCGCACGACCTCGCGGCCACCAATGAGGAGTTCCTGGAGGCGGCGTGGTCCACGGCGTCCGACGGCGGAACCGCGCCGCTGGATCTGAGTTCCCAGGCGTCCGCAGCCCTGCACTCCGCCAGCTTCCGCTCGCTGACCGAGACCCGTTCCGCGGCCTTGGGCCATGACGTGTCCTGGTGGTCCATCACCTCGCTGGCCACTGACGAGGAACTCACCCCGGACATCAACGTGCTCAACCTCCACGCCCGCGAACCCCGGGGGTACCAGGGCGACGTCGCCGAAATGATGGAATTCATCGGCTCCCACGTGCGGGACCAGTGGCGCATCGTGGTGGCCACCGAAGGGCCCGGACCGGCTCAGCGCCTGGCTGAGCTGTTCCACGACGCCGACATCCCGTGCGCACGGGTGGAGTCCCTGGACCACGAACCCCAGGCGGGGATCATCGAGGTGACCACGGCCGCCGTCGGACGCGGTTTTGTCCTGGACGGGCTGAAAACCGGGCTGCTGACGGAAGCCGACCTGCTGGGACGCACATCGGCCGGCTCCACGAAGGACATGCGCCGCATGCCGTCCAAGCGGCGGAACGCCGTGGACCCGCTGCAGCTGCTGGCAGGGGACCACGTGGTCCACGAACAGCACGGCATCGGCCGGTTCATCGAACTCATCCAGCGGAAGGTCGCCGGCGGCGGCGACGGCGTCCGCGAGTACCTGGTGCTGGAGTACGCGCCCTCCAAACGCGGGGCGCCGGGCGACAGGCTCTTCGTCCCCACCGACCAGCTGGACCAGGTGACCCGCTACGTGGGCGGCGACACTCCCGTGCTCAGCAAGATGGGAGGCTCCGACTGGGCCAGCACCAAGTCCAAGGCGCGCAAGGCTGTCAAGGAAATCGCTGGCGAGCTCATCCGGCTCTATTCGGCCAGGATGGCGTCCCGCGGCCATGCGTTCGGCCCGGACACTCCCTGGCAGCGCGAGCTCGAGGAGGCGTTCCCCTACGTGGAGACGCCGGACCAGCTCACCACCATCAACGAGGTCAAGGCTGACATGGAACGCGAGATCCCCATGGACCGCCTCGTGTCCGGCGATGTGGGCTACGGCAAGACCGAAATTGCCGTCCGCGCCGCGTTCAAGGCAGTGCAGGACGGCAAGCAGGTGGCCGTGCTGGTGCCCACCACCCTGCTCGCGCAGCAGCACTACGAGACGTTCACCGAGCGGTTCTCCGGGTTCCCGCTGAAGGTGAAGCCGCTGTCCCGGTTCCAGGGGTCGAAGGAGGCGAAGGAAACCGCGGAGGGCGTCAAGAACGGGACCGTGGACGTGGTGATCGGCACGCACCGGCTGCTCTCTAAAGATTTCGCCTTCAAGGACCTGGGCCTGGTGATCGTGGACGAGGAACAGCGTTTCGGCGTGGAGCACAAGGAAGCGCTGAAGAAGATGCGCACCAACGTGGACGTGCTGGCCATGAGCGCCACCCCCATCCCGCGCACCCTGGAAATGTCCCTGACGGGCATCCGCGAAACCTCCACCCTGGCCACGCCGCCCGAGGAACGGCATCCGGTGCTGACCTACGTGGGGCCCTATACGGACAAGCAGACCTCCGCCGCGGTCCGGCGCGAGCTCATGCGCGAAGGCCAGGTCTTCTTCGTGCACAACCGCGTCTCCACGATTGAACGGACCGCCGCCAAGATCCGCGAGCTGGTGCCGGAGGCCAGGGTGGAAGTGGCGCACGGGCAGATGTCGGAGAGCCGGCTGGAGCAGATCATCGTGGACTTCTGGGAGAAGCGCTTCGACGTGCTGGTCTGCACCACCATCATCGAAACCGGGCTGGATATTTCCAACGCCAACACGCTGATTGTGGACGGCGCGGACAAATACGGCCTTTCACAGCTCCACCAGCTCCGCGGCCGCGTGGGCCGCGGACGCGAGCGGGCCTACGCCTATTTCCTGTACCCCTCGGAGAAACCGCTGGGCGAGGTGGCGCTCGAACGCCTGAAGGCGGTGGCCACCCACAACGAGCTCGGCGCCGGCATGCAGCTGGCCATGAAGGACCTCGAAATCCGCGGCGCCGGCAACCTGCTCGGCGGTGAGCAGTCCGGCCACATCCAGGGGGTGGGCTTCGACCTCTACATCCGCCTTGTGGGCGAGGCCGTGGCGGACTACCGCGGCGAGGCCGAGGAAAAGGCCGCCGACATGAAGATCGAGCTTCCGGTCAACGCGCATCTGCCGCACGACTACGTTCCGGGCGAACGCCTCCGCCTGGAGGCCTACCGCAAGCTGGCGGCGGCGCTCACGCACGAGGCGATCGAGGAGGTGCTCGCCGAGCTCGTGGACCGGTACGGCGAGCCGCCGCTGCCCGCGCAGAACCTCGTGGCAGTGGCACGCTTCCGGGTGGGTGCCCGGGAGGCCGGGCTGTCCGACGTCGCGCTGCAGGGCAACTTCATCAAGTTCTCGCCAGCGCAGCTTCCGGAGTCCAAGACCATGCGCCTGAACCGCATGTATCCGGGCGCTCAGTCGAAGCCGGCGCTGGACGCCGTGCTCATCCCCAAGCCCAAGACGGCGAAGATCGGCGGACGGGACCTCCAGGACGCCGAGATCCTGGAGTGGGCCAACGGCGTGATCCGCAACATCTTCTCCGACGCGCCGCTGACAGTGGGCTGAGCCATGATGGGAGGGCACCACGCCGCGTCAGGGGCTGCGGCGTGGGTAGCTGTTGCCTCGACGGGGCCGTACACCCTGGGATGGTATCCGCTGGATGCCACAGGGGTGCTGATCGGCGGAATGGCGACGGCGGGCACTGCCCTGGTCTGTGACTGGGACCACCGCTCCAGCACCGTCGCGCATTCGCTGCCGCCCCTCTCCAACGTGATTGCCGTGGGCATAGAGAACGCCAGCGGCGGCCACCGCCAGGGCACGCACTCCCTGCTCGGGGGCGCGTTTTTCGTGGTGCTGGCCGCGATGGCCGGCCAGATCCAGCTGCAGACGGACTGGGGGCTCCTCTCCGTGGGCGCCGGGCTGCTGTGCATGTTCATGATCAATATCGCAGCCAAGGCGCTGAAGCTGTTTCCGAAGTCGGGCTTCATCAGCAACTGGATCTTCGCGCTGACCATGGCCGGCCTGGTCACCTGGTTCGCGCCCGACCAATGGACCTGGCTGCCGGTGTCCATGCTGATCGGCGTCGTGGTCCACATTGTGGGCGACATGGTGACCACCGGGGGAGTACCCCTCCTGTGGCCGCTGGTGATCAGGCCGCCCAAGTTCCTGCGCCGGCTGCCGGTGCTGAGGACGTTCTGGCGGCCCAACGGCGCGCTGTCCATCCCGCTCCTGGGCCGGGCCGGCTCGCGGCGGGAATGGCTCGTGCTGATTCCGGTGAGCAGCTACGCCATGGTGGGCATGTGCATGGCGGCCTGGTCGCTGGCAGACGCCCATTTTCCTGCCGCGCTGGCGCTGGCCGCCCGGCTGGCCAACAGCCTGATGGGCCTGCTCTGAGGTGAAGCCGCGTTAAACAGCTGAAGCTCCGGACGGGTCCGGAGCTTCAGCTGCTCTTACGTTTGGATGCTGACTGCGGCAGCGGGTCAGTACTCGCCGGCGGAATCCGAGCGGCCCAGGATGGTCTGCGGGATCCAGAACGCGAGGGCGAACAGGCCCAGGCACACAGCCATCGGCCAGGGGTTGTCCAGGGTCAGGAAGGACAGCGAGTAGATGGCGCCCAGGAACAGGGCCATCATCACTGCGAACAGAACAATGCTGGTGACCAGGCTGTTCTCGTTCTGGGGTGTCTGCGTGTCGGTCTTGCTGGACATTCGTTCCTCCTCGGCCCCGCGGGGCTCAAACTGTGGCGGCTTCGGCGGATCAGTAGCCGGACGAACCCTGTTCGCCCTTGACGATCGCAATTCCGGAGCTGGCACCAATACGTGTTGCACCTGCTGCAATCATAGCCTGTGCGTCCGCCAGGGAACGCACCCCGCCGGAGGCTTTGACGCCCAGGTCGGGACCCACGGCGCGCCGCATGAGGGCGATGTCGTCGGCGGTGGCGCCGCCGCCGTTGAAGCCCGTTGACGTCTTGACGAAGTCGGCCCCGGCCTCCACGGCTGCCTCGCAGGCGAGCACCTTCTGGGCGTCGTTCAGCAGGGCGGTCTCGATGATGACCTTCAGGATTGCCTCGCCGGTGTGGACGGCCTCTGCGACCGCCTTGATGTCGTCCACCAGGGCGCCTTTGTCGGAGGCGCGGGCCGCGGCGATGTTGATGACCATGTCCACCTCGTCCGCCCCGTCGAGCACAGCGCCGCGGGCTTCGAAGGCCTTGACGTCGCTGGGGGTGGCGCCGAGCGGGAAGCCGACCACCGAGCATGTCAGCACGCCCGAGCCCTTGAGGGCTTTCTTCACAGTCTTGACCCAGACGGGATTCACGCAGACCGACTTGAACTTGTATTCGGCGGCTTCGGCGCAGACTTCGAGGATTTCCGCCTCGCTCGCCTCCGGCTTGAGCAGCGTGTGGTCGATGAAGGATGCGATATTGGACGCCTGGGCACCGGTAGCGGGGGTCCCTGTGGGGCTTGTCGCGGTGCCCGATCCGGGGCTGGCTTCGTTGCTCATGCTGGTCCTTTCCGTTGGCCTCGTGGGCCGCAGATGCCGCGGTGGTCGCGGTCCTTGCGTGACCATCTTGCCACAGCCTTGCCACAGCGCCGGTGCCCGGCGCCGCAGCGCCAGGCCGCCCACCGTCGCGCCCGCCATCGAGGTCAGGCGGCCGCGGCCAGCCTCCCTGCGGGGACCGCCGCCATGAGCTGCGCGGCGCAGACGCCGGCCGCGGAACCGGAAGCCACCAGCAGCCCCAGCCGCACGCCGTCGAACGACGCCGCATCACCGATTGCCCAGATGCCAGGCACGGAGGAACGGAAGTCGCGGCCGACCACCACGCCGCCGGACTCGGCAGTCTTGACGCCTGCGCCGGCGGCGAGGCTGTCCCGCGGAACCCTGTCCTCCGCCATGACCACGAGGTCGCCGTTCATCCGGCTGCCGTCCTCGAAGACGATGCCTGCGGCCGGCAGCACTGAGCCGGCCAGGGTGGGCACCACAGCTGCGGGACGGGCGGTGGTGCGCACGGGACGGACGCCCCGGGCCCGCAGCACGGCCTCAGCCTGGCCGGCGGCGGGGCCTGTGCCAACGAGGATTCCCAGGGGCCGCCGTCCGAGGACCCGCGTGACTTCCTTGACGGCGTCGCCGATCCTCGCGGCGTCATCAATCGTGGAGTAGCTGAGGCAGCGGCTGGAGCCGTCAACGGGGGAATGCACAGGGGCGGAACCCGTCGCGATGACCAGCTGGTCGTAGCTGAACTCCATGCCGTCGGCAGTGGTCACCACGCGGGCGGCGGCGTCGATGTGGCTGGCAGGCTGGCCGAAACGCACGGAGACAAACGGCAGCGCGGCGAGTTCGAGCAGCTCCGCCGGGGCGTCGTCCCGGCTGCTCAGGACCGTGACCGTTCCGGCGAACCGTGAGGCGGCGAGCTGGCTAACCAGGGCCTGGGCGGCGGGGCCCGCCCCGGCGATGAGGATTTTCGGGGCTGCCTCCGGTGCCGGATCGGAGGTGCGTGCGGTGGCGACGGGGAACTGTGCCGGAGCGGACATGTGCGGGCCCTTTCAAAATGCTGCACCAAGCGGGCCGGATCTCGAGCCCTGTTGTGCTGATGGGACCACTGTAGGCGGGCGGCTTTTCGCGCTTGTTTCCCGTCTGTTGCGGAATTGTCCCTGCCTGTTCGCCAGTTTTTACCCGCCGGTAATACAACCAACGCGGGGTCACTTCGCGCCCATTCGAGTGTGTGGAATGGGCGCGAAGTGACCCCGCGTTGCAGAGGCTGTCCGTGGACTAGACGCGGATCCTGTAACCGCGCTTGACCACTGTCTCCACGAGGCTCCCGTCCGGCAGCGACGACCGCAGCCGGCTCACTGTCATGTCCAGCGCGTGCACGGAGCCGCGCAGTTCGAGGAGTTCGGAGAGCGACTCCCGGGAGAGCACCGCCCCGCCGGCGCCCAGGAGCGCGCGAAGCAGCAGCAGGGGCGCCGGGGCCATTTCCACCAGCTCGCCGTTGATCCGCAGCGAGCGGCCACGCAGCTCCACGCTGCCGGAGCGGGTGTCCAGGCGGCGGACGTGGTTAAGGGCGAGGTGTTCGCACACGAGCCGGATCAGCGCGCCCATCCGGAAACGCTCCGGAACCAGGGGATGGATACCGGCGTCCAGCAGCGGCTGTGCGGTCACCGGGCCCACGACGGCGGTGGTGACGGTGGTCTGCAGGCACTCCACGAGTTGCTTGTACAGTCCCATTTCGTGGGCAGTGCTCCACATGGCGTCCACTGCGGGGGCGCTCGTGAACGTCAGGACGTCCAGGTTGCCGCTGCAGGCGGCCTCGATCAGCCGCGGGAGGCGATCGGCGCCGTCGGGCTTCACCCAGCGGTACGGGGTGACCGTCAGGACGGTGGCGCCGGACATCCGGAGCCGCTCGAGCTGGCGGACGTCCGTGTAGCCGTGCAGCTGCACCGCCACGGTCTTGCCGCGGACTCCCTCGGTCAGCAGCATGTCCACCAGCGTCGCGGTGGTTTCGTCGCTGCTGATCCCGACGTCGGCAAGGCCGGCCGCACGGACGGCGCCGCGGGCTTTGGGCCCGCGGACGAACATCCGGCAGGCAGCCAGGGTTTCCAGCAGCTCCTCGCCGATGCCGGAGGCGTCCGCCGCCTCGCACCAGCGGCGCATGCCGTACGCCGTGGTGGCGATGCACAGATCGGGCTTCGCGGCGATGATGGCCTTGGTGTCCTCGATGAGGCTGATGTCCTCGTTCACCGGCGCGATCTTGAGCGCCGGAGCGTGCAGCACCTCAGCGCCGCGGCGCTCCAGAGCCTCGATGAGGTCGCGGGAACGGCGGTGCGAAGTGACGCCGATCCGGAATCCTTCCAGGGGCGCCTCGGCAACTTCCGGGGCCGCCGCCTCCTGCGGCTCCGAGCCGGCGGTGCCGGGCGCGGCGGATGATGAAGCGGAGGACCCTGCTCGTGCAGTGGGTCCCGTAGCGGGGGCCAGGGCGTTCAACGGACTCATATCGATCACGAACCCAGCAGCGAGGCAGCCAGGCGGTCAAGATCCGCGGCAGCCTCGGCATGCCCGCGGTTGGCCTCAGCCACGCGCACCACCTCGCCGATCACCAGGACGGCAGGGTTGCTGCAGCCGGCGGCGGCGCTGGCAATGGTGCCCAGCTCCGCGATGGTGGTCCGCTGCCCGGGCCGGTAGCCCCGCTCGACGACGGCCATGGGCATGTCGGCGCGCATGCCGGCCCGGCGCAGGCCTGCGGCCAGGTGGTGCAGCGTGCCGATGCCCATCAGGACCACGATCGTGCCGCCCAGGCCGGCCAGGTGGGTGAGTTCCTTCTCAGTCAGCGGCGCGTGGCCGGACACCACGGTGAACATGTGGCTGACTTCCCTGTGCGTCACCGGGATTCCGGCCGCGGCCGGAACGGAGATGGCGCTCGTCACGCCGGAGACCACGCGGACGGGAACGCCGGCTGCAACGCAGGAGGCAACTTCCTCGCCGCCGCGGCCGAAGACGTAGGGGTCCCCGCCCTTGAGCCGGACCACGTTGTTTCCGGCGAGGGCGCTCTCCACCATGAGCTTCTCGATGTCGCCCTGGCTGACTTTGTGGTGCCCCGGGCGCTTGCCGACGTCCACGAGTTCGGCGGACGTCAGGGACGGCAGCTCCTGGTACGGCGCCAGGCGGTCGTAGAACACGACGTCGGCGTCCCGCAGGGCCTTGACTGCCGCCACGGTCAGCAGCTCGACCGTGCCCGGCCCGCCGCCGACGAGCGTGACGTGGCCGATAGGGCCGGCTGCAGGCTCGGCTGCGACCGGAATGCCGGTTGCGCGGCACCTGTCCAGCAGGGCCTCCCAGCCGGGCTGGCCGTCGTCGATCGCCGCGACGAGGAACGGGCGTTCGGGCAGCGGGCCGTCGTGGCCCGCTCCCTGCGGGGTGCTGAGGCGGAAGACGACGGCGCCGGCGGCCTCGTAGCGGCGGACGGCCTGGCGGGCTGCGTGGTCCGAGCCGGTGACCAGGACGTCGCGTCCGGTGAGATCAATGCTGAGCTGCATGCTTATACCTCGTTCTCATCGCGGGGCCTCATGGGGATGGAAGCCCCGATCAGGACCTTCCCCTTTTCTTCTGCCGTGGCCGGGCGCATCTGGCCGCGCTCGTCGGGGACGAAGGTGATGGACTCGTCCTTCTGGTCAGGAGCGTTGACGAAGGAGCGGAACCGGCGCAGGCGCTCGGGATCCTTCAGGGTATCGGCCCACTCGTCCTCGTAGGTGTCGACGTGCTTGGCCATGGCCGCCTCGAGTTCCTCGGCGATGCCCAGGGTGTCGCGCACCACCACGTCCTCGACGTGCTTGATGCCGCCGTCGAGCTCTTCCTGCCACCGGGCGGTGCGCTGCAGGCGGTCCGCGGTGCGGATGTAGTACATGAAGTAGCGGTCAATGTACTTGATCAGCGTCTCGTCGTCGAGGTCCTTGGCCAGCAGCTGGGCGTGGGCCGGGGTGGCACCGCCGTTGCCGCCGACGTACAGGTTCCAGCCGTCGGCGGTGGCGATCACGCCGACGTCCTTGCCGCGGGCCTCGGCGCATTCGCGGGCACAGCCGGAGACGCCCATCTTGAGCTTGTGCGGGCTGCGGAGGCCGCGGTAGCGCAGTTCCAGCTGGATGGCCATGGCCACCGAGTCCTGGACGCCGAAGCGGCACCAGGTGGAACCGACGCAGGACTTCACCGTGCGCAGGCTCTTGCCGTAGGCCTGGCCGGACTCGAAGCCGGCATCCACAAGTTCCTTCCAGATTTCCGGGAGCTCTTCCAGCCGGGCACCGAACATGTCGATCCGCTGGCCGCCGGTGATCTTGGTGTACAGGTTGTACTTCTCGGCCACGGCGGCGATGACGCCGAGCTTCTTGGGCGTGATTTCACCGCCGGCGATGCGGGGAACCACCGAGTAGGTGCCGTCCTTCTGCATGTTGGCCAGCGCGCGGTCGTTGGTGTCCTGCAGGGTTCCGCGGCCGGCGTCGAGGACGTAGGCGCTGTTCTGGCTGGCCAGGATGTTGGCGATGGTCGGCTTGCAGATATCGCAGCCTGCGCCGGTGCCGTACTTGGCCATGATCTCTTCGAAGGAGGTCAGTTCCAGGACGCGGATCGCGTCGAACAGTTCCTGGCGGGACAGCTCGATGTGTTCGCAGAGTGCCTTCGAAACTTCGACGCCGGACTTGGTCAGTTCGGTTTCCAGCAGCTTCTTCAGCATCGGCACGCAGGAACCGCAGCTGGTTCCGGCGCGGGTGCAGCCCTTCAGCTCGCCAAGTTCCTGGACGGGTGCGTTACCGTCGCAGGCGCCGCAGCCGTTGACGGTGTCGCGGATGGTTCCGGCGGACACGTTGTTGCAGGAACACAGGATCGCGTCGTCCGGGAGTTCGGTGTCCGGGGCGTCGCCGCCGCCGGCCGCGGTGAGGTAGGCGCCCGGTTCTGCCGCGAGCTCGCGGCCGAGGAGCGGGCGGAGGCTCGTGTACGGGGTGGCGTCGCCCACGAAGATGCCGCCCAGGAGGGTCTTGGCGTCGTCCGTGGTGACGATCTTCTGGTAGACGCCGCGGGCGGGGTCCGCGTAGACGATTTCGAGGGCGTGCTCGGTCCTGGCGAAGGCATCGCCGAAGCTGGCCACGTCCACGCCGGACAGCTTGAGCTTGGTGGCGGTGTCAAAGCCGGGGAAGGTTGCCTGGCCGCCGTGCAGGCGGTCGGCCACGATCTCGGCCATGGTGTTGGCCGGAGCAACGAGGCCCAGGCACATGCCGCCGAAGTTGGCCACTTCACCGATGGCCCAGATGCCGGGCACCTGCGTTGAGCAGTCGTCGCCGATGACCACGCCGCCGCGGGGGCCCAGATCGAACTGGGGTTCCTCGCCCTCGGCAGCGCGGAAGAGTTCGTCGCGGGGCTTGACGCCGATGGCGACCACCACGAGGTCGGCCGCGATGGTGCGGCCGTCGGCCATCAGCACGCCGGTGACCTGGCCGTCGTCGTCGGCGAGGATCTCGGAGGGGAACACGCCGCCGTGGACTTCGAAGCCCTTGGCCTCGATCAGCCGGCCCAGCGCCTGGCCGGCGCCTTCGTCGAGCTGGGTGTTCATGAGCCAGGGGGCGCCGTTGATAACGACGGGGGTCGCGCCGAGCTGTTCGGTGCCGGCTGCGGATTCAAGGCCCAGGAGGCCGCCACCGATAGTGACGGCGTTGACCTTGCGGCCGAGCTTCTCGGTGAGCTCTGCGATCGACTTGTTGATCGCCCAGACGTCTTCGAGCGTGCGGTAAACGTGCACGTGCTCGGCGCCGGGGATCGGGAGCCTCGCTGCATCCGAACCGGTGGCAACCACCAGTTCGTCGTATTCGTACGTGCTGCCGGCCGCGGTTTCAACGGTCTTGCCCGCGGTGTCGATCCTCACCACGCGCTCGCCGGTCTTCAAGTCGAGTGCGTCGTGCTCCCACATGGATGCAGCTCCAAGCGTGAGGTCAACGCTGCTGTCCGTGAGGGCCTTGCTCAAGGCAACGCGGTCATAGGGCAGGTGCGCTTCTTCCGTGAGAACAGTTACCTGCCAGCCTTCGAGGCCACGGGCATGCATGGCATCCGCAAAACGGTGGGCTGCGGGGCCGCCGCCGGCGACCACGATGCGGCGTGGTGTCTCTGTGCTTGAAGTCTGTTCGGTCACTGTGGGCCTTTCGCTGGGCCGCAGACGGTGCTCTGCAGCTTGTCCATTCAGACTAGGCAAAGGGAATTTCGCTTCAGTTTCCCTTATGTTTCGTGAACTTAACTTCTGCATCACAAACACATTTCCGGACAGGTGAGGTGTCTTTTACGTTCCGGACACATTGACTGCACGCCTCGGAAACACCCGCCGCCTAGCTTGGATATACGGCCGCACTGGCGGCTGATGCAGGCGGAAATACGCCTCGCAGGAACCGGCCCACTGCCGGGAAGCAGGCAAAGGGAGAGGAGCCGACATGACGGCAACACTGGAACTTGAGGATCTGGCCACCGGGTACGCCACTGGCTGGCACCAGGTCTGCGCCGTGGAGGATCTGGAGATCGCCTGGGGCGAAGCGGCACTCATTGCCGGCCTTCAGGTGGCGCTTTTCCGCACCGCGCCCGGTGAGGTTTTTGCCGTGGCACAGGAGGACCCGGCCACCGGCTCCTTCGTCATGGCACGCGGCATACTCGGGTCACGCGGCACGCGTCCCACCATCGCATCGCCCTTGCACAAGGAGGTCTACGACCTCGAGACCGGAGAGTGCTTCGGCAACCCCGAACTGCGTCTGGCCACGTTCAGCACGCGCATCGCCGACGGCGTCCTCGAGGTTGAACTGTAGGACTGCCCTGATTACAGGCCCAGGGCCTCGCGGACGTCGCCCAGCACCTGGTCCAGGGCCGTCCGCGCGGCCAGCCGGGCCTCGGGCAGTTCGGCGGCCGATCCTACGCTGCGGATAACCTCCAGGTAGCACTTGAGCTTCGGCTCGGTGCCGCTGGGACGGATGATCACCCGGCTCAGATCGCGGGTCAGGTAGAGCAGGCCGTCGGTTGGCGGCAGCTGTTCGCTGCCCTCGGCCAGGTCAATGAACGTTTCGACGGCGGAACCGCCGAATGATTCGGGCGGACTCACGCGCAGCCGGTTCATCATGGCATCCAGCAGGCCCAGGTCTGCCACGCGGATGCTCAGCTGGTCGCTCGCGTGCAGGCCGTGGACCAGATACAGCTCGTCCAGGGTGTCGAAGATGGTTTTGCCGTCCGCCTTGGCCGCGGCGGCGAATTCCGCGATCAGCACGGCCGCGGAAATGCCGTCCTTGTCCCGGACCAGGTCCGGGGCCACGCAATAGCCCAGCGCCTCCTCGTAGCCGTACAGCAGGCCCGGGACCCGGGAAATCCACTTGAATCCGGTCAGGGTTTCCTCGTGCGCATACCCTGCCGCGGCTGCGATGCGTGAGAGCAGCCGCGAGGAAACGATCGAATTGGCGAATACGCCGTCGGGCCTTTCCTCGCCGTTTGCGGCCAGCCGCGCCACCACATGTGCCCCGAGCAGGGCGCCCACTTCATCGCCGCGGAGCATCCGCCACGCGCCCGTGTCCGGGTCCTTCGCGGCAACCGCGGCGCGGTCGGCGTCGGGGTCGTTGGCCAGGACGATGTCCGCGTCGGCCTGCATGGCGGCCCCGAGCGCGAGGTCCAGGGCCCCGGGCTCCTCGGGGTTGGGGAAACTGACGGTGGGGAAGTCCGGGTCCGGTTCGGCCTGTTCGCTGACAACCGTGACGTCGGTGAAGCCGGCAGCGCTGAGGACGGACACGGCGGTTTCGCCGCCCACGCCGTGCATCGGCGTCAGCACGATCTTGAGATCGCGGGCGGGGAAGAGTTCACGGTTGGCCAGGGCCGCCGTGGCCGACTCGTAGTCCCGGGCGATGCCGGCGCCCAGCACGGTCCACCCGCCGTCGGCCAGCTGTATGGAATCCACGGCGCCGACCTTGGCGATTTCCGCGGCGATGAGGGCATCGTACGGTGCCACGATCTGCGCACCGCGGCCGCTTTCCTCGACCGCGTGGCGGCCCAGGTACACCTTGTAGCCGTTGTCCTGCGGCGGGTTATGGCTGGCCGTGACCATCACGCCGCCGTCGCAATCCAGTGCCCGCACGGCGTACGCCAGCAACGGCGTGGGCAGCGCGCCCGGCATCAGGAACGTGTCGATTCCGGCTGCGGTGAAGATCGCCGCAGTCTCTTGGGCGAAGATGTCGGAGTTGTAGCGGGCGTCATAACCGACGACGGCGCGCGGCCGGGTTCCGCGGGAGGCCTGCGCCACCGCCCCGGCGAGGAAGCTCGCGAAGCCTGCCGCCGCGCGGCGGACCACCACCCGGTTCATCCGGTTGGGGCCGGGCCCGAGGGCCGCCCGGAGGCCTGCCGTGCCGAACTCCAGCGTTCCGTTGAAGCTGTCGGCCAGTTCCTGGCGCGCCGCCGGCGTGCCGGCTTCGGTGAGGTTGACCAGCTCGGTCAGCGTGGCGGCGGTCACGGGATCCGGATCCTGCGCAGCCCAGGCACGGGCGTCGTTGAGCAGCTGGGAATCGGCATCGGAAGACGTCATAGGAACCAAACTATCGTCAAAGCGGCGGGGACCGGTGCCGGACAAGCCTTCGGTCCGGTCACAACTTGGCTCGCTGCAGCTCCTCGACCGCAGGAATTGCCGTTCCTTGACAGTGAAAATTCAGGACACGTACTGTCTCGGAATGAAGATGAACCAGGGCGTGGAGTGGGCGCTGCACTGTTGCGTGAACATGGCCTGGTTGCCCGGCGATGAGCCAATCAGCAGTGCGCGGCTGGCGGAGCTGTACAAGCTGCCGCCGGCCTACCTGAACAAGCAGCTCCAGGCGCTGGTGCGGGCAGGGGTCCTGGTGTCGGTCTCCGGCCCCAAGGGCGGATTCCAGCTGGCGCGCCGGCCGGACAGGATCACCGTGCTGGACGTGGTGCTGGCCATCGAAGGCAGGGAGCTGGCCTTCCGCTGCGACGGCATCCTGAAGAACGGCCCCGGAGGGGAGATGGACGAGGACTACGCCCGGAGCTGCCTGATCTCCCAGTCCATGCGCCAGGCCGAGCTCGCCTGGCGGACCGAACTCGCCAGGCAGTCCGTGGCGGGCATCGCGCTGTCCATTGAGCGGCGGTTCCCTGAGGCGCGCCCCAACACCGTCGCCCACCTCCTGGGCAGGGTCAGTTAGAGCTTGGCGATGATTTCGGCCAGGAGCTTGGAGATCCGCGGTCCGGCGGCCTGGCCGGATTCGATCACTTCCTGATGGTTTAGCGGCGCGGGGCTGATGCCGGCGGCGAGGTTGGTGACCAGTGAAATGCCGAACACCTCCATGCCCGCGTGCCGCGCGGCGATGGCTTCCAGCGCCGTGGACATGCCGACGAGATCGGCGCCGATCCGCTTGGCGTACTGCACCTCAGCCGGGGTTTCGTAGTGGGGCCCGGTGAACTGCGCGTACACGCCCTCGTCCAGGGAAGGATCAACCTCACGGGCCAGGCCGCGGATCCGGGACGAGTAGAGATCCGTCAGATCCACGAAGGTTGCGCCCTCGAGCGGTGATGTTGCGGTGAGGTTGATGTGATCTTTGATGAGCACGGGGGTGCCCGGCGTCCAGTTTTCGTCGAGTCCGCCGCAACCGTTGGTGAGCACGAGGGTCTTGCAGCCGGCGGCGGCGGCCGTGCGCACGCCGTGGACGACCGCGCGGACGCCTTTGCCCTCGTAGTAGTGCGTACGGGCGCCGAGCACCAGCGCGCGCTTGCCTTCCCGCGTCAGGACCGAGCGGATGGTGCCCACGTGGCCCTCCACTGCCGGCGCGGAAAAGCCCGGCACCTCCGACGCCGTGAGGGTGGCGGTGGTCTCGCCGATGAGTTCCGCGGCCTCGCCCCAGCCGGAGCCCAAAATCAGGGCGATGTCGTGCGAGTCGACGCCGGTCTCTGCTGCGATGTAGTCGGCGGCGGTGCGGGCTGCTTCGAAGGGGTCAGTGTTCAGGAATTCTGTATTACTCACTGGTACAAGCTATCGTGCGGACGCCGGTGTGCACAGCGGAAAACACGGATCGAAGGCACGCCTGCCGGGCGCCGGAGCGGGCCCCGTTTGTTGGTGGTGCGGCAGGGATGCGGGAGAATGGTTGATTGTGACTATGCATCCTGATTTCAGCGCCCCCCGAATCGCAATCCTCGGCGGAGGCCCGGGCGGTTACGAAGCCGCCATGGTGGCCGCCTCCCTGGGGGCACACGTCACCATCATTGAGCGCGCCGGCCTCGGCGGCTCCGCGGTGCTGACCGACGTCGTGCCCTCCAAAACGCTGATCGCGACGGCGGATCTGATGACCCGCGTCGGTGAGGCGGGGGAGCTGGGAGTCAAGTTCGACGTCGACGGCGGGGACTTCGTTCCGGTCATGCGCGCGGACCTGAAGCACATCAACGACCGCCTGCTGGGCCTCGCGCGGCAGCAGTCGAGGGACATCACCGCCGGCCTGGAGCAGCAGGGCGTCCGCATCCTGATCGGCTCCGGCAAGCTGGTGGACAACCACACCATCGAAGTCCTGACGGCCGACGGCACCGAAACCGTTGAAGCCGACGCCATCCTGCTGACCGTTGGCGCCCACCCGCGCGAACTGCCCACGGCCCGCCCCGACGGCCAGCGGATCCTGAACTGGGCCCAGATCTACAACCTGGACGAGCTGCCCGAGGAACTGATCGTGGTGGGCTCCGGCGTCACCGGTGCCGAGTTCGCTTCCGCCTATAACGGCCTGGGTTCCAAGGTCACCCTGATCTCCAGCCGCGACCGCGTTCTCCCCGGCTCGGACACCGACGCTGCGGAGGTGCTCGAGGAAGTCTTCGAACGCCGCGGCGTCAAGGTGCTTTCCCGCTCCCGTGCCGAGACTGTGGAGCGCACGGACGACGGCGTGGTGGTCACCCTGGGCGACGGCTCCCAGGTGACCGGCAGCCACTGCCTGGTCTGCGTGGGCTCCATCCCCAACACGGCCGGGATCGGGCTCGAGGAAGCGGGCGTCGCGCTGACCGAGAGCGGCCACATCAAGGTGGACGGCGTCTCCCGCACCACCGCCCCTAACATCTATGCCGCCGGCGACTGCACCGGCGTTCTAGCGCTCGCGTCCGTGGCGGCCATGCAGGGCAGGATCGCCATTGCGCACTTCCTCGGCGACGGCGTGACGCCCATCAAGCTGCACCAGGTGGCGTCCAACATCTTCACGTCGCCGGAAATCGCGTCGGTGGGCGTGTCCGAGGCCGAGATCGACTCCGGCAAGTACCAGGGCGACGTCGTCAAGCTTTCCCTGAAGAGCAATGCCCGTGCCAAGATGCGCAACCACAAGGACGGCTTCGTCAAGATCTTCGCCCGCAAGGGATCGGGCACCGTGATCGGCGGCGTCGTGGTGGGACCCAACGCGTCCGAGCTGATTTTCGCGATTTCCATCGCGGTGACCCAGAAGCTTCACGTCGACGACGTCGCCAGCACCTTTACCGTGTACCCGTCACTGAGCGGCTCCATCTCTGAAGCGGCGCGGCGCCTGCACGTGCACATGTAGGGGCGCGAGACCCGTGATGTCGATAGGCTCAATCGGCCGTGTCGAGACCGCGCTCCGCGTCCATGCGCCGGTCGGCCACGGGAAGCGCCAGCAGGGTTCCCCAGATCACCATGGCCACACCCCACATGGGACTTGGCATGGCGCCGTCGCGGTCGGGGTATGCGAGCATCGCCGCGCCGATAAGAGTCGCTGACAAGCTGAGGCTCAAGCGCATTAGCGGGCGGCCCGCTGGCCAGAAAGCCATGACTAGGGCGCAAGCCCCCACAGCGAGGCCCGCGGCGCCCTGGACCGGCCAGTGGTTGATGCCCATCGTCTGGAACATCCAATCCTCCGGGCCCGCGGGTTTTGTGCGCGATTCCTCCATGGCCCGCAGGGAGTAGAACAGCCACATCGGCGCGCCGGCGATAGCCAGCAGCAGAACCGGCCAGTCCACCGAAAAGGCACGCGGGAACGGGCCCGCCACTTCCCGGCTCAGCCAGGCGAAGAGCGCAGCCGAGCCTGCAACGGGTACGCCAAGAAGGAGGGGCCGCACATCGGCGCCGATAATGCTGCTGATGGTCAGCGCCACCGCGGCCACCGCGAGCTGCACTACTGCGGGCCAAGCACGGTGGGGCCTGAGCGCGATCCACGCGTAGGATCCCGCCAGGACGAACGTGAACAGGCTTCCCCAGCTGACTTCGAGGGGAACCTTCCACTCGTAGTCCGGATTAGCCCCGTCCGCCAACGTGGTCAGATCGATGATGCCATAGAAGACGACGGCCGATAACCCGGCCATGATCCAGGCGAGCGGTTTCACTGCCTGCACGCGCTCGGAGGTCGCTGTCCCGGGTGTCGCCGCCGCCTCGGCCATACGCAGAGGTTACCTCCGGCCTTCCCTCAGCGGAATACACGCCGGATTTCGACGGGCTCAATCGCGGCCGCGTCAGGTTTTAGACGGCTGCCGCCTGGAAGTGTTTTTCGATGAGCCCCTTGATGTCCTCGTGGCAGCCGCCGCAGCCGGTGCCGGCGCGGGTTGCTGAGGAGACCTCGGCCACCGTGGAGCAGCCGCCTGTCACGGCCTCCGTGATCTTGCCGCCGCTGACGCCGGCACACCGGCACACGGTGCTTTCCGGATCGTTGGAGGCAGCGGACGGCGCCAGCTGGTCCGGTCCGTCCAGACGCAGGAGCAGGGAGCGGTCGGCGGGCAGTTCCGCGCCTCGTTCAAAGAGCTGCACCAGCTCTCCGGCCGTGCGGGGCATTCCCACGCTGACCAGGCCCTCGAGCACGCCGCCGCGGGTGGTCATCTTCACGTAGCGGCCGTGTTCGGGATCGGCCCACTGGGCGATCTGGAGCCGGGGCCGGCCGTTGACTGCTCCGGCGGTCAGGACTTCCTCGTCCCAAGGCTCCGCCGCGTTGTCCCCGGCCACGGCCATGTTCATGCCGCGGGCCTTGAGCACAATCACGCCGGGCTTCTCCTGGGGGAGTGCGGGCAGCGAATCGGCGTCCTCCTGCGATCCCTCGTTGAGCAGCAGCAGGTACTCGGCGAGCCATTCGGCCTGACGCCAGCCCGGTCCGACGAGTCCGGACGGTCCCCGGGCGGTGCGGCACTCAACGCAGTCCGGTTCCGGGCACCGGACTTCGGCGCAGTCGCCAATGGCGAAGATGTGCGGTTCGTGGTGCGCGCGCAGCCGGTGATCCACCAGGATGCCCGTCGCCGTGGAAAGCCCGCAGCCTTCGGCCAGTTCGGTTCGCGGCCGGACGCCGCACGAGAGGACCAGGAGGTCGCCATCGATCGCCGATCCGTCGTCGAGCAGCAGGGCCGAGAACCCGCCGTCGGGAGCGTTGTGTTCCACGCCGGTGGAACGCGCGTTGCCGGCGACGCGCACGCCGCAGTTGCGCAGGCTGGCGGCAAGCACCGCGCCGCCACCGCGGTCGATGTTGCGGCCCAGCGGGTGGGGTCCGTTGTGCACCACGGTGACGGTGGCGCCTTCCTCGGCGGCGGCCAGGGCGGTTTCCAGCCCGAGCACGCCGCCGCCGAGCACCACCACGCGCTTGCGGCCGGCCACGGCCTTGCGGAGGACCTCGGCGTCGCGGAGGTCGCGCAGCGCGGTGACGCCGGCTGGCAGGACGGGCGCGGCGGGGTCCGGGTTGATCCCGGTCAGGTTGGGGATGACGGGGCGGGAGCCGGTGGCGAAGACCAGCCGGTCGTAGTGGGCCGAGGTGCCGTCGGTGAGAATGACGTTTTGCCGTGCCCGGTCCACGCGCTTGACCTTGACGCCCAGCCGGACGTCAACGCCTTCCGCCGTGAGGGCGGCGGCGTCAGCGAGGGCCAGTGCCTCGGCGGTGGTGCGCCCGACGCCCAGATCGGCGACCAGCACACGGTTATAGGCGGCGTCGGTTTCCTGGCCGATGACCGTCAGCCGCACTTGCCCGCCGCGAACCGCCGGCAGCAGTTCGTCGACCAGCCGCGCCGCCACCGGACCGAATCCGACAATTACAATCTGCTCGCTCATGAGGCCTCCGAGGTCTGAAGAACACTGTTGCTTGGTACGTTCGCGGCCAGCCGGATCCATACTTTGTTGAACTTGAATTCGGGCATTCCCGAGATGGGGTCGGTGGCGGCTTCGGTCAGCCGGTTCGCGCTTTCCAGCTCCGGGAAATGGAAGGGCAGGAACACGGTCTCCTGGCGGATGGCCGTGCTGAGCTCCGCCCGGCACACTACCTCGCCGCGCTCGTTCGCCACCGATACCCGTGCGCCGTCCGTGATGCCCATGGCGGCCGCGGCTGCGGGGTGGATCTGCAGCCTGGCTTCCGGCTGGGACGCCAGCAGTTCGGAGACGCGCCGCGTCTGGGCGCCGGACTGGTAATGCTCCAGCAGGCGTCCGGTGATGAGGGTCATCGGCTTCGCGGCCGGGTCAGGGTTCGCCATGGGGGTACGACGACGGCGGGGCGTCACCGCGGTCATGACTGCCCTTCCGTCGGCGTGCGCAAACCCGTCCAGGAACATCCGTGGCGTGCCGGTGCTGCCCGCGGGGTACGGCCAGTACGCGGCTTCGCCGCGGTCCAGCATGGCGTAATCGATGCCGGAGTAGTCCGCCGCGCCGCCGGCGGACGCCAGGCGAAGCTCCTCGAAGACCGTCTCGGGGTCATCGCTGTACGTGGACGGCGCCTCGAGTGCTTCGGCCAGCCGGGCCATGATCCACAGCTCGCTGCGGGCCCCGGCGGGCGGCTGGATGGCCTTGCGGCGGCGCAGGACGCGGCCTTCGAGGTTGGTCAGGGTGCCCTCTTCCTCGGCCCACTGGAGGACCGGCAGGACGAGGTGGGCCTCGGCGGCGGTTTCGGACATGAAGAAGTCGCAGACCACGAGGAAATCCAGGCTGCGGAGTCCTTTGATGACGGCGTTCGCGTCGGGGGACGCCACGGCGATATTGGAGGCGTGCACGAAGAGGCAGCGCACGCCGTCGGGCTGTCCCAGCGACTTGAGCATCTGGACGGCCGGCAGGCCGGGGCCGGGGATCAGCGACTCGGGCACGTCCCAGACCTTGGCCATGTGGGCGCGCGCGGCGGGATCGGTGATCTTGCGGTAGCCCGGCAGCTGGTCGGCCTTCTGGCCGTGTTCGCGCCCGCCCTGGCCGTTGCCCTGGCCGGTGAGTGTGCCGTAGCCGCTGCGGGCGGAGCCGGGCAGGCCGAGCAGGAGGCTGAGGTTGATGGCGGCCGTGGCGGTGTCGGTCCCGTCGACGTGCTGTTCGACGCCGCGGCCGGTGAGGATGTAGCTGCCGCCCTTGCGTGCGCCGTCCGCCAGCCTGCGGGCAGTCTCACGGATGAGGTCGGCAGGAACGCCGGTGAGGGACTGGACGCGTTCGGGCCAGAAGGCGTTGACGCTGCGGACCAGGGCGTCGTAGCCGGAGGTGCGCTCCTGGACGTAGCCGGCGTCGACGAGACCTTCGTGAATGACCACGTGCGACAGGCCGAGCAGGAGCGTGAGGTCGGTGCCCGGCATGGGCTGGAGGTGGAGGCCGCCGCCGTCGGACGTGAAGGCAGCCGTGGCCGAACGGCGCGGGTCCACCACAATCAGGCCGCCGGCTTCACGGACGCCCTGCAGGTGCTGGACGAAGGGCGGCATCGTTTCGGCGACGTTGGAGCCGAGCATCATGATGGTGCTGGCGCCGTCCAGTGCTTCGAGGGGGAACGGCAGGCCGCGGTCCAGGCCGAAGGCCCGCATTCCGGCGGCGGCGGCCGATGACATGCAGAACCGGCCGTTGTAGTCGATGCGGGAGGTGCCCAGCGCGAGGCGGGCGAACTTTCCCAGCTGGTAGGCCTTCTCGTTGGTGAGGCCGCCACCGCCGAAAACGCCGACGGCGTCGGCACCGTACTTGGAACGGGTGTCCTTGACCGCGGTGGTGATGCGGGCCAGCGCCTCGTCCCAGGTGATGGGGCGGTGGACGCCGTCGGGCCCTTTCAGCAGGGGCTCGGTGACGCGGCCGGGGTGCTGCAGGAGCGTGGCCGAGGTCCACCCCTTGCGGCAGAGGCCGCCGCGGTTCGTGGGAAAGTCGCGGCCGCTGACCTCCAGGGCCGGCGCGGCCGGCACGGGGTCTGACCCCGGCTGGACAGCCGGGGTCAGAGCCGCTGGGGACTTGAGCGTCATGGCGCACTGCAAGGCGCAGTAAGGGCAGTGCGTGTCGGCGCTTTTGGTCATGTTAGACGTGTCCCATCGCATTTCGGTTGGCGTTGCGGATGTAGAAGAACCAGCAGACCGCCAGCATTACGACGTAGGCTCCGACGAAGCCGTAGAACGCCGGGGTGTAGGAGCCGCTGGCCGTGTTGGAAGCGTTCAGCACCTGCGGGATCACGAACCCGCCGTAGGCGCCGATGGCCGAGATCAGGCCGAGGGCCGAGGAAGCAAGGCGCTGGGTTGTCACCGAGCTGGCACCCGAGCGGGCGGCCTTGCTGGAGATGGCGAAGATCACCGGGATCATGCGGTACGTGGCACCGTTTCCGAAGCCGCTGGCCGTGAAGAGCATGAGGAAGAGGACCAGAAAGAGCCAGAAGTTCTTCAGCGGCAGGGTCCAGATCATGGTCAGCGTGATCACGGCCATGGCGGCGAAGGCTGAGACGGTCATCCGGGCCCCGCCAAGGCGGTCAGCCATGCGTCCGCCGTAGGGGCGGGCCAGCGAGCCCACCAGCGGGCCGAGGAAGGCCAGCGAAAGGGCCACCGTGCCGACTCCGATGGAGGAGAAGGCGGGGAAGTAGTCCTTGATGAGCTTGGGGAAGACGCCGGCGAAGCCGATGAAGGAGCCGAACGTGCCGATGTACAGCAGGGCCATGATCCACAGGTGCGGTTCCTTGAGCGCGGCCAGCGATCCGGCCACGTCACCCTTGGCGCTGGTGAGGTTGTCCATGTACTTCCAGGCGCCGAAGGCGGCGAGGAGGATCAGCGGTACCCACATGAGGCCGGCTACGGGCAGGTTGACGGTGCCGGCGGCCAGGAGCGTGATGGCGATCGGAACGGCGAGCTGTGCGACGGCGGCACCCATGTTGCCGCCGGCCGCGTTCAGCCCCAGCGCCCAGCCCTTTTCGCGGGCAGGGTAGAAGAAGGTGATGTTGGCCATCGAACTGGCGAAGTTGCCGCCGCCGAAGCCGGCCAGGGCTGCCACGAGCAGCATGACGCCGAACGGGGTCGCAGGGTTCGAGACGCACAGGGCCAGTCCGACCGAAGGAATCAGGAGGAGCATGGCGGAAACTATGGTCCAGTTCCGGCCGCCGAAGCGGGGGACCATGAACGTGTAGGGGATCCGGAGCGTGGCGCCGACGAGGCTCGGCATGGAGATGAGCCAGAAAATTTCCGAGGTGCTGAAGGTGAAGCCTGCGGCGGGGAGCTGGACCACGACGATGGACCAGAGCTGCCAGACGACGAAGCCGAGGAATTCGGCGAAGATGGACCAGTTGAGGTTGCGGCGCGCAATGGCGCGGCCCTGAGTTTCCCACTGGTGCTTGTTCTCAGCGTCCCAGTTGGCGATCCAGCGGCCCGGACGGACCTCAAGGGCGGGTGCGTCGGTGGCGGTTGCGGAAGCGGAGGCGCTTCCGTACCTCGGCTCGGCGGCAAGATCGAGGGAATTGCCGGTGCCGGTTTCTGCGGGGCGGTCAGCAGTCACGGTGTACCTCCTTGGGGGATGTTGTCCTTCTAAGGTAGGGAAGCCGCATTTCGCGGACGGTCGCCGTTTGTTAACGTGCTGTGACATTTGCCTATCAGCGCGCTTCCGGCGGCGTTAGGCTGTTTGAAGGCGCTCATTTTGAGACGGCAGAAAATGTCCGCATTCCGGACCTTTTGTCCATTGAGTGGACTTTGCTAAGTAGTATTGAAGTCTCTGTATCCCTCTGCCGGGCAGCCTTTTTGGAGACGCCGGCCCGGTTCTCACGAAAGCGTTACTACATGTCATCCACTGCCACAACACCGCAGCCGGGGTCAGCCAAGCAAGTGAACTCGCGCGGGCGCGTGATCGTCGCCAGCCTGATCGGCACCACAGTCGAGTTCTACGACTTCTACGTCTACGCCACGGCCGCGGTACTCGTTTTTCCACGGCTGTTCTTCCCCGGCCAGAACGAAACCACCCAGCTGCTGAGTTCCTTCGCAGTCTTTGGCGTCGCTTTCATCGCCCGCCCGCTTGGCTCGATCGTCTTTGGCCACTTCGGTGACAAGTTCGGGCGCAAGGGCACCCTGGTGGCGTCACTGCTGACCATGGGTATTGCCACCTTCCTCATCGGCTGCCTGCCCACGGCCCTCGTTCCGGGCTGGGAATTCTGGGCCCCAGCGCTGCTGGTGGTCATGCGGTTCGCCCAGGGCCTTGCCCTCGGCGGCGAATGGAGCGGTGCAGCCCTGCTGGCCACCGAGAACGCCCCGGCGAACAAGCGCGCCGTCTACGGCACCTTCCCGCAGCTGGGTGCGCCCATCGGTTTCATCATCGCCAACGTCATCTTCCTGGTGTTCAGCTACGCCCTGACCCCGGAGGACTTCGTGGCGTGGGGCTGGCGCGTGCCGTTCCTGCTGAGCGCCGTGATGGTCATCATCGGCCTCTATGTCCGCCTCAAGCTGATCGAGACGCCTGCGTTCACCAAGGTGCTCGAATCCAACGAGGTGGCCAAGCTGCCGCTCGCCCGGGTCTTCAAGACCAGCTGGCGTCCGCTGATCCTGGGCACGTTCATCATGCTGGCCACCTACGTGCTCTTCTACCTGATGACCACGTTCACGCTGACCTACGGCACCCGCCCCGCCACACTGGACGCCGCCAAGGCGGCCGCGGAGAAGGCCGGCAAGCCGATGACCGAGGCCGCTGCCGCGGCGTTCGTTCCCGGACTGGGCTACAGCCGTAACGACTTCCTCTGGATGCTGATCGCCGGCGTCGTGTTCTTCGGCATCTTCACCCTCGTCTCCGGCCCCCTGGCCGAGAAGTGGGGCCGCCGCAAGATGCTGATCGCCGTGACGGCCGGGATCTTCGTGTTCGGCCTGCTGTTCGTCCCGCTGTTCAGCGGCGGGTTCGTCGGCACCATGGCGCTGCTGATCATCGGCTTCTCGCTGATGGGCCTGACGTTCGGACCGATGGGCGCGTTGCTGCCGGAGCTGTTCCCGACGAACGTCCGGTACACCGGCTCGGCCGTCAGCTACAACGTCTCCAGCATCCTGGGCGCAGCGGTGGCACCGTTCATCGCCGTCTGGCTCTGGGAGATGGCGAAGGGCAGCCCCGTGCTGGTCGGCGTCTACCTCACCGTCATGTCGGTGCTGACCCTTGTCGCGCTGTTCCTGAGCAAGGAAACCCGCGACTTGGACTACGAAAACAACGTGGCCTGATACGTAGGCCCTTCCGGATCGCTGGTCCGGCACATACAAATGCCCGGTGTGATCACACACCGGGCATTTGCATGCGTTCTCAGTCCTCGATCGGTCAGTCCTCGATCGTGGCGATGACGGCGCCCGCGGCCACCGTCTGGCCGGCTGCGGCCGTCAGGCCGGTCACGGTGCCGGCACGGTGTGCGGTCAGCGGCTGCTCCATCTTCATCGCTTCAAGCACGACGACGAGATCGCCTTCAGCGACGACGTCGCCCTCGGCCACGGCCACCTTCACGATGGTTCCCTGCATGGGGGAGGTCAGCGAATTTCCGCCTGCCGCCGCGGTGGCGCCGCCCGAGCGGCTGCGCTTCTTGGACTTGGCCGGCTTCGCACCGGCGCTGGAGGCCGCGCCGCTGAATCCGAGGGAGGCCGGGAGTGCCACTTCAAGGCGCTTGCCGCCCACTTCGACCACCACGGTGCGGCGTTCCCCGGCTTCCTCGGCGTCGGGAGTGCCGCCGTCGGGCGTCCATGCCGGAAGGTCGTTGACGAACTCGGTCTCGATCCAGCGTGTGTGGATGCTGAAGGGCCCCTCGGCGGGGGCGAAGGCGGGGTCGCTGACCACGGCCAGGTCGAACGGGATGACGGTGGGGATGCCTTCCACCACCATCTCCTCGAGGGCGCGGCGGGAGCGCTGCAGGGCCTGGGGGCGGCTGGCGCCGGTGACGATCAGCTTGGACAGCATGGAATCGAAGTTTCCGCTGATGATGTCGCCCTGCTCCACGCCCGAATCGATCCGGATGCCGGGCCCCGTGGGGTTCTTCAGCGTGGTGATGGTGCCCGGGGCGGGCATGAAGTTCCGGCCCGGATCCTCGCCCGTGATGCGGAATTCGATCGAATGGCCGCGGACCTCGGGATCGCCATAGCCCAGTTCCTCGCCGCGGGCCAGCCGGAACTGCTCGCGGACGAGGTCGATTCCGGTGACCTCCTCGGACACGCAGTGCTCCACCTGGAGACGGGTGTTGACCTCAAGGAAGGAGATGGTGCCGTCCTGGCCCACCAGGAACTCGCACGTTCCGGCGCCGAGGTACCCGGCCTCCTTGAGGATGGCCTTGGAAGATTCGTAGAGGCGGCGGTTCTGCTCCTCGGTGAGGAAGGGCGCCGGCGCCTCCTCGACGAGTTTCTGGTTCCGGCGCTGCAGGGAGCAGTCGCGGGTGGAGACCACGACGACGTTGCCGTAGGCGTCCGCGAGGCACTGGGTTTCGACGTGGCGGGGGGAATCCAGGAAGCGCTCGATGAAGCATTCGCCGCGGCCGAAGGCAGCGACGGCCTCGCGGACGGCGGAGTCGTAGAGTTCCGGAATTTCCTCGCGGGTGCGCGCCACCTTGATGCCGCGTCCGCCGCCGCCAAAGGCAGCCTTAATGGCCACGGGCAGGCCGAACTTGTCCACGAATTCGAGGATCTCTTCGGCGGACTCCACCGGGTCCGCGGTGCCGGGAACCTGCGGTGCGCCCACCTTCTCGGCGATGTGGCGGGCCTGGACCTTGTCGCCGAGGGCGGTGATTGCCTCCGGGGACGGGCCGATCCACGTGATGCCGGCGTCGATGACCTTCGCGGCAAACTGGGCGTTCTCGGCCAGGAAGCCGTAACCGGGGTGGATGGCGTCGGCGCCGGACTGGCGGGCCGCCTCGATCAGTTTGTCCATCACGAGGTACGACTCGGCGGCGGTGTTGCCGCCCAAGGAGTACGCCTCGTCGGCCAGCCGGACGTGCAGGGCGTCGCGGTCGGGATCGGCGTAGACGGCAACGGAGGCGATGCCTTCGTCGCGGGCTGCGCGAATGATGCGGACTGCGATCTCACCGCGGTTCGCGATCAGGACTTTGGTGAGATTTGCGTGCACTGGACCTGCGGACTGCTCCGGCTTTACTGACAAGGCGTCTCCTTCTTTCCTTCAGGGAGCCTAGCTTGATTTTGAGGATTCCGCCGATATTACTGGCGGAATCCGCGCGTAGGAAGCCTCTGCTTTGTAGGTTTGCTACAAGAAGCCGCCATCTGGCTCATTCGGCCCGCACCTCGGCGGGATCGACGGCGCCGCCGGTCCAGAGTTCAGTGACGCCGACTTTCGCCTGGCCCAGCAGTCCGCGCAGGGTGGAGATGGAGAGCCCGACGACGGTGTGGGGGTCGCCGTCGACCTTGCGGATGAAGGCCCCGCCGTAGCCGTCGATCGTGAAGGATCCGGCGCACTGGAGCGGCTCCCCGGTGGCGATGTACGTATCGATCTCGGCTTCGCTCATGTCCATGAAGTGGACTTCGGCGGAGGACACGGAGCCGAGGGTCGCGCCGGAACCGGCGCGGCCGTCGTCGTTGGAGTTGTCTGTGTCCCGGCAGTCCACGAGCCAGTGGCCGGTGTGCAGGACGCCCATGCTGCCGCTCATCCGGAGCATCCGTTCCTTGGCTACCTCGGCGGTGTACGGCTTGCCGTGGGCCTCGCCGTCGAACTCGAAGACCGAATCGCAGCCGATCACCAGGGCGCCGTCGGCCTCGGGCAGGGAGGCCACGGCCTCGGCCTTCGCGCGGGCCAGCAGGAGGGCGGTGTCGTGCGGGTCTGTCACGCCGTAGCGGGCCTGGACGGCGTCCTCGTCCACATCGGAAACGAGGACCTCGTGGGCGATGCCGGCGTTGCTGAGCAGTTTGGTGCGGGCGGGGGACTGGGAGGCAAGAATGAGGCGGGTCACCGCTCCAGCCTAATCCCGGAAGCCGATCCGGTCCTCTGCCACCGCCCGTCCTTAAATGTCACAGCCCACAGGGACACTTGCATCATCGACGGAATCAGGGACCGGAAGGGGCCAACAATGGCCGGACGCGTTGATTACGACCTCCGTGGCTTGCTCACGATCGGCATCCGCGCGCTTCGGGAAGTGACTTTGCCCGACCGGCTTCGGCGGGCCCTCATTAGGGTGATCGCGCTTAATGTCAGAGCCCACCGGGACACTTGAGCCATGGACGGTAATTGGGGGTCCGACCCGGCTCCGGCCGCAGCGGGGTGCGGTTGCGCCTGCAGCTGCGGTCAGGGTCCGGCAACCGACGGTGCAGGCTCAGCCCTGAGCGGAGGCACGGCCGAGCAGGACGGTGCCCGCCTGATTGATGAGATCCGGACACTGGAAGACAGGAAGTCTGCGTTGGCTGCTCGTCAGGCCCGCCTGTCGGTAGCATTTGACCAGCTGCAGCGCCGGGAGCGGGCTGCGGCCGGGATCCCCGCTGACCAGCTCGGGGCAGGCATTGGAGCACAGATAGCCCTCGCGCGTCGCGAATCCCCGGCCAAGGGGAACCGGTTGTTGGGCCTGGCCAAGGCCTTGGTGATGGAGATGCCCCACACGCTCGCTGCCTTGGAGGCGGGGCAGCTGAACGAGTGGCGGACCACGCTGCTGGTGCGCGAAACGGCGTGCCTGTCCTCCGCGGACCGGTGTGCTGTCGATGAGGAACTCGCGCCCGACGCAGGAACACTGACCGGTTTCGGAGACCGGGCACTGGTGGCCGCAGCCCGCACCGCCGCCTATCGCCGCGACCCGCGCTCCGTCACTCAGCGCGCAGCCCACGCCGCCACCGAACGGCATGTCAGTCTCCGTCCCGCTCCGGACACCATGTGCTACCTGACCGCCCTGTTGCCCGTCTCGGCCGGTGTGGCCGTGCACGCAGCGCTCAGCCGCCACGCGGACTCCCTCCGCTCCGAAGGGGATGAACGTTCCCGGGGGCAGATCATGGCCGACGGCCTGGTTGAAAGGATCACGGGCACACAAGGCGGGATCACGGGGATCGAGATCCAGCTCATCATGACAGACCGCACCCTGTTCCAGGGCGACTCCGAACCGGCCCAGCTGCCCGGTTACGGTGTGGTCCCGGCGGAATGGGCAAGGAGTGCCGTCAGGAAAGCCGCCGCAGTGGAGGGCGGGGCCGCTGGTTCGGACGACGTTGAGGCCTGGCTGCGACGGCTGTACACGGCCCCGGGTGCCGGAGACCTGGTTGCGATGGATTCCCGGGCCAGGCTGTTCCCCGCGGGGCTGCGCCGCTTCATCGACACACCTTATTGCGACGCGCCCATCCGCCATCTGGACCACATCGTTCCCTGGCATCGCGGCGGGACCACCACCCAAGGAAACGGTGCCGGCTCTGCGAAGCCTGCAACCACACCAAAGAAGCGCCTGGCTGGACAGTGAAGCCTTTTGGTTCCGGCGACGCCGGCCGGCTCAGGCACACTCTCGAAGTCTGTACGCCGACCGGCCACAGCTACCGCTCCACAGCACCGCCGCTACCGGGGACGCAGGGTGATGCTCCCGGCGTGGAAGTGAGCCACAGACGCGAACTCCGGCGGTACGCGAAGGTTCGCAAACGTGCCCGGCGACGCGAGGCGGCGCCACGAGACGGTGCGCTCGCGGCCTGAGCCGACAACGCAGATGCTGATTCCACCTGCCCAGTGGCGTTGGCCTTAGAAATGGTCCACTAGTCGGCCTGGTATGTGGAAACAGGATCGCGAGGCTGTTCATGGCAGGCTGAATGGCATCAAAGCCTGGATGGCATCAAAGAAAGGCGCAGGAGCTTCATGAAATGGTTCGGCAAACGGCCTGGCGGTCGTGAGATCGCTTATGAACTTGCGGCGATCGCCAACTGTGCCGTGCACCCTAAGTTTCTGGATGACGCAGTCGTAACCACCGCGAAAGTCGACAGTTGCTTCCTCAACTTCTCGGAACATTTGCACGACTTCGTTGACGCGGTGGAAGAGAGGTTTGCTGTGGACGGCCGTCTGAAAGCCTCGTTCGTCCAGGACGAGTGGGCACGGCACATGAGTGAACTTCCGGATAATTTCGTTTTCCATCGGATTGCTCAGGTTCATTTTCAGCGTTTGGTTGACGGAGTGACTGGGTCCTGAGTCGATTTAGCCGGCGCTGAGTTTGACGACGATGTTCGCCTCGAAGCTGATCTTCCAGATCGTCCGCCGGGTACATCTAAACTGCGCGGCAGTCGGCGCCGGTCCAGGCGGTCGGGCCTTCACCGTCGCCTCCATCGCCTCGGGTGTTACACGTTTCGAATGTGAGCGGCGCCAGGAACCGACTAGGGACTGCGGGAAGAAAGCCGCCCGCCGATCCAAAAGGATCAGCGGGCGGCTTTCCATCAATCCGGGGCGCTGCAGCCGGCAACCGCTGCGGCTACCAGCAGCAGCGGCAGACGGGATCAGCCGGCCGGAGCTTCGGCGGGTTCGGGTACAGAGGCGGCCGCCGCCGTCGTGCTTGGTTTGCGGAGGCGCGCGCCTTCCACATCCACGTCGGGCAGGATGCGGTCCAGCCAGCGGGGCAGCCACCAGGCCTTGTCGCCGAGCAGGTACATCACGGCCGGGACGATCGTCATGCGCACCACGAACGCGTCCACCAGCACGCCGAAGGCCATCGCGAAGCCGAGCGGCCGGACCATGTTCAGGTGGGAGAAGATGAAGCCGGAGAACACGCTGACCATGATGATCGCGGCCGCGGTCACCACGGCAGCGGCGTGGCTGAAGCCCGAGCGGACCGCGTGCCGTGCCGATTCGCCATGCATGAAGGATTCGCGCATGCCCGAGGCGATGAACACCTGGTAGTCCATGGCCAGGCCGAACAGCACACCGATCAGGATGATAGGCAGGAAGCTGAGCACGGCACCCGGGTTGTCGACGCCGAAGATCGCCCCCAGCCATCCCCACTGGTACACCGCCACAACAGCGCCGAAGGCGGCAGCCAGCGAGAGCAGGAAACCGCCCGTGGCCAGTAGCGGCACCACAATGGAGCGGAACACCAGCAACAGCACGATCAGCGAGAGTCCCACCACGATCCCCAGGTAAGGCGGCAGGGCGTCGCCGAGCTTGGTGGAGACGTCGATGTTGCCGGCGGTCTGGCCGGTGAGTCCGATGCTTACACGGGTGGAGTCCTGAATCGCGGCTTTCTCGGCGCGGAGCCGGGAGACGACCTCAACGGTGCTGGCGCTGGCCGGTCCCTCCCTGGGGATGACCTGGAACACGGCGGTGCGGCGGTCCTCGCTCAGGGCTACGGGGATGGCGGCCGTGACGTTCTCCGTGCTGCGGAGGATGTCCGCGACGTCGAGCTGCTTTGCCTGTGCCTCCGCTGCGCTGAGCCCCCCGGGGAGGTCGCCGACGACGACGATCGGGCCGGTTGCGCCTTCGCCGAAGCTGCGGCTGGTCACGTCATAGGCCTTGAAGGCCTGGGAATCGACGGGCTCAGAACCGCCGTCCGGCAAAGCCAGCCTCAACTGGCTCGCCGGCAAGGCGACAATGCCGAGCAGCAGGACGCCGGCCAGCGTGGCCATCACGGGGTGTTTGGTGACGAGTCCGCCCCAGCCGTGGCTGCTGCGGTGCTCGTCCTTGGCGCGGTCCGCGGCCTCGTGCCCGGGCTCGGCATTGTGCTGTTCAGCCCTGGCCCACGCCCGCTTCGAAATCAGCCTCCTGCCGATCAGCGAGAGCACCGCAGGGGTCAGGGTCAGGGCGACGACGACGGCAACGGCCACCGTTGCGGCGGCGGACAGGCCCATCACCGCCAGGAACGGCAGGCCCGGAACGACGAGGGCCGCGAGGGCGATGATGACCGTCAGACCGGCAAAGAGCACGGCATTGCCGGAGGTCCCGGTGGCAAGGGCCACGGACTCCTCGCCGTCCATGCCGGCCAGCAGCTGGCTGCGGTGGCGGTTGACGATGAACAGGCAGTAGTCGATGCCGACGGCGAGGCCGAGCATGAGCGCCAGCATCGGAGAGATGGAGCTCATGTCGACAACCCCGCTCAACGCAAACGTGCCGCCCACGCCGGCGGCCACGCCCAGCAGCGCCATGAGGAGGGGCAGGCCGGCGGCGACCAAGGTGCCGAGCATGAGGATCAGGACGAGGGCCGCGACGGCGATGCCGGTAATCTCGGCAATGCCGAAGATCTCGGAGACGTCCTCGCTGATTTCCTTGCTGGGCAGGGCAGCTACCCCGGCGGGGGAGACTTCCTTGGCGATGTCCTGGACTTGCTGGCGGACCTCGGGTTTCAGTCCGTTGATGGACGTCTTGAACTGGACCTGGGCGATCGCGGCCTTGCCGTCCTCGGAGACGAAGCGCATGCCACGGGAGGCCTCCAGCTGGCGCTTGCCGAGGGCGAGCTTTTCATTGGCCGCCTCGAGTTCCTTGGTGCCGGCGTCAATCTTTTCCTGCCCCGCGGTGAGGGCGGCCTTCTGCTGGCCGAGCTGCGCTTCGATGGCTTCCGCCGGAAGTCCTGCAGCGGTCATTTGCTGTTCGGCGGCCTCCAGCTGGGCCTTGCCGGCGGCGAGTTCGGCGGCGGCCTTGTCCAACTGGACCTTGCCCGCGGCTGCCTTCTGTTCGCCGCCCGCGACGTCCGCGGCGGCCTTGTCCAGCTGCGCCTGCGTGGCGAACGGGTCCACCGTTCCCCGGACGTCCGGGAGGCTGGAGAGCTTTGTCAGCGCGGCGGACACAGCGTCCTTGCCCGCCTGGGTGAACCGGGCGTCATTGGCTTCGAATACGATCCCGGCGGAGCCGCCCGACGCCGAGGGCAGTTCCTTCTTGAGCTTGTCCGCCATCTGCTGGGTCTCTGTGCCAGGGATCTGGAAGTTGTTGGACATGGTTCCGTGAAACGCGGCTGCGGAACCGCCGACGGCCGCAAGGGCCACTAGCCAGAGCGAGATGACGAGCCAGCGGTGGCGGTAGGAAAACTTGCCGAGGCGGTACAAAAGAAGTGCCATGTCAGGACCGTTCTGAGGAGGGCGGGACGGGGGAGATGGATGCCTGGGGCGGGGACAGCGGGGAATCCTGGCCCGTCAGGGCAGGGCGTTCCAGCGGCGAGGCGGCGAAGCCGGATCCCAGCAGGCCCATCGAATCGATCAGCAGTTGCCGGAGGATGGACAGCGATTCCGCGGAGAGGTCGGTGCCGCAGCGGCTGAACCACACTTCCATCGCGGCTTTGCCGCAGGAGATGACGGAGCCGGCCAGGGCGCGGAGGTAAAGCTCGTCCATCTCCGCGGCAGGGCTGTTGGCGGCGCGCTCGCGGGCGGCGGCGATGATCTGCTCCGTGCAGTGGT
Organism: Burkholderia sp. RS01; assembly: GCF_039748055.1. Lineage (NCBI taxonomy): Bacteria > Pseudomonadati > Pseudomonadota > Betaproteobacteria > Burkholderiales > Burkholderiaceae > Burkholderia > Burkholderia sp. RS01. The sequence goes on from NZ_JBDLAK010000001.1 coordinate 196,618, forward strand.
CCCAGGCCTCGAGCTCGGAGCGGGCCAGCAGGGGACTGGCCTGGGTCAGGCTGAAGAGCTCGGCCATCGGTGCGACCGTCATGGGGTCGGCCAGCTCAACCAGGGCGGCACGCGCAGACTCCAGGATGGGTTCGTCCGCCGGGCGGAGCCGGAACTGCTCCAGGGCGCTGTCCAGGAAGCCGTGAGTGACCGACGCGATGGCGGCCTCGGTGCTGCTGAAGTAGTTGAAGAAGGTGCGGCGCGAAATGCCTGCCGATTCGGCGATGTCCTCCACCGTGAAATTGCCGGGCCCTTCGCTGCGCAGGAGTTCCAGCGTGGAGTCCGAGATGGCCTGCCGGGTTGCGGCTTTGTTGAGTTCACGCCGGGACGGCGGAGCGGCGGAGGGCATGGCCCCTGAAGAAGTGGAAGGTGGCACGCAATTACACTACGTGCATGTTTGCACTCTGCGCAAGAATTTACGGAGAGGGCCGGCTCACAGGTTCGCCGCCGGATTCACATGCAGTTCACAGCCCCCTCATAGGCCCCGGTTTATGTCCGCAGTGCACACTGGTCCCATGGCCGGTACGGCCAGCGAGGACGGCGCCGTCACTGTACGGCAGATCCAGGAGAAATATCATGAAGCGTGCAAAGAAGCTGGCTCTCGGACTCGGTGCGGCGGCCGTGGCGCTCGGTGCGGGATTCGGCGTTACGGGGATGGCGGCGGCAACAACTGCCACTCCGACTCCCACGCCCAGTGCCAGCAGCACTTCCGGCAATCCGGCTCCGGACGGTCATTGGCCGGATGGCGGCAGGCATGGGCACGGCCACGGTGAGCGCGGCGCCCAGGCCGCCGCGCTCGCGGCCAAGCTGGGCGTCGACGAAGCCAAAGTGACGGACGCGCTGAGGGCGTTCCGCGAGGCCAACCGGCCCGCGACGCCCCGAGCGGAAGGACAGCGGCCGGACCGGGCGGCGCGGGAGGCGGCCCTTGCGGCGTCCCTGGCAAAGTCCCTCGGAATTGACGAGGCCAAGGTGAAGACCGCCCTGGAAGAACTGCGCACGGAGGCGCTAAAGAACCGGGCGGCGGAGCTGAAGCCGCGGCTCGATCAGGCAGTTAAGGACGGCACTCTGACGCAGGCTGAGGCGGACGCCGTGGCCAAGGCGGTCGAAAAAGGCGTGATCGGCGGCGGCGGGCGCTAGCTGGCACGCCGGGAGTTTGCTGATTTTGTCGCTGAAGCCTCGCCGGTTTGGTTCAGGCCGTGCGGTCCACCGCGGCGAGGATGGCCGCGCCGAGTTCGGCGGGCTTGGTGAACTGGGGCCAGTGCCCGGTGGGCAGGTCCACGAATTCGACGTCGTTGATGCGCGCCAGTTCCGCCACGTACGGATGGCTGGCTTCGATCCATTCCGTGAGCAGGGAGGACGGAAACTCGCACGCGATGACCGTGGCCGGGACGTCGTAACGGCGGACATCGTGCAGGTGCTGCTGATCCTGGGCCACGCCGCGCGGCTGCGGGATGGCCCGTGCGCGGAACGCGGCCCGCAGCCCGGCATCGAGATCCGTCAGGTCGGCGTCCTCGAAGCCCTCCCACGGCGGCAGCGGCACGTCGTCCCCCTCAGCCGGAAGTTCGTCGTTGATCACTCCGCCTTCGCCGAGCGGGCCGCTGTCCACATACACAGCGCGGGCAACGCGGTCCGGGCGCGCGTCGACGGCGCCGTGGATGATGGCGCCTCCGCCGGAATGGCCGACCAGAACCACCTGGCCGTCGATGGCGTCGACCGCCGCCACGACTGCGTCAATGTGGCTGCGCAGCCCGATGCCCGCACGCGGTGCATCCGCGGACTCCAGCCCGGGCAGCGTGAGCGGATGAACCCGATGTCCGGCCGCTACCAGTGGCGGCGTGACCTCCGACCACGACGACGCATCCAGCCAGAACCCGGGAACCAGAATGATATCCATGGCCGTACCCTACCCGCCCTGCCGACGATTTGGGCTTAACGGACTGTTCCCCGGCGAATAGCCGGGGAACAGTCCTGCTGGCGGCGGTCCGAGGCTAGGGCTTGGAACCGGCCAGCTCACGGCCTTCCGCCGCAGCTTCGGAACGTGCTGCTTCCGAGGCTTCGGCCGCGGAGGCCGCGGAGGCAGGAGCCGGGGCATCGTCCGTGAACGGGTCACCGTTGCGAGGGGCGTTGTAGAGTGCCTCGTCCAGGATGCCCTGGCGCTTGGCCACGATGGTGGGGATCAGCGCCTGGCCTGCCACGTTGACCGCCGTGCGGCCCATGTCCAGGATGGGGTCGATCGCCAGCAGGAGTCCGACGCCGGCCAGCGGCAGTCCCAGCGTGGACAGCGTCAGCGTCAGCATGACGACGGCGCCCGTGGTTCCGGCCGTCGCGGCGGATCCGAGGACTGACACGAGGGCGATGAGCAGGTACTGGCTGAAATCCAGCTGGACGCCGAAGAACTGGGCCACGAAGATGGCGGCGATCGCGGGGTAGATCGCGGCGCAGCCGTCCATTTTGGTGGTGGCGCCCAGCGGAACGGCAAAGGAGGCGTAACCGCGGGGAACGCCGAGGTTCCGTTCCGTCACGCGCTGGGTCAGCGGCAGCGTTCCGATGGAAGAGCGGGACACAAATGCGAGCTGCACGGCCGGCCACACGCCGGAGAAGTACTGCTTCACGGAGAGCCCGTGGGACCGCACCAGTACGGGGTACACGCCGAAGATCACCAGGGCGAGGCCGATGTAGATCGCAACGGTGAACTTGCCCAGCGAGCCGATGGTGTCCCAGCCGTACACGGCGACCGCATTTCCGATCAGGCCCACCGTGCCGAGGGGAGCGATGCGGATGATCCACCACAGCACCTTCTGGATGACGGCCAGCCCCGAAGCGTTGAGTGCCAGGAACGGTTCGGCCTGCTTGCCCACCTTGAGGGCGGCGATGCCGACGGCGATCGCGATCACCAGGATCTGCAGAACGTTAAAGCTGACAGCCGTGGTCACGGCGCCGGAATCGGCAACCGTGGTGGTTGCGCCGAGGCCCAGGAAGTTCTTGGGGAAGAGGCCGGTCAGGAACGCCCACCAGTCACCCGACTTGCCCGAGTATTCCTTTGCCTCGCCGGAAATGCCGGTGTTGGCGCCGGGCTGCAGCAGCACGCCGAGGCCGATCCCGATCACCACGGAAACCAGCGCGGTGATGGCAAACCACAGCAGGGTGTTCCAGGCCAGCCTGGCCGCGTTGGAAACCTCGCGGAGGTTGGAGATCGAGCTGACCACGGCGGTGAAGATCAGCGGCACGACGGCGGTCTGCAGCAGCGAGACGTAGCTCGAGCCGATGGTCTGCAGCGTGGCGCCGAGCCCGTTGGGGCTGGTCTTGGTGCTGCCGGTGTACTTGGCCAGGAGGCCAAGCCCGAGCCCGACGATCAGGGCGGCGATGATCTGGAAGCCGAAGGAGCCTGCCCACCGGGGCAGCTGGAAGCCGGTCTGTCCGGCCGGAGAAGAAGTGCTGGTTTGATTGCTCACCCGAACAACCTAGGCCGCACAAAATACAGCTTCCAGCCGACATTGAGAAATATTACGCGCACCTTGCTGCCCGGCATGGTCCAGATGCCCGGAAAATCAGCGCCAGAGCAAGCTTTTGTGAAGTTATTCCCGCCCTGCCTGTGGCAAAGATCTCTCGGCGAGGAGGTTTAGCCCAGCATCGCGCGCTTGAGCGTGTCGAGACCTACGGAACCGATGTTCAGCGCCTTGGTGTGGAAGGCCTTCAGGTCGAAGCCGGGGCGGGCCTCGACTTCGGCGCGGATCTGCTCCCAGAGCCGCTGGCCCACCTTGTAGGACGGAGCCTGGCCCGGCCAGCCCAGGTAGCGGACGAATTCGAACTGCAGCTGCCCTTCGCTGATGTCCAGGTTGGCCTTGAGGAAGCCGAGACCCTTGTCCGGCGTCCACGCGCCCGACCCCCAGCGTTGCGGCATCTCCAGCTCAAGGTGGACGCCGATGTCGAACACCACCCGGGCCGCCCGCATCCGCTGCATGTCGAGCATCCCCATGTGGTCGCCGGGGTCCTTGAGGTAGCCGAGTTCCTCCATGAGCTTCTCGGCGTACAGCGCCCAGCCTTCGCCGTGGCCGGACGTCCAGCAGACGTTCCGGCGCCAGTTGTTGAGGAGCTCGCGCCGGTAGACGGCAGTGGCGATCTGCAGGTGGTGGCCGGGCACGCCCTCGTGGAACACCGTAGTGGTCTCGGCCCAGGTGGTGAACGTGTCCTCGCCGGCGGGAACGGACCACCACATCCGGCCCGGCCTGGTGAAGTCGTCCGAAGGGCCGGTGTAGTAGATGCCGCCGTCGTCCGTGGGGGCGATCCGGCACTCGAGCGTTTTCATGACCTCGGGGATCTCAAAATGGACGCCGGCCAGCTCCGCCACGGCGCGGTCTGAGAGCCCCTGCATCCACGCCGTGAGGGCGTCGGTGCCCTTGAGCTGGCGCGAGGGATCGTTGTTCAGGATTTCCTTCGCCTCCGCAACGCTGGCTCCGGGCCGGATCTCGCCGGCCACGGCTTCCTGCGCGGCGATGATCCGGTCGAGTTCGCCCACGCCCCACGCGTAGGTTTCCTCCAGGTCCACGGTGGCTCCGAGGAACGACCGCGATGCGAGCGCGTACCGCCCGCGCCCCACGGCGTCCTTGTCCGGCGCAACCGGCAGCAGTTCCTCGCGGAGGAATTGGGCAAACGCCGCGTACGCTGCCCGGGCGGCGGCAGCGCCGTCGTCGAGGTTTTTCCGCAGGTCCTCCGGCAGCGGGCCGTCGGAGGACGTGGCACCTGCCGCCAGCTTCGCGAAGAAGCCGTCCTCGGCGGCGTACCTGGTGGTCTGCTCAATCACGATGCCCACCTGGCGCGAGGCGGAGACCCGGCCGGCCGCCTTGGCCGCGCGGAGGGACTCGATGTAGCCGCTGAGCGCGCCGGGAACGTTGTGGGCGCGGCCGGCGATGTGCTCCCAGTGCTCCAGGGTGTCGGTCGGCATGAGGTCAAAGATGGAGCGGATGTTCTGCGCCGGGGATTCGATGTTGTTCAGCTCGGCGGCGTCCCAGCCCGTTGCGTGGATTTCCAGCTGGAGCCCGAGCCGCTCGCGCATGGCATCAAGCGTGACGGCGTCGACGTCGTCGGCAGGAGCCAGGCCAGCGAGCTCGTCGAGGGTTTCGCGGGCCGCCGCGGCGAATTCCGCGATCCCGGCGGGGGAGAAGTCCTGGAATTCGGTGTCGTGGCCCGGCACGCCCAAGATGGTGGCGAAGCTCGGGTTGAGCCGGATGAGCGTGTCCGTATACGCGTCGGCGACGGCATCGATGGCGGTCTTGGGGCGCGCGGGGGCTGAGGTTTCACTAGTCACCCCACGAGACTAACGGCGCCAGCCCAGTTATGAAAGATTTACTGAACTTTTCCGGATCCCGAGGGCCCCAGCCGCATATTCAGCCGCCGCTGCGCTTCCACGCGCCGGGACCGGGCGTCGGGCCGAGCCGAAGCTGCTGCCGCCGGACCCAGTGCCGGACGCTGGGCTTCTCGAGGCCAGCCTCTTCGGCCGACCCCAGGGAAAGGACGACGGCGGTCAGCGCCGCCAGCTCCTCGGGCGTCGGTTCTCCCTTGGTCACGGAGAAGAGCGGGGCTTCGGCAGGCTCTTTGGTTTCGCCAGGCTCAACCAGCGGGGCGTCGGCCGGCGGATCTTTCGGGCTCACAGCGGGATGTTTCCGTGCTTCTTGGTGGGGAGGCTGGCGCGCTTGTCACGGAGCGCCCGGAGTCCCTTGATGATCTGGACCCGGGTGTCCGAGGGGGCGATGACGGCGTCAACGTAGCCAAGCTGCGCGGCCTGGTAGGGGTTCAGCAGCTCCTCCTCGTACTGGCGGATGACCTCGGCGCGCTTGGCCTCGACGTCGCCGCCGGCTTCGGCCACGGCAGCAAGGTCGCGGCGGTAAAGGATGTTGACGGCACCCTGCGCACCCATGACACCGATCTGCGCGGTGGGCCAGGCGAGGTTCAGGTCGGCCCCGAGCTTCTTGGAGCCCATGACGATGTAGGCGCCCCCGTAGGCCTTCCGTGTGATCACGGTCAGCTTGGGCACGGTGGCTTCCGCGTAGGCGTACAGGAGCTTGGCGCCGCGGCGGATGATGCCCTGGAATTCCTGGTCCTTGCCCGGCAGGAAGCCGGGAACATCCACCAGCGTGATGATGGGAACGTTGAAGGCGTCGCAGTGCCGCACGAACCGGGCGGCCTTCTCGGAGGCCGAGATGTCCAGGGTGCCGGCGAACTGCATGGGCTGGTTGGCCACGATGCCCACGGTGTGGCCCTCGACCCGGCCGTAGCCGATCATCACGTTGGGGGCGTACAGCGACTGCATCTCCAGGAAATGGGCATCGTCGACGATCTGCTCGATGACCTTGCGCATGTCGTACGGCTGGTTGGCGGAGTCGGGGATCAGTGTGTCCAGGGCGCGGTCGTCGTCGTCGACCTCGAGTTCCTGCTGGTGCTCCAGGACCGGGGCTTCGGAAAGGTTGTTGGAGGGCAGGAAATCGAGGAGTTCCCGCACGAATTCGATGGCATCGGCTTCATCCGACGCCAGGTACGTGGACGTGCCGGTGGTCGCGTTGTGCTGGCGGGCGCCGCCGAGGGTTTCCATGTCCACGTCCTCGCCCGTGACGGTCTTGATGACGTCCGGGCCGGTGATGAACATGTGCGAGGTCTTGTCCACCATCACCACGTAGTCGGTCAGGGCGGGGGAGTAGGCGGCGCCGCCGGCGCACGGGCCCATGATCAGCGATATCTGGGGGACGACGCCGGATGCGTGCACGTTGTTGCGGAAGATGTCCGCAAACATCGCCAGCGAGGCCACGCCTTCCTGGATGCGGGCGCCGCCGCCGTCGTTGATGCCCACCACGGGGCAGCCGTTGCGCAGCGCGAATTCCTGGACCTTGACGATCTTTTCACCGTTGACCTGGCTCAGCGAACCTCCGTAAACGCTGAAGTCCTGGCTGTAGAGCGCCACGAGCCGGCCGTCCACCGTGCCGTAGCCGGACACCACGCCGTCGCCGAGCGGCTTCTTCCTCTCCATGCCAAAGGCCGTGGAGCGGTGCACCGCCAGGGCGTCGAACTCCACGAAGGATCCTTCGTCCACGAGGAGGTCGATGCGCTCGCGGGCCGTGTTCTTGCCGCGGGCATGCTGCTTCTCGACGGCTTCCGGGCCGGAGGGCTGCTCTGCACTGGCCTGGCGGTCGCGGAAATCGGCAATCTTTCCCGCCGTCGTGGTCAGATCGTGGCTCATGAATGTCTCCGGCTCTGTAGCTGATCGGTGCTGTAGCAGCGTAACGCGGGGCGCTGGGTGCAGGCTTAAGTAGCTTCCGCACAAATCCAAGGCCCCGATGGCTAGTCTAATGACGCTTATTCCCCGCACCGCTGTAGGGATCCTACAATTTTCGTCCGCGGCGTCGGCGAGATGACCAATGTTACTCGCCAGTAACATTAAGCGGCTAGAGTGTCCCTATGACTTCAAGCGACGATGCTTTCCACGCCCCGGCCACGCCCTACCGTGCCGCCGGTTCCCTGCAGGGCCGCACTATCCTGATGTCCGGCGGCAGCCGCGGGATCGGCCTCGCCATCGCCCTGCGCGCCGCCCGCGACGGCGCCAATGTGGTGCTGCTCGCCAAGACGGGGCAGCCCCACGCCAAACTCCAGGGCACAGTGTTCAGCGCCGCCGAAGCGCTGGAGGCCGCCGGCGGCAAGGCCCTGCCGCTCGTGGGGGACGTCCGCAATGACGAGGACGTGGCGCACGCCGTGACGGCCGCCGTTGAGCATTTCGGCGGGATCGACGTCGTCATCAACAACGCATCAGCAATCGATTTGTCCACCACGGACGCCGTGGACATGAAGCGGTACGACCTCATGCAGGACATCAACGTCCGCGGCACCTTCCTGCTATCCAAGCTGGCCCTGCCCGCACTTCGGAAGTCGGACGGCGGGCACATCCTCACGCTCTCGCCGCCGCTGAACCTTGATCCCAAATGGGCAGGCAAGCACCTGGCCTACACGATGGCCAAGTACGGCATGAGCCTGACCACGCTGGGCCTGGCGGAGGAACTCAAGGCCGACGGCGTCAGGGTCAACTCGCTCTGGCCCTGCACCCTGATTGACACCGCAGCCATCAGGAACATGCCCGGAGGGGACGCGATAGTCCGTGCGGCCCGCGGTCCGGAAATCATGGCGGACGCGGCGCACGCCGTGCTCACCGGCAGCAACCTCGCGGAGGGGACGGGCAGCCCCAGCGGAAACTTCTACACGGATGAACAGGTGCTGTCCGCGGCCGGAGTAACCGACTTCCGGCCCTACAGCCTGGGCGCGGACGAGGACAGCCTCGTCCCTGACATCTTCCTCTGACCGGTTGACCCGATCCGGCCGGCCGTTCCTGCCCGGTAACTCGATAGGATTCAACTATGGAAGCCGCACGCCCTGACGATAGCCGTGAACCGCAGGAGAACCTCACCGGAGCGAAGGGGCTGCCCGAGCGGCCCGCGCTGGACCGGGACGCGCTGTCCAGCGCCGAATTCCTGTCCGCCAACGGAATCGCGCAGCTGACGGTGGTAGACACCACTGGTTCCACCAACGCCGACCTCCTACGTGCGGTAACCGTGGACCCGAAAGCCTGGCCGGACCTGGCGGTCCTGACGGCGGAACACCAGACTGCGGCCCGCGGACGGCTGGACCGGGCGTGGGAAGCACCCGCCCGCAGCTCGGTCCTGGTCTCGGTGGTGCTGCGGCCCGTCAACGCCGACGGCCGGCCGCTGCCCACGCAGACCTACTCGTGGCTCTCCCTCCTGGCCGCGCTGGCGCTGCGCGATGCCTTGCTGGAGACGGCGGGAATCCCTGCCGAGCTCAAGTGGCCGAACGACGTCCTGGTCCGCGGCAGGAAGGTTGCCGGCATCCTGGCCCAGCTGGGGCCGATGGGCGACGGCTCCGTACCGCCCGTCATCCTGGGCACCGGCCTGAACGTCACGCTCACGGACTCCGAGCTCCCGGTTCCGACGGCCACGTCCGTGCAGCTTGAGGGTGCCGGGACCGTGGACCGGACCGTGCTCCTGAAGAGCTACCTGTCCCGGTTCTGCATGCTGTACCGCAGCTTCTGCAACGCCGACGGCGACCCCACGGCGGGGCTGGCTGGCGGACCGTCACTCCACAAGCGCGTGGAAGCCGTCATGGTGACACTGGGCAAGCAGGTCCGTGCCCAGCTGCCGGGCGACCACGAAATCATCGGCCACGCCACCCGGCTCGATGACTCCGGCTCGCTGCGGGTGGTGGATGCCGCCTCCCACGAACACGTGGTGACTGCCGGGGACGTGGTTCACCTGCGCCCCTGGACCCCGCCGGGGCAGTCCGCGGAAAGCGGCTATGCGTAAAGAACTCCTGCCGGGGGAGCAGGTCATTGTGATGACCCGCCCGCAGCCCAGGATGCTGTTTGTCCCGGCGGTAGTGTTCGTTCTGATGCCTGCCCTCGCCGCCTTTGCCAGCGCCTGGATCATCCGCGGCGGACTGTCCGGGCTGGTTCCGGCCGTGTCGGGCCAATGGACGTCCTGGCTGGTTGCGGCCTGCGTGCTGGCGGCCGTGTGGGTCCTGGCCGGCTATTGCCTGCCGAGGCTGATGCGGTGGCATGCAACCCGCTACTTCCTGACCAGCCAGCGGATCCTGGCCCGCTACGGCGTGCTGCGGCGGCGGGACCAGCAGGTCTTCCTGGCCTCAGTGCGTAATGTCACGGTTAGCCAGACGATGCTCCAGCGGATGTTGCGCTCCGGGAATATATCCTTGGATGCCGGGCACCAATTTAGCGCCGAGTTGCGGGACGTGCCGGAAGTTGCCACGTTCCACAGGTTCTTGCTGGATGCTATTGATGAGCTCCCGGATGAAGAAGTTTTTGGAATGGGCCATGCGCCGGAGGAATTCGACGCCGGTTTTCCGCGGGACATGAGAGAAGGTGGAAGAGATGAACGATGATGATCCGCGCAGCAGCCAGGAAACGGACACCGGCGAGGTGACCGACGCCGTCGTCGAAGCTCCGCACACCGGCACCCTCTCCGCGGAACGGATCGCGGCAAAAGCACTCGAGGCGCGCCTGCTGGGTGGCGAGCGCAAGCTGCGCCGCCGTGAGGTGGCCGCCGGCGCCGGACTCTCGCTGCTGTCGGCCCGGAAGCTGTGGCGCGCCCTGGGCTTCCCCAACCTCGGCGACGACGACGTAGCCTTCACCGAGCGCGACCAGGCCGCCCTGAACACCGTGGTGAACCAGGTCCGGTCAGGAAAGCTCACCGAAGACGCCGCCATCTCCGTCACCCGGGCCATCGGCCAGATGACGGACCGCATGGTGGTGTGGCAGATCGAGGCCCTCGTCGAGGACATGGTCCATGAGCAAGGGCTCACGGACGCCCAGGCCCGCAAGCGCCTGGTGCATGAACTTCCCGCGCTCGTGGAACCCCTTGAGGAAATGCTGGTCTACTCGTGGCGGCGCCAGCTCAACGCCGGCGTCCAGCGGCTGGCCGTCCGGGCCGAGGCCGGGCTGCAGGCCAGCGAGGAAGGCCGCGAAGGCGATGAGGACGACGCTCCGCTGCCCCTGGCGCGGGCCGTGGGCTTCGCCGACCTGGTGTCCTACACGAGCCTCTCCCGGCGGATGAACGAAAAAACCCTGGCCAAGCTGGTCCAGCGGTTCGAAAACAAATGCGCCGAGATCATTTCCGTGGGCGGTGGCCGCCTCGTGAAGACGGTGGGCGACGAAGTCCTCTACATCGCCGAAACCCCTGCTGCCGGCGCGGAAATTTCCCTGGCGCTGGCGGAGGCCTTTACCCGGGACGAAATCCTCCCCGAGGCCCGGGTGGCCATGGTCTGGGGGCGGATTCTGTCCCGCCTGGGAGACATCTACGGCCCCACCGTCAACCTCGCCGCCCGGCTCACCACCCTGGCAGATCCGGGAACGGTGCTGGTGGACTCCATGACCGCGGCAGCCCTGGACCAGGACGAGCGGTTCGTGCTGATTCCCCAGGACGTGGAGAACGTCCGCGGGTTTGGCGAGATCCAGCCGGTGGTGCTGGCCCGTGGCCAGGGCAAGGGCCTGGTCCTGGACTGAACCCGTAGCGGACCAGGTGCCGGAACGGGGGAGTCCTCCCCATCGCGCATCGCGGCGGCCGTGGGTAGGCTTGCGCGGGTAACGGGGAGTCCCGCACCGGGCCCTCCTTGGACAACCGCCTGCACCCATGTAATAGTCGAAACTCAGAATTATTCCGGCGTCTCAATGGGGGAGTGGCGGAGTGTCACGGCTCCTGATGAACATCAGGGCCAATAAGCCGCGCTCAGGCGGCTGTGATTTCGGGGGAATAAAAACGCTGTGTCAACTTTGTTCGGCAGGCTGGGGCTCAGGAACCGCCGCAACAAGCTCATCACCGGTACTGCGTTTTCTGCGGCAGCCGTCGCGCTTGTTGCCGGCGCCGTGATCTACCCGGGCTTCAAGACCACCGAGGTGGACTTGAACGACGGCGGCGTATGGGTGGTCAGCAAGGCACGCAACGCTGTGGGCAGGCTGAATTACCCCTCGCGGGTCCTGGACGGAGCGGTAACCCCGGCCAGCACCACCTTTGACGTCCTGCAGAACGCCGGCAAGGTGTTCGTCGATGACGAATCCGGCTCCACCCTGAACCAGTTGTCCGCCGCCAACATGAGGCTCGGCGGGGACAGACAGCTCCCCGGCTCGGCGCAGGTCAGCTTCGGGACCGAGGTCATTTCCGTCACGGACCCCGCCGCCGGCAAGATGTGGGCGATGTCCCCCACCACGGTCAATGCCTTCGACGAGGAATCCAGCGAGCCGGCAGTCGCCGGCTCCCAGGGGCTGGTGTCGGCGGTTGGCTCGGATGACCGGATCTACTCGGCGGATCCGAAAACGGGGCAGGTAACCGTCACCGCCGTGGACGCCTCCGGCCAGCCTACCGCCACGGAATCCAGCACCTGGGACGGCCTGAAGGGCGCCGGCGACCTCCAGCTGGCCGTGGTGGGGGACCAGCCTGTAGTCCTTGACGCCGCCGCCGGCCGGCTGTTCCTTCCGGGCGGCCGTGAGCTGGCGCTGGCGGACGCGAGGGAAGCGAAACTCCAGCAGTCGGGCCCGGCGTCGGACTCCGTGGCCCTGGCCACACCCAAGGCGCTTGTGAAGCAGCCGCTGGACGGCTCGACGGCGAAGACCGTCACCTCCGGCGGGCAGGGCGTGCCGGCCGCGCCCGTGCAGCTGGGCGGCTGCACTCACGCCGCGTGGTCCGGCGTGAACAAGTACGTGCGGGACTGCGCCAACGACGCGGACGACAAGAACGTCGCCGTGCCCAAGGCAAGTGCGTCGCCGAGCTACGTGTTCCGTGTCAACCGGGACCTCGTGGTGCTGAACGACGTGAATTCGGGGAATGTGTGGCTCGTCAACCAGAACATGCAGCTGGTCAATAACTGGGACGACGTGGTTCCGCCGAAGAACCAGGCCGATGACCAGGACGAGGAATCAGCGGACGACAACACCAGCAACATCCTGCCGGACCGCACCAAACCGAACCGGCCGCCGGAAACCAAGCCCGACGTCGTCGGCGTCCGGCCCGGCCGCACCACGGTCCTGAGCGTGCTGGACAACGACTCGGACCCCGACGGCGACGTCCTCACCGCGTCGGTGGGGAACGAGGGCCCCGCAGCGGGCAGCCTCGAGAGCATCCACGGCGGATCGGCGTTCCAGATCGCCGTCCCCGCGGACGCCGCGCCCGGAACCGAGACGTTCGACTACAGCGCGGCGGACGGCCGCGGCCTTTCCGCCGGCGGCAAGGTGACCCTGAACGTGGTGGGTCCCGACGAGAACAGGCCGCCCGCGTTCAAGCGGAGCGATCCCACCACCCTGCTCGTGGAGCAGGGGAAGACGGTCAGCCAGAACATCCTGACGGACTGGGCGGATCCCGACGGCGACGACCTCGTCCTCATGTCCGCCACCGCCGACAATGAACAGGACCAGGTGAAGGTCCGGCGCGACGGGCTGCTCACCTATCAGGACTCCGGGGCCTCGGCCGGCAAGAAAAGCGTCACCGTGTCCGTGTGGGACGGACAGGGCACCTCCACCGGAAAAGTCGTGGTGAACGTGCAGCCGCCGGGCGCACTGGCGCCGGTGGTGAACTCCGACCACGTGACCGCCGTCGTCGGCCAGGACCTGGTCATCGCACCGCTGAAGAACGACGTCGACCCCAACGGCGGCGCCCTCCGGCTCGCCCAGGTGGAGGCCGGCGGTCCCGCCGAACTCGGTCCCGTCACCGACGGCGGCACGGTCACCTTCCGCAGCCGGACGCCCGGGCCCGTCTACCTGACGTACATTGCGAGCAACGGTCCCCAGAGCAGCCAGGGCCTCATCCGGGTGGACGTCGAATCCGGCAAGGACACGGGAAAGCCTGTGGCCGTCCATGACGTGGCCCTGCTGCCGGTGGGCGGCAGCGTGCTCCTGGACCCCCTGGCCAACGATTCCGATCCCTCCGGCGGCGTCCTGGTGCTCCAGTCCGTCTCGCTGCCGGAAAATGCCACCGCCTCGGTCAGCGTCATTGACCACAGCGTCCTGCGGATCACCGACATCGCCGGAACCAAGGACCCCTTCGTGTTCCGCTACACCATGTCCAACGGCCGGGATTCAGCCACCGGAAGCGTGTCCGTGGTGCCGGTTCCCGCCCCGGCCGTGGTGGAAGCTCCGCAGCCCAAACCCGATGAGATCAACGTCCGCGTCAACGACGTGGCCACCATCCCCGTCCTGGACAACGACACCCACCCGCAGGGCGAAAAGCTGAGCGTCGATCCGGTCCTCCCGCAGGCCGTGCCCGCCGAGGACGGCAGGAGCTTCGTTTCGGAAAACACCCTCCGGTTCATCGCCGGCGGCCAGCCGAAGACCGTCCGGGCGATCTACAACGCGGTGGACCCCCAGGGCCAGAAGAGCGCGGCTGCCGTCACCATCCATATTCTTCCGCTCGAGGGCGCCGAGAACTCCCGCCCGCAGCCCAGGAACCTCACGGCCAGGGTGGTTGCGGCCGGCACGGTCCGGATCCCGGTGCCGCTGGACGGCATCGATCCCGACGGCGACTCCGTCCAGCTGACCGGAATCGACAGCACGCCCGCCATGGGCACCGCGACGGCCGGAAGCAACTTCATCGACTTTGTCGCAGCCGGGGACGGAGCCGGAACCGATTCCTTCCGGTACAAGGTGGTGGACCGGCAGGGTGCGGTGAACACCGGCACCGTGACCGTGGGCATCGCGCCCCGCGGCGACACGAACCAGAAGCCCACGCCCGTGGATGACGAAGTCAAGGTACGCCCCGGCCGGCAGATCGCCGTCGACGCGACCGGAAACGACACCGACCCCGACGGTGACCTGATCCGCATCCTCAGTGACGGCATCGAAGCGGACGCCGCACTGAAGGCGCAGGTCAGCAAGCAAAGCGGACGCATCATCCTGCAGGCTCCGGCTGCCGAAGGCACCGTCAACGTCCGGTACACCGTTGCCGACGAGCGGGGCGCCTCCGCCCAGGCGGCCATCCGGGTGGTGGTGGACAGCAAGGTCCCGCTGCAGGGGCCCATTGCCCGGGATGACCGGGTGACCTCCGCCCAGACCCTCGGCAAGACCGCCGTCGACGTTCCCGTCCTCAAGAACGATGAGGATCCCGACGGCGTGGGCGAGAACCTGAAGGTGGCCAGCGGCGCCGAAACGGCCCGCCCCGGGGCGGACGGCAACATGATCGTCGAACTGACCGAGCAGCCGCAGCTGGTGCCGTACACGGTTGAGGATGTGGACGGCAAGACGTCCACCGCCATCATCTGGGTGCCGGGCATCGGGCAGCAGGTGCCGACCCTCGCCAAGGACGATGTGCTCGAGGTCGTTGCCGGCCAGTCCGTCACCGCCGACCTCGCCGAGTGGGTGAAGGTGCGCGAAGGCCGCTCGCCCCGCCTGACCCAGACTGACCGGATCAAGCTGATCGGAGCGGACGGCGCCGACCCCGTGGCGAACGGCGGCACCGCCATCACGTACACCGCGGGCAAGGACTACGTGGGCCCGGGGTCCATCAGCTTTGAAGTGACGGACGGCACCGGTCCCGACGATGCTGCCGGACTCAAGTCCACCCTGAGCATCCGCACCAAGGTGCTGCCGGACCCCAACCGGAACAACCCGCCCACGCTGCTGGGCGGCGCGGTGGACGTGCCGCTGGGAGATTCCGCCGCAACCGATCTGGCCAAGCTGACGTCCGACCCCGACGCCGACGACTTAAGGAACATGAAGTACGAGGTCCTCGGCGCGGCTCCGCAGGGCTTCAACGCGGACATCGACGGCGCGTCCCTCAAGGTCTCGGCGAAGGACGGCGTGCGTCCGGGCGAGGACGGCTCCGTGCAGGTCCGGGCGAAGGACCCGCGCGGGCTGGAAGCCGTCGCCACGTTCCGCCTCTCCGTCACTGCCTCCAACCGCGCCAAGGCCATGGCCAACGACGACATCGAGGCCGATGCGGCGGCCGGCAAGCCCGTGACGGTGAAGGTGCTGGCGAACGACTCCAACCCCTTCCCGGACGTGCCCCTCAAGATCCTGGGCGTGGCGACCGAAACCGGCCAGGGCTCTGCCGCCATCTCGGGGGACTCGGTGACCGTCACGCCGTCGGCCGGATTTTCCGGAACGCTCATTGTGTCCTACACCGTGGCGGACAAGACCGACGAAGCGTCCCGGTACGCCACGGCCCGGATCCGGCTGACGGTCAAGGACAAGCCGCTGGCGCCCACCACGCCGCAGGCCCAGAGCGTCGGCGACCAGACAGCCCTGCTGAACTGGACCGCGCCCGCGGACCGCGGCTCACCCATCACCAAGTACACGGTCTACGGCGAGGGCGGCTACCGGCAGGACTGCCCGGCCAACTCGTGCACCCTGAACAACCTGGTGAACAACACCAAATACCACTTCCAGGTGACGGCCACGAACGACTTCGGCGAGTCCGAACGTTCACCCGTTTCAGCCGAGGTCCGCCCCGACGTCAAGCCCGACGCCCCTCTTGCTCCGGCGATGAAGTTCGGCGACAAACAGCTCACCATCACGTGGAAGGCACCGGCCAGCAAGGGCTCGCCGGTCAAGTCCTACGACCTCGAGATCTCGCCGGCGCCCAACGGTCAGAACGCGCAGGTCCAGAACCTCACGGCCGCCGCCTACGTCTGGAAGGGCCTTCAAAACGGCGTTGCCTACAAAGTGCGCGTCCTGGCCAGGAACGACGCCAAGGACCCTTCTGAATGGAGCGCCTACTCCGCCGCGGAAACACCCGCCGGAGTCCCCGTGACACCGGCCGCGCCGACAGTCTCCGGCGCCGGCTCCGTGGGCAACCAAAGCCAGCTGCAGGTGAACTGGACGGCACCCAACAACAACGGTGACGCAGTGTCCGCCTACACGCTGACAACGTTGCGCGGAGGGACGGCGGTCAAGAGCCAGCAGGTGGCCTCCGGAACGTCCCTGAACGTTTCGGTGGCAAACTCCGAAACCGACTACACGTTCACCGTGTCGGCCACCAACAAGGCGGGAACGTCCGGGACCAGCGCCCAGTCCGCGCCCATACGTGCTGCAGGAAAGCCGGGAACGGTAAACAGCGGCAGCGTGCGCGCGCCGGGAAACAGCGGGCAGCTGGACGTGACGTTCACGCCACTGACCGAAGCCCAGCGCAACGGCTCCCAGGCCGATGAAATCCGCTACCGCTGGTCCACCGCGTACGGTTCAGGCCCGATCAATGCCGGCGGCGGAACCATCACGAACCAGCCCAACGGCAGGACCGTGACGGTCAACATCATCGCCACGTCCATCAAGAACAACGTGTCCGGGGACGCCAAGGCGATCGGATCGGCAGTGCCGTACGGGCCGCCCGGCGCGCCGGCCGTTTCAGGCGAAACGTCCCCCAAGGGAGACCCCCAGGTGCACTGGACCTGGACCGCACCTAACAACAACGGGCGGCCCATCAACCGCTACGAGGTCAACTATGACGGCACCGGCTTCAAGTCCGTGGGCCTGACCCGGCAGTACAACCACTCCGGCGGCGGCTGGGGCCAGCGGCATACCCTGGCGGTCCGAGCCTGCAACGGCACCAACGGGATCAAGGACTGCGGCACGGCGGACTCCGCGGCCTCAACGTCGGGGGCCGATCCCACGCCGCCGCTCACCGAAGTCAGGGTCAAGCGGAGCGACAACAACAGCTGCCCGGGCAAGCCCGGCGTCGCGGACCGCTACAACGCTGCGACGCGCAGCTGCGGAGGCAGCGACGCCAACTGGGTGTCCTATTCGGACGGCTGGATCGCCACGCCGTGCTGGGCGGACATCTACAACAACAACGGCCGCTGGTACCTGATGAACGGCGGGCCGCACTCCGGCTGGTACGTCAAGGGCGTCACGGTGGACGTGAGGGGACCTGGCGTTGGCCAGTGCTGATCCCGGGGAGCCATCCCATGACGAACCAATGAACCGCCCCGGAATTGCCGGAA
The DNA here is from genome assembly GCF_039748055.1 of Burkholderia sp. RS01. Lineage (NCBI taxonomy): Bacteria > Pseudomonadati > Pseudomonadota > Betaproteobacteria > Burkholderiales > Burkholderiaceae > Burkholderia > Burkholderia sp. RS01. The sequence continues at coordinate 214,138 of NZ_JBDLAK010000001.1, forward strand.
ACTATGCGCCACACAGAAACTTTGCGCCACACAGAAGAGGAACCAACTCATGACCATGACCACCGAGCAGGCCGCCTGGTTTGCAGGCACGTTCGAAAAGCTCGTTGCCAACGTGGGCCAGGCCGTCCTGGGCAAGGCACACGTCATCCGCCTGACGTTCACCGCCATGCTGGCCGAAGGCCATGTGCTGTTCGAGGACGCACCGGGAACGGGCAAGACATCTCTGGCGCGCGCGCTGGCCGCCACCGTCAAGGGGTCCAACAACCGTATCCAGTTCACTCCGGACCTGCTGCCCTCAGATGTGACCGGTGTGACCATCTACGACCAGAAGACCCAGAAGTTCGAATTCCACAAGGGCCCGATCTTCAACAACATCGTTCTCGCCGATGAAATCAACCGCGCCTCGCCCAAGACGCAGTCGGCGCTCCTGGAAGTCATGGAGGAATCCCGCGTCACCGTGGACGGCACCACGTACGAGGCGGGACGCCCCTTCATGGTGATGGCCACCCAGAACCCGATCGAGCAGGCCGGCACATACCGTCTGCCCGAAGCCCAGCTGGACCGGTTCCTGATCAAGACGTCCATCGGCTACCCGGACCACGCCTCCACCGTCCAGTTGCTCGGCGGCGCCAACCTGAAGGACCGGTCCCGGGACCTGCAGCCGGTCATCACCACGCAGGCCGTGGCGGACATGGCCGACCTCGCGGCCACCACGCACGTGGACACCGCCGTGCTGGAGTACATCTCCCGGCTCTGCGAGGAGACGCGGAACGCCCCGGAGACGCGGCTGGGAGTGTCCGTCCGCGGTGCCCTCGCCATGGTCCGGGCGGCCAAGGTCTGGGCAGCCAGCCAAGGGCGCAATTTCGTCCTGCCGGACGACATCAAGGACCTCGCGGCGGTCGTCTGGACGCACCGGTTCGTGATGGACCCCGAGGCCGAGTTCTCCGGTGCGACGGCCGACGCCGTGCTCGCCCGGGTGCTGGCCGACGTCGCAGCGCCGCAGCAGCGCGCGACCGTCTGATACGCGGTATCCGGCCCGCTGCCACCGCTCCGCCACCCACCGAAGCATCGCTAACAAAGGTTCCAACATGTCCACCGGCACCCCGCTCACCAGGCTTGCTGACCGCTCGCGGCCGCCCTTCGGCAAGGACGGCATGCCCTCCGCCAAAGGCAGCCGGCTCCACCGCCCGGCGGTGTGGCGCGAGGCCGGCAGCACCGCCGGACAGGCGCTGGCCCCTGCCTGGCGCGCCGTCCGCGGTTTTTGGGAGCGCCACATCGGTCCCGTGCTCTCCGTGGTGAGCGTCCTGGGCTGGTCCGTGCTGGGGGCGTCGGCGTTCCTCTGGACTGCCGGTCACGCCTACGGCTGGCAGGAAGCCAAGGCCGCGGCGGTCGCAGCGCTGGTGCTCTTCCTCATCGCGGTCGGCTTCATCCTGGGGCGGTCCTCGTACGGCGTCCTGCTGGATCTCGCCCGGACCAGGGTGGCCGTGGGGGACAGCGCCGTGGGCAGCATCGCCGTCTCCAACACGTCCGCACGGCCACTCCTGCCCGCCGACCTGGAACTGCCGGTGGGCGGAGCGACGGCCGTCTTCCACCTGCCCCGCATGAAGCCGCAACAGGTGCACGAGGACCTCTTCACCATCCCCACGGCACGCCGGGCCGTCATCGTGGTGGGCCCCGTGCGTTCCGTCCGCGCCGACCCGCTGCACCTCCTGCGCCGCCAGGTGCTCTGGACCGAGCCCGAGGACCTCTACGTCCATCCGCGGACGGTGGCCTTGGCAGGTTCCGCCGCCGGCTTCATCCGCGACCTGGAGGGCATGCCCACCACCGATCTCTCCAGTGCGGACGTCTCCTTCCACGCCCTGCGCGATTACGTGCCCGGTGATGACCGCCGGCACATCCACTGGAAAACCACGGCCCGGACCAACAAGCTCATGGTGCGTCAGTTCGAAGAAACACGCCGGGCCCACCTTGCCATTTCGCTGTCCATCAACACCGACGAATACGCCTCCGAGCACGAGTTCGAGCTGGCCATCTCCGCCGCCGCCTCCATCGGCCGCCAGGCCATCCGCGAGCAGCGCGAACTGGACGTCCTGACCCAGGCGGGCCCGCTCCGCTGCGAAACCGGCCGCAACATGCTCGATGACATGACCCGGATTGTCGGCGCCCCGCAGCGGAAGACCGCCGTCGACCTTGCCCGGACGCTGGCCGACACCGTCCCCAACGCCTCCGTCGTCTTCTTCGTGGTGGGCAGCCAGGTGAAGCCCGCCCAGCTCCGCTCTGCCGCGGCCTCGGTGCCGCCCGGCGTGCGCAGCATCGCCGTGCGGCTCGACGCCGGTGCGGCCCCGGCACGTGCCAACATCGCCGACCTCACGGTGCTGACCCTCGGCGACCTCTCCGACCTTCCCGCCGTCCTCCGAAAGGCTGCCGCATGAGCCAGGCACCCGGCCTCCGCCCGCGGCGGCAGGTTCCGTCCGCGCCGCCCTCGGCCTTCGCCAGCGGCCAGCCGCGGTGGCATTTCCTGCTCGACGGCGGCGCACTCACCGTGCTGCTCGGGCTGGGCGTCCTCGGCTTCAGCCTCAGCTTCGGCGGCGACCCGTACTACCTGGTGGCGGGCTTCGGCGGGATCATCCTCGGCCTGGCCGTCTCCGCCTGCAGCGCGCATTTCCGGCTGGGCCTCCTGATCACCACGGCCCTGGCTCTAGGTTCCTATCTGGTCCTCGGCACCGCCCTGGCTGTGCCCGGCGCAGCCATCGCGGGCGTCATCCCGAGCCCGGAATCGCTGCGCACGCTCCTGCTCGGGGTGGTGTTCTCGTGGAAGGACATGCTCACGGTGGGGGTCCCCGTGGGAACGGCGGGCGGGGTGCTGATCGTCCCCTTCCTGAGTTCGCTCATCGCCGCGGCGGTTGCTGGGGTGCTGACCTGGCGGGTCAGGAGCCCCTACTGGCCCCTCCTGCCGGTGCTGGCCCTGTTCGTCACCGGCATCGCGTTCAGCACCAATGCCGGGTTCCTCACCGTGGAACGGGGCACCGCCCTGACGGTCGTGGGCATTGCCTGGGCCACGTTCCGCCGGGACTGCCTGCGCCGCACCGACACCCGCAAGGTCTCGGTCAACCGTCCCCAGCACGACGCCGATACCGCCGGCCGGGCGCGGCTGCGGCGCCTGGCAGCCGGGGCCGCCGTCATAGCCGCCACCGTGGGCATCACGGCCGTCGTGTCGCCGCTGTTCGCCGCCGGCGACGAACGCAAAGTCCTGCGGAACGTCGTCGTGCCGCCGTTTGACTCCAAGGACTACGTCACGCCGCTGGCGAGCTTCCGCAACTTCGTCAAGGACAAGAAGGACGACGCCCTGTTCGTCGTCAAGGGTCTCCCCAAGGACGCCCGGGTCAGGCTCGGGGCCCTGGACGCCTTCAACGGCACCAATTACACGATGGACCCGAACGGCTCAGGCAACTTCAGCAAGGTGGGCGACGCAAAGTCGATCAACACCCTCGCCGATACCGCGGCATCGGTGCCCACCAACGACTACACGCTGGACATCACGGTCGAGGACTATCAGGGCTACTTCGTCCCCGGCGGCAGGAAAACCACCGGCCTCAGCTTCGCCACGGGCTCGTCCAACGCAGCCGCGGGGCTGTACTTCAATTCCGGAACCGACACGGCAGTCACCACCAAGGGCCTGTCCCAGGGCGATTCCTACAGCGTCCAGGTTTCGGACCCGGTGAAACTGGAGCACGGCCAGCTGACGCAGTACGACTTTGCCAAGGTCACGCTCCCGGATGCCGCGGAGGTCCCGCCGGTGGTGGGCGCCCAAGCCAACGACCTCGCGGCCGACGCGCCCACGGCCATCGACCGGGTCCGGCAGATCGAGGCCCATTTCCAGAAGAAGGGCGCCTTCAGCAACGGGCTCATCGCCGACGGTCAGCTCCCCAGCGTGTCCGGCCACGGCGCGGCGCGCATCCGGGACCTGCTGACCGCCAAGCAGATGCTGGGCGACGACGAACAGTATGCCGTGGCCATGTCCCTCATGCTGCGGCACCTGGGCATCCCCTCCCGCGTCGTCATGGGCTTCTACCCGGACCCGAAGAGCCCGGAAAACGGCGCAGGTGAAGTCAGGATCCTGGGCAAGGATGTCCACGCGTGGGTCGAGGTTGCCTTCGACCGCGTCGGCTGGGTCACGTTCGATCCCACGCCGCCCAAGGACAACATCCCCATTCCGCCGGACCCCGAAAGCAAGTCCAAGCCCAAACCCCAGGTCCTGCAGCCGCCGCCCCCGCCGCAGGAACCGGCCGACCTCCCGCCGGACTCCTCGCCTGACGCGCTGGACGCGGACGAGAAGAAGAACAATCCGTGGCTCTTCTGGGGTCCCATCCTCAGCGCCATCGGCATCGGCCTGATTCCGGTCGGAATCCTGACCCTGCCGCTGCTGGTCATTGCCCTGCTCAAGTCGCGGCGGAGGAAGTCCCGTTTCGCTGAGGGGCACCCGGCACAGCGGGTCGGGGGCGGATGGAACGAAGTCCTCAGCCTGGCCACGGACATGGGCGCGGCTGTTGACGGCCGCGCCACGCGGCGGGAGACGGCAGCCGTTGTGGCGGAGGCGTTTCCGGCGACCGGCACCACCACCACGATGCTGGCACACCGGGCGGACGCTTCCATCTTCGGGGCGGGCCAGCCCAGCGAGGACGAGGTCCGGGAGTACTGGGAGATCGTGGACGGTTCGCTCAAGGAAATCACCGGCACAGTCGGGTTCTGGCGGCGCCAGCAGGCACGGTTCTCGCCGCGGTCCTTGCTGGCCGATGCCCGGGCCGCCCTGAATTCCCGCGGCGATAATGCACGGACGGCCCTGAATCCTCGGGCCGTCCTGAAGGCACCAGCTGCCCTGCGGGCACGCTTCCGGGGACGGAACGCGTCCAAGGGCGGAGCCGGCGATGAGTGACAGGGTGGAGCGGTGCGTGCACTGCCGTCAGCCTGTCCGCACCGGGGCAACCTACTGCGGTGCGTGCGGGGCGCCCCTGGCGAACCGCGGCGGCCGCGCCGTTCGCGGGTCCAGCGGCGGTGCCCGGTCCGACCTGACCGGGCACAACAGTGTGGGCGGCGCCGAAACCCGGGCCGCGCCGCACGCCGGGCCGATTCCCGGTAGCATCCCGGTAGGGCCGGGGGAAGGATCTGGAATGGGAGGGACACTGGAGCTGGTGCCGGCTGCGCCGGGCAAGCGTCTCGGCGCCGCCGTGCTTGACTGGCTGGCTCCGGCAGTGATCCTAGTGGTCCTTCTGTCCGTCGGATTTGCGAGCGTCACCAGCACCCGCAGCTCCGGCTTCATCGTGTACGACACGGGCATGCTGGTCCTCCTCGGAAGCGTGGCCGTAGGCCTGACCCTCATCTACACGTTCGTCCTGGCAGGCATCGAGGGCAGGTCCGGCAACACCATCGGAAACCGCCTCATGGGCATCCGCAGCACTGACAGCGACGGCTACGCACCGGGCGCCGGTACTGTATTCCTGCGCGGCATCGTCACCGGAGCAGGAATACTCCTGGCAGTCCTCGCCGCCGCACTCGTGGCCATCTTCAAGTGGTTCGATGTTGCGCCGTGGATCCTGGCGCCCGCCGTGCTCCTCGGCATTGCCTGGGCGGTCGTCGTGGTCCTGTCAAATGCCTGGGACAGGAACGGCCGGCTCCGGGGATGGAATGACGTTGCCGCCAAGACCCTCGTGTTTGACGTCGGCGCCGGCCGCAATCCGGTGACCACCGGCGGCATCCAGGGCCCGTACAGCTTCGCGCCCCTGGACCTTCCACCCGTGCAGCAGGTGGCCTCACCGGTCGCCTCGCCCGTTGTTTCACAGCCGGTCTCCCCGGCGGCGGCCAACGCCGGCGGCCACCCCGACGACGGACTGGACCGGACGCAGCTGCGCTCCGGTTCCGGCTTGGCCGGACCGGTCGCAGTGCTGCGGATACAGCTCGACGACGGCCGCGACTTCCGGCTGGACCGGCACGTTCTTATCGGGCGCAATCCCGCCGCCAACCCGGGCGAGTCCCAGGCCCAGCTGCTGGCGGTTCCGGATCCCGGGCGGACCATTTCCAAGACCCACCTTCACCTCCTCACGGACGGTGCGGGCGTCTGGGTGACGGACCGCAACTCCACGAACGGCAGCGCCGTCACCACACCGGACGGCGTCCGCACGGCGCTGCAACCCGGCGTGCCATCATTTGTCAGCCCCGGAACCACGGTTCATTTCGGGGACCGCAATTTCACCGTAGGACAGGCATGAACTCACAGCAGGCGGCCCACACTCCAGGGGCCGGCCGGGAGCCGGGCCTCAGCCTGAGCTACGGCTACGGCACAGACCGCGGCCTTCGCCGCGAGCTCAACGAGGATTCGTTCATCGCCTCCGATCCCGTGTTCGCCGTCGCGGACGGCATGGGCGGCCATGAAGCCGGCGAAGTCGCGAGCGGCATGTGCGTCAGGGCACTGGCGGCAATGCCGCAGCTGGCCACGGGGGAGCGGACCGCCACGGCTTCCGTCGTGCAGCACTTCCTGGCCGCCGCGGATGATTCCATCCGCACCGCCACAGGCTCGCGTGCGGGCACCACGCTGAGCGGCGTGGTGGTGGTGGAGCAAATGGGCGTTCCCTACTGGCTGGTCATGAATATCGGTGACTCCCGGACGTACCGCCTCAGCCAAGGCCAGTTCGCCCAGGTCAGCGTGGACCACTCCGAAGTCCAGGAGCTGGTGGACACCGGAGAGATCACGGCCGAGCAGGCCGCAGTCCACCCCCGCCGGCACGTCGTGACCCGCGCACTGGGCACGGGCGATGACACGGAAGCCGACTACTGGCTGCTCCCGATCGAGGAGGGCGACCGCGTCATGATCTGCTCGGACGGGCTCAACGGGGAGCTGACGGACGACCGCATGCTGGGCATTCTGGGCTCGGTGGAAGACCCCCAGGAAGCTGTGGACGCGCTCATCCAGGCAGCCCTGAGGAGCGGCGGCAGGGACAACATCACCGTGATCGTCATCGACGCCAGGAACGTCCTGGATGATGCAGGCGCGGCCACCACGGCACCGAGGACTGCCTCGGCCGCCGAGGACGAGGACACCCTGCCGCGTGCAGCCGCGACCGAGGAATCTGCCCATGACCGCAGCTAGCTACGTTCCGGGCGGCTGGTTGGGGCTGGTCCGCTCCGGAACGGCGGTCGTCCTTGGCCCCGATACGCCGGCGCCGCTGGTCAACACCGTGTGGGACCTGTTGGGCGACGGGCCAGAAGTCCATGACGTGCTCCACGCCGTGACGAGCGGATTCGGCGTGCCCCTGTCCCGTACGCCCTGGTTCGGCATCATTGGAATCGGGGAGTCACTGAGGGTCTTCCTCCGCGGTGACCTCGACCTGACGGTTCAGCTTCCGGGCGGCCCGGTGGAGCTCGACGGCCGGAATGTCACCACCTGGACCGAGCGGTGGCTGGACGCGCCGGAGTGGTTCAGCCTGACCGTTCCGGGCCAGTCCTCGGCCTTGGAGCTGCCGGTCACGGAAGGCGCAGTCTTCCTTAAGACCCTCCGAGTGGAGGTCACCGGAGGCGGCAAGCCTACGGTGAATCCGCGTGAGGCGGCTTCCGCGCAGGAAGCCAACCCTGAAGCGGTCCTGGAGCAAGCGCGGGAAGCCTCGGCCGAGACCGTCGCGGGGATCCCCGAGGAAACGTCCGCGGGGATGCCGGGGAACGGGCCGGCTGACGGCGGGATTGAAGAGACGCGCATGCCCGAGACGGGCTTCACCGTCACCGGGGCCGCTGACCTGTCCGGCTCAATTGAAGAAGAGCCACAGCCACAGCCGCAGCCGCAGCCGCGGCAGCCGGCACCGGCCACCGAACTTACCGGTTCGTACGACCACCTCTGGGACAAGACTGTGGTGCGCCGCATCGAGGACGCGGCCGTCCGTGACGACCAGGACGACGACGGCGCCCCGCGACCGGCGAGCGAGGCAACCGACGGCACGGAATCAGCAGGCCAGGAATCAGCAGGCCAGGAGCCTGCGGAACCCCGGGAAGCCAACCAGAAGCTGGCTGCCGCGCCGGATGCCGAGCCAGTTGCAGAGCCCGCACCGGCCAGCCACGCGCCGGCGTCCGGCGGACTGATTGATTCGGTGCCGTGGGCCACCGGCGGTGACCGGGGCCCGCGCCCCCAGGCCCCGCCGTCGTTCATTTCCCTGCCTGACGCCCGTCCGGAAGCGGAGGGGGCGCCCGAACAGGAGCTGCCGGCACAGCCGCCCGCCCAGGAGTCACCCGGACAGGAGCTGCCTGGACAGCTTGCCGACGGCGACCACGACGGGCAGACCATTCTCAAGAGCGACCTGGCGGCGGCGCCCGTCCAGCCCGCCGCGGCCGCTGCCTCCGGCCGGTCGCCGGGCGGAGGCCCGCTGGTTTTGGCCCGTGTGTGCGCACGGGGCCACGCCAGCCCGCCCACGAGCGCGCAGTGCCCCGCCTGCGGTTCCGCCCTCCCGGACGTCGCCGTGCAGGTGCCGCGTCCCCGGCTCGGCCGGCTGCGGCTGTCCACGGGAGACGTGATCGATCTCGATGAGTCGCTGGTGATTGGACGGCAGCCGTCGGTGTCGCGCGTCCAGGGCGGCGTCATGCCGCGGCTGGTCCAGGTGGCGAGCCCCGGCGGCGACATTTCGCGGTCCCACGTCGAGGTGCGACTGGAGGGCTGGCACGTGATGCTGTGCGACCTGAAGGCCACCAACGGCACCGTGCTGATCCGTGAAGGCCAGCCGCCGCGGCGCCTGGCCCAGAACGAGATGGCCATTGTCCTGGACGGTGACATCGCCGAACTGGGCGATGACGTTTCCTTGCGCTTTGAGGAGATCCTGTGAGTTCCAAGCGGCCCGTAGCCCCGCCGCCCCGCATCCCCGGCTTCACCTACGTCAGCCTGCTCGGATCGGGCGGATTCTCCGATGTCTACCTCTATGAGCAGGACCGCCCGCGCCGCAAGGTGGCCGTGAAGGTTCTCCTCTCCGGCCTGAAAACGGAAGGCGCGCGGCGCCGGTTCGAGTCTGAGGCCAACCTCATGGCCCAGCTGTCGTCGCATCCGTTCATCGTCACCATCTTCGAGGCCGAGGTCACGGAGGACGGGCACTCCTACCTGGCCATGGAATACTGCTCCCGGCCCAGCCTGGACGTCCGGTACCGGCGGCAGCGCTTCAGCGTGGACGAGGTCCTGGCCGTCGGCATCCAGGTGGCCTCCGCCGTCGAAACAGCCCACCGGGCCGGCATCGCGCACCGTGACATCAAACCGGCCAACATCCTGGTCACGGACTACAACCGGCCGGCCCTGACCGACTTCGGCATCTCCGGAACCCTCGGCGGCGACGCCGACGAGGACGCCGGGATGTCCATCCCGTGGTCCCCGCCGGAACAGTTCCGGGAAGGAAAGGTCGACGGCGCCATGGTGGACGTGTGGGCACTCGGCGCCACGCTGTACACCCTCCTCGCCGGACGCTCGCCGTTCGTCCTGCCCGGGGCGGATAACTCGCAGAAGGAACTGATTTCCCGCATCACCGCCATGCCCGTCCCGCGGCTCGGCCGGGCCGACGTTCCTGAATCGCTGGAACAGGCGCTGGCAACAGCCATGGCGAAGTCGGCGTCCTCCCGGTATTCCTCTGCCCACGCCTTCGCGCTGGCACTCCAGCGCATCCAGGCCGAGCTCAACCTGTCCGTCACGCCCTTCGAGGTCCTGGAGGAGCGCCAGCAGGAGGACAGCCATCCCGACGACGGGTTCGAGGAAACCCGCGTACGCAGCATCGCCGCCATCGACCCCGACAGAACGGGCAGTGCCCCGACCTTCCCGGCGCGGACGTGGCCGCTGGACAGCGGACAGCCTGCCCCGGCGCCGTCCCCGGCTCCTGCGCCGTTAGCACCGGCAGCCGTCCCTGCCGCAGCACCCGACGGCGACGACTGGACCCAGGCAACGGTCCTCCGCAGCGGCCGGCCCAAGGCCCCGGACGCGCCCGCGACCGACGCGCCGCCCGCGGACCACGGGAAGCGCAACCTCTGGCTGGCCATCTCCGGCGGAACAGTCCTGGTGCTCGCCGTCGTGGTGGGCGTCGTAGTGGCGTCCTCGGCGCCGCAGCCCCAGGTGCTGGCCAGCGAACAGCCCAGCAAGCCGCCAGCAGATGCCCTGGATGACGGGTCCGTGCCGGACGTCGCGAAGCTCGCTGGTGCGGCGGGAGCAGCCGGGAAGGTCCGGTTCACGTGGACCAACCCGCAGCCGAAGCCGGGCGACACCTATAAGTGGCGGATCAAGACCGTCAAGGACGGCGGGGGCTACCAGTCCACGTCCGTGCCGCGCGTGGATGTGACCGCCAACCCCACCGAACCCACCTGCGTGCAGGTGATCATTGTCCGCAGTGACGGCTCCGCGTCCCCGGCGGGCGAGGACTCCATCGCGTGCGTCTGACGAAACAGCCCAAAGAGGAGACACTGAAAATGGGAGACCTGGCCATAGACTTCTGCGGCGAATGGTACGAGCCGACGGACGAGGACATCTTCAGCATCGGCCGCGAAGGCGACCTGGAAGTGGATGACAACCCGTACCTGCACCGGCGCTTCCTGCAGATCGCCCGGTACGACGGCATCTGGTGGCTCAGCAACGTGGGCAGCATGCTCTCGGCAACCGTGGCCGACGGCTCTGGCGGAATGCAGGCCTGGCTCTCCCCGGGCGCCCGCCTGCCGCTGGTCTTCAGCCACACCACCATCATCTTCACGGCCGGGCCCACCACCTACGAATTCGCCGTGCACCTGAAGACGCCGTCGTTCCGGCAGGAGGCTCCGGGCGATTCCAGCGCCGGCGACACCACCATTGGGCCTGTGGTCTTCACGGACTCCCAAAAGGCGCTAATCGTGGCGTTGGCCGAACCCATGCTGCGGCGGGAAGGGACCGGATTCAGCGCGATTCCGTCCTCCGCGGCGGCCGCCAAGACCCTCGGCTGGGCGCTCACCCGGTTCAACCGGAAGCTGGACAACGTGTGCGACAAACTGGACCGCGTAGGCGTGGCCGGCCTCCGGGGAGGCGGCGGGAAGCTCGCCACCAACCGGCGCGCCCGGCTCGTGGAGCATGCCGTCACATCCCATTTGGTGACCGCAGATGACCTGTACCTGATTGAAAAAATGAGAGGGACCGACGAAGGATGAGAATCCGACTGACGCTTCGCCGGGACCCCGCTGACGCCAAGGACCTCGCCGTCACCGTGGACGGCCTGGCCACTGTGGCGGACATCGCCACGGAACTCTGGACCGCAGACCCCGGCCGGCGTGATGAGCCCGCCCCGCCCAATCTCTCGCTCCGGATCGATGAGGCGTTCGTGGCCGGCGGCATGCGCGGCATTGTGCTCAACCGCACGGACAACCTGCTGGAATCGGGCCTGCGGCCGGGATCGGTTGTCTCGCTGACCCAGGTCAGCGAGCAGTTTGGAGTTCCCGGGGCCGGGAGTGGTCCTGGCGGCGGCCGCGGACCAGCAGCCGCCACCCTCCGCATTCTGTCGGGGCCCGACGTCGGCCGGGAGTTCTCGCTGCCGTCCGGCACCAGCTACATCGGCCGGGACCGGGACGTCGACGTCCGGCTGACCGACCCGCTGACCTCGAAGCGGCACGCACGCATCACCGTGGGGGAGAGCGTCGAGATCGTTGACACCAACTCGGCCAACGGCCTCCAGATGGACGGGCTGCCCGTCACCCGGGCCACCCTGAATTCCTCGGACACCGTGACGCTCGGCGACACCGAGCTGACCGTGGTGCCGCTGGCCCGCAGCGGCGCGGCCGCTCCGACGTCGCCCCTTGTTGACTTCAACCGTTCCCCGCGCGTGGTTCCCCGGTTCGCCCCGTCAAAGCGGGTGGCGCCCGCCGGGCCAAAACGGCAGGACCACCACGCCTTCCCGTACATCATGCTGATAGCCCCGCTGATGATGGGCGCCGTCCTCTTCGCTGTCACGCAAAGCCTGATTTCCATGGTTTTCATGCTGATGATGCCGCTGTTCATCGTGGGGCATCACGTGGACCAGAAACTGCAGTCCAAGCGGGAACACAAGGAGCAGGTCAAGCAGTTCCGCGAATCCATGGCCGCGTTCCGGCTGGACATCACCGAGCTGCAGCGCGTGGAACGTGCGGTCCGGCTGCAGGAGGCGCCGTCCGTCAGCGACACCGTCGATTCGATCTACAAGCTTGGCCCCCTGCTCTGGACCCACCGGCCCGAGCACCAGGGGTTCCTCGGGCTCCGGTTCGGACTCGGCACGGTGCCGTCGCGGGTGCCGTTCGAGGAGCCGAACTTCAGCGAAACCGAAACGGCGTACCGGCGCGAAATCGAGGACTGCCTGGACCAGTTCCGCGAGATTGAAGGCGTGCCGGTCGTCTCCCAGCTGCGGTCTTCCGGCTCGTTCGGCCTCGCGGGCTCCCGCGGGCTGGTCGACGACGTGGCCAGGGGCATGGTGCTGCAGCTCGTGGGCCTGCACTCGCCGGCCGAGGTCGCGGTCGCGGCCATCACGTCCACCCGGTCGCGGGAACGCTGGAACTGGCTCCAGTGGCTGCCGCATGTCGGGTCGAGCCACAGCCCGATCGCGGGCGACCACCTTGCGGCCGGTTCCGCCAGCGGCTCCGGCCTCCTGGCCCGGCTGGAGGACCTCCTGGAGCTCCGCGAAGCCGCGCTGAAGTCGGCAGGCCCCGTCCACCGGCCCGGGATCCACGAGGAAACCGGGGACCTCCCCGCCCCGGTGCTGCCCTCGGTCCTGGTCATCATCGAGGACGACGCCCCGGTGGACCGGGGGAGGCTCACCCGGCTCGTGGAGCGCGGACCCGACGCCGGGGTGCACGTTCTGTGGGTGGCCACCGGCGTTGAGGCCCTCCCGGCCGCGTGCCGTGACTTCATGGCGGTCGACGGCGAACACGGCACCACTACGGGGCAGGTGCGGCTGGGACGCCACACGTATCCCGTGAGCTGCGAAAGCCTCGACGCCGAACTCGCCGGCCAGCTGGCGCGCATGCTCTCGCCCGTGGTGGACGCCGGAAAGCCCCTCGAGGACGACTCGAACCTGCCCCGCGCCGTTTCCTACGCGGCGCTGATCGGCAAGGACTTCCTGGACAATCCGCAGGTCGTCGCGGAACGGTGGCAGGAAAACAACTCGGTCCGCACCACCGCCGTCGCGAACCGCAAGGACAGCGGGTCGCTGCGGGCGCTGGTGGGATCCAAAGGCGTCGAGCCGCTGTACCTGGACCTCAAGAATGAGGGCCCCCACGCGCTCGTGGGCGGCACCACGGGCGCCGGCAAGTCCGAGTTCCTGCAGTCCTGGGTCATGGGCATGGCCACCGCCTACAGCCCGGACCGGGTGAGCTTCCTCTTCGTCGACTACAAGGGCGGTGCCGCGTTCGCCGACTGCCTGCACCTGCCGCACACGGTGGGGCTCGTCACGGACCTCTCGCCGCACCTCGTGCGCCGCGCCCTGACCTCACTGCGCGCCGAACTGCATTACCGGGAGCGGCTGCTGAACCGGAAAAAGGCCAAGGACCTGCTGGCCCTGCAGCGCGAGGCGGACCCCGACGCGCCGCCGTACCTGGTCATCGTGGTGGACGAGTTCGCCGCCCTCGCCACCGAGGTCCCCGAATTCGTGGACGGCGTGGTTGACGTCGCCGCCCGCGGCCGGTCCCTCGGGCTCCACCTGATCCTCGCCACCCAGCGCCCGGCCGGCGTCATCAAGGAGAGCCTGCGCGCCAACACCAACCTCCGCGTGGCGCTGCGCATGGCCGACGAGGACGACGCCACCGACATCCTCGGCGTCCCGGATGCCGCCTACTTCGACCCCTCCATCCCCGGCCGCGGCGCGGCAAAAACAGGACCGGGCCGGATCCAGGGGTTCCAGACCGGCTACGCCGGCGGCTGGACCACCGAACGGCCGCAGCGCCCGCAGGTCGACATCGTGGAAATGGCGTTCGGGTCCGGTCCCGCCTGGGCGACGCCGGCGCCGGAGTCTGCGGTCAGGGACGAGCCGTCCGGTCCCAACGACATCGCCCGGATGACCGCCAACGTCATCCGGGCCGCGGACCTCCTCGCCATCCGGCCGCCCCGCAAGCCGTGGCTGAACGAACTGGCCATGACCTACGATTTCTCCCTGCTGCCGAACCCGCGCACGGACGAGCGCCTTCTGCTCGGCGTTGCCGACGATCCCGCCCGCCAGGACCAGCCCACGGTCTTCTACGAGCCCGACAGGGACGGCAACATGGCCATCTACGGCACGGGAGGCTCGGGCAAGTCCGCCGCGCTCCGCGGGATAGCCATTGCTGCCGCCGTCACCCCGCGCGGGGGCCCGGTGCACGTCTACGGGATCGACTGCGGTTCCGCCGGCCTGAAGATGCTCGAAGAACTCCCGCACGTCGGCGGCATCATCGACGGCGACGACGTCGAGCGGGTGGGCCGGCTCCTGCGCTGGCTCCGCGACCTCGCTGATGACCGCTCCGCCCGCTTTGCCGAGGTCCGGGCGTCCACGATCGTGGAGTACCGGAAGCTCGCCGACATGCCCGACGAGAAGCGCATCTTCGTGCTCGTGGACGGCATGTCCGCCTTCCGCGAGGCATACGAATACAGCCGCCTCTCAGCCTTGTGGGACCTCTTCCTGCAGCTGGCGACCGACGGCCGTCCCCTGGGCATCCACCTCGTCGTCACCGGTGACCGCCCCAACTCCGTGCCGCCGTCGTTGCTTGCGTCCATCCAGCGCAGGCTGGTGCTGCGGCTCTCCGCTGAGGAGGACTACATCACCATGGACGTCCCGAAGGACGTCCTGGGCAAGGCATCGCCTCCCGGGCGCGGCCTGCTCGGCAGCCATGAGGTGCAGCTGGCCGTCCTGGGCGGCAACTCCAACCTGGCGCTGCAGGCGAGGGAGGTCCACAAGCTCAGCGAAGCCATGCTGCGCCAGGGCGTCGAGAGGGCCCCGCGGATCGAACGGCTGCCGGAACAGGTGGACCTGGACATCCTGCCGGCAGGCCGGCCGGACCTGCCCGTGATCGGCGTCGACGACGAAACGCTGCAGCCTGCCGCCATCATGGCCAAGGGCCCGCTCCTGCTGGCCGGCCCGCCGGGCGCCGGCAGGACCGTGGCGCTGGTGACGCTCGCCTACGCGCTGCGCCGCTCGAACCCTGAGACGGAGCTGGTCTACATCGCGTCGCGGAAGTCGGCGGTGGCATCGCTGCCGGTCTGGGACCGTTCGCTCGTGGGACCGGACGACGTCGAGGAAGCCGTGGAGGCACTGACGGACCATTCCTCGGCCAACCCCGGGAAGCTCGCCATCTTCATCGAGGGCCTCACGGATTTCACGGACACCCTGGCGGAGTCCGGCGTGGAACGGCTTGTGGCGGCTTCCATCAAGGCCGATCAGTGGGTGGTCGGGGAGTCCGAGACGTCCACGTGGTCCTCGGCCTGGTCGCTGGCCCAGCCCTTCAAGTCCGGCAGGCGGGGACTGCTCATCAATCCGGGCGATATCGAAGGCGACAGCCTGCTTAATACGTCGCTGGGACGGGTCAGCACCGACTTCATTCCGGGCCGCGGCTACATCGTGGGCAGGGGCAAGGTGCGCAAACTCCAGATCGCCCTGCCACCGGAGAGCCGGCAGTAGGGGATTTGCTACCCCGCGCTGCCCTGTAGGAAGATACCCGGGACAAGACTCTGTGCGGGACTGTCCTCCGCGGCTGCAAAGGTAACCAATGATCCGACCCCATTTCCTACGGACCACGGTGGTGCCCGGACTCGCTGCCACGGCGCTGGCCCTAGCGGCGGCGGCAGGCGTCACGGGGGCCGCGCACGCCGAACCGCTGTGCGGCCTGCCCACACAGCCGTGCTCGTCCGGTTCGCCCGCGCCGACGGCTCCGTCGTCCGGTTCGCCCGCACCCACGGCCGAGCCTTCGACCCCACCGCCTGCGAGGAAGGCGCCGGCCCCCGCGCCTGCCCCGCCGGCTCCCGCCAAGCCGCCCGCGAACCCCGCCCCGGTTGCGCCCACCGCGGCACCGGCTCCGACTGCCCCGGCCACGGGGCGCATGACGGCGACATCATCACCGTCCGCCACGGCGGCCCGCACGACGGCGGTCCCCGCCACTGCGAGCGCCTCGCCCAGCCGATCCGACTCCGGCCCGACCGCCGAGTCCAACTGGAACAAGCCGATTGCCAAGCCCGTGAAGGCGAGCCATGCAGCGGCCGTCAGCACCGGTGACGACGGCCCCGGCGGATACCTGGGGGTGTTCGCCATCATGGGAGGCGTTCTGCTGGTGGGCTTCGCCGGACTCGTGTTCGCCCTGTGGAGCAGGAACCGCCTCGCCGGCCACGTGTGATCCCTCAGGGACGGCACGTCCAGTCGGCACAATGTCAGGGCTGTAAGGCAAGATAGGTCTGTGAGCACAGCATCAGGCCCCGCAGACAATGCAGCTACCGGAACTGACCAGCTCGAGCCGGAAGTGATTCCGCCGGAGTCGGTCCGTGAAGAATACGAGAACCTGGCGGACCTCGTCCGGAAATACCGGTTCGCGTACTACCAGGAAGACGAGCCGCTCGTCTCGGATGCCGAGTTCGACACCCTCTTCCGGCGGCTGGAGGAACTCGAGGCCCTGCACCCCGAGCTCGTGTCCAATGATTCACCCACCCAGGAGGTGGGCGGGGAAGTGTCGGCGGCGTTTGCCGCCGTCGAACATCTCCAGCGCATGTACAGCCTCGAGGATGTCTTCTCCCTCGAGGAGCTGGAAGCCTGGATCACCAAGGCCGAGGCCGGCATTGCCAAAGTCGGCGACCACCAGGTTTCGTGGCTGACCGAGCTGAAGATTGACGGCCTGGCGGTGAACCTGCTGTACCGCGACGGAAAGCTGGTCCGGGCGGCCACGCGCGGCGACGGCACCACCGGCGAGGACATCACCCACAACGTGCTCACCATCAAGGAAATCCCGCAGGAGCTCAGCGGCAGCGGGTTTCCCGCCGAAATGGAGATCCGCGGCGAGGTGTTCATCCCGTCAAAGGCCTTCGCGGAGTTCAACGAGGCGCTCATCGAGGCAGGAAAGGCGCCGCTGGCCAACCCGCGGAACGCCGCGGCGGGTTCGCTCCGCCAGAAGGATCCCGCCGAAACCGCCAAACGCCCGCTGAAGATGTTCGTCCACGGGATCGGCGCCCGCGAGGGCCTTGAAGTGGCCAGCCAGTCCGAAACCTACCGGCAGCTGGAGGCGTGGGGGCTGCCCGTCAGCCCGTACTTCGAGGTGCTGGGCGGCCTGCCCGACGTCCTGAAGTTCATCTCCCGGTACGGGGACAAGCGGCACAGCCTGCTGCACGAGATCGACGGCATCGTGGTGAAGGTGGATGACTTCGCCACCCAGCGCGCCCTCGGGTACACCACCCGCGTCCCGCGCTGGGCCGTCGCCTACAAGTACCCGCCCGAGGAAGTGCACACCAAACTGCTGGACATCGCCGTGAACGTGGGGCGCACCGGCCGGGTCACGCCTTACGGCATCATGGTGCCGGTCAAGGTGGCCGGCTCCACCGTGGAAATGGCCACCCTCCACAACCAGGACGTGGTCAAGGCCAAAGGCGTGAAGATCGGCGACATCGTGGTGCTGCGCAAGGCCGGCGACGTCATTCCGGAAATCGTCGGGCCCGTCCTGGCCCTGCGCGACCAGCAGGATCCGCCGGTGCGCGACTTCGTCATGCCCACGGAATGCCCGTCCTGCGGCACCCCGCTCTCGCCCGCGAAGGAGGGGGACGTCGACATCCGCTGCCCCAACGCGCGGTCGTGTCCCTCGCAGCTGCGCGAACGCGTGTTCCACCTGGCAGGACGCGGCGGCTTCGACATCGAGGCTCTCGGCTGGGAAGCAGCCATTGCCCTCACGCAGCCCGCCGAACCGGAGGTTCCGCCGCTGACCACCGAGGCCGCCCTCTTCGACCTCACCCCGGAGGACCTCGCCCCGGTGAAGATCCGCCGCGAGAAGCGGTCCAAGGGCGTGGCCACCGGCGAGTTCGAGCTCGTGCCGTACTTCTACAGCAAGGGCACCGCGAAGACGCCGTCCAAGCCGACGGCCACCACGGAAAAGCTCTTCAAAGAACTTGAAAAGGCCAAGACCCAGCCGCTCTGGCGGGTGCTGGTGGCGCTGTCCATCCGGCACGTCGGGCCGCGGGCCTCCCGGGCCCTCGCCACGCACTTCGGCACCATGGACGCCATCCGGCGGGCCTCCGAGGAGGAACTCGCCGGCGTGGACGGGGTGGGTCCCACCATTGCCGCAGCGCTCAAGGAGTGGTTTGCCGAGGACTGGCACCGGGAAATCGTTGACCGCTGGGCCGCCGCCGGAGTCCGGATGGCGGATGAGCGGGACGAATCGACGCCGCGCACCCTTGAAGGGCTGACCATCGTGGTCACGGGCACCCTGCCCGGCTTCAGCCGGGACGAGGCCAAGGAGGCCATCCTGATCCGCGGCGGCAAGGCCGCCGGCTCGGTGTCGAAGAACACGAGCTACCTGGTGGCCGGCGAGAATGCCGGCACCAAGCTGGACAAGGCCGAGCAGCTGGGCGTGCCGGTCCTCGACGAGGACGGGTTCCGGGAGCTACTGGCCAAGGGACCGGCTGCCGGAGCACCGGAGGAAGCGGCCGCTCTAGATGCTACGGACGACGACAGGAACGGCTCCGAATGAGCACGGATCCGACTGAGCTGCTCGGCGTGGCCAAGGCAGCCGCCGAGGCCGGCGCCGCGGTGCTGTCCACCCGGACCAGCGGTTCCCTGGCTGACGGCGCCGTCAGCAACAAGGGCGACGCGGGGGACTGGGTCACCGCGTTTGACGTTGCTGCCGAGGACGCGGTCCGCAGCGCCATCCGCGGCGCCCGCCCGCAGGACACCATCACCGGCGAGGAGCACGGGACCACCCGCCCCGAGAATCCCAGCGGATTCCGCTGGTCCATCGACCCGCTGGACGGCACCACCAACTTCATCCGGAACATCGTCTACTACGCCACCTCCGTCGCAGTTGCCGACGCCGACGGCGCGTGGCTGGCCGGCGTCGTCAACGCCCCGGCCCTGGGGCGCGTGTACTACGCCGCCAAGGGCCACGGCGCCTGGCTCGAACAGGACGGCCGCCGCGTCCAGCTCACCGGTCCAGTGTCCGGCCGCGCCGGCCAGATCCTGGCCACAGGATTCAGCTACGATCCCGAGGTCCGCGCTGAGCAGGCAGCCGCGCTCGGCGGCTTCATGGAAGGGTTCGCAGACGTGCGGCGGCTCGGTTCCGCGGCCCTGGACCTGTGCCTGGTCGCCGACGGCACGCACGACGCCTTCGGCGAGCGGGGCCTCAACGAACATGACTTCGCCGCCGGAGCCCTGATCGCCGAGGAAGCCGGCTGCTGGGTGCGGCGTCCCCGGCTCACCAGCCCGCTGAACGGCGGCCCAACGGACGACGAACGCCTCGCAGCGTGGACATGCGCGGGAACGCTGGAAATGTCCGGCAAGTTTCCGCTCTGAGGCGGCGGCGGTGGACTTGTTACCCGTATACCAGACGTGCCCGGCAAATTTCAGCCCGGGGGCGGGGTCAGGTTGTAGCGCTCAATGATGTCCGGCAGCCAGGGTGCCTCGGCGAAATGCAGCCATAGTCGGACGCCAGTTTTTCGATGACGGCAGGGTCGGGCAGACCCGCCTCAATTGCGGCGGTACGAGCGCCCCAACCGGAAACGGGTGCGAGTGATAGTTCAATCACGGAAACAGCTGTTTCGCGCTGCCCATCCGGGCGCTGGAACTAGCATTGACTGGTGCAGCCGCAGATCATTGTCCGTCCAGCAGTCCCCGCCGATTACGAGGCAATAGCCCGGATCACCCGCGATTCCTATTTGGCGGCGGGATATTTCGACAACGCCGACCACCCCTATATGAAGCAGATCCAGGACGTGGCCAGGCGGGCGGAACAGGCCACCATCTGGGTGGCCGAACGGGACGGCCGGATTGTGGGGTCCGTGACGCTGGCTGTAGCCGGCGAGCCGTATGCGGACATTGCCCTGGGCGACGAACTCGAATTCCGCATGCTCGTGGTGGACCCTGCCGTGCAGCGCAGCGGCGCCGGGCTGGCGCTGGTGGAGGCGATCATCGCGCACGCCAGGTCGCTGGACGGCATCAGCGCCGTGGCCCTGACCACCGGCGGGACATGGGAGAGCGCCCACGGCCTGTACCGGAAGACCGGCTTCCGGCGGGTCCCCGAGCGTGACTGGTTCGTGCCGGACACCGACATAAAGCTGCTGGTTTTCCGGCTGGACGTCTAGCCGACCTAGAGTGGTGCCGACTCATTCCCCCGGCCCATTCCCCGGCTGCCAAGCGCCGGCCGGCGTGCGGCCCCAGTGAAAGGCGCACCATGCGCAAGACATTCGGCACCGGTTCCGTCTGGGAACAGACCCTTGGGTATTCCCGCGCAGTCCAGGTGGACAACACCCTGTACATTTCCGCCACCGCCGCCAGCGGTGAGGACGGCATCGTCGGCAACGACTTCTACGAACAGACCAAGTACATCCTCGAGAAGCTGGAAACCGTCCTGGCCGACGCCGGCTTCGCTTTCGCCGACGTCGTGCAGTCCAAGCTATACCTGACGGACATCACCAAGTGGGAGGACGCCGGCCGCGCCCACGGCGAGGTGTTCGGGGAGATCCGCCCCACGCTGTCACTCGTGCACGTGCTGCCGTTCCTGGACCCCAAGATGCTTGTGGAGATCGAACTCGTCGCCCAGAAGAGCGCCAGCTCTTAGGAGGCCGGGAGGCCGTAGCGGTGTTCGGGCCGGCCCGTGGTTCCGTAGCGGAGCTGGATCTCGACGGCGCCGTCGTCCGCCAGCGAGGACAGGTACCGCTGCGCGGTGGCGCGCGAGACGCCCACCCGCGCGGCGACGTCGTTCGCTGAGTACTGCTCGCCGGGCAGAAGGGATTCCAGCACCGCCGCTTCCGTGGCGGAACGCGGCCTGGCCGACGGCGAGACGTCGCCGGGGATGAGGGCCCGTTTGGCGCGCTCCACGGTGTCCTGGTCCAGCGACCCCGGCTGGGCCAGGATCCGCCGGTACCTGGCATAGGACCGCAGCTGCTGGGACAGGGATTCCGCGGTGAACGGCTTCAGCAAGTACCCCAGGGCGCCGCGTCGGAACGCCGTCCGCAGCGAGGCGGCGTCGGAGGCCGCGCTCAGGATCATGGTGTCCACGTCCAGCTGGTGCAGCAGGTCCAGGCCGGAGGCGTCCGGCAGATATACATCCAGCAGGACCAGGTCCGGCCGAAGGCTATGGATGGACTGCAGGGCGAGCGACGCCGAACCCGCCGGCGGCAGGGCCAGGAACCCCGCCACCGAGTCGACGTAGGCGGCGTGGAGTTTGGCCACGTGGAAATCGTCGTCCACAATCAGCACCCTGAAATCCTCAGACATCATCGTCCCATCCTCGTTGTCGCTCAGTCTTTCCGCGCCGTGGTGGTGCCCGGCAGCATGGCCATGAAAACGGCGCCCGGCCCGCCCGCGCTGCCGGGCTCCAGCACCCTGACGTCGCCGCCGCGGCGCCGCGCGAGCTGCCGCGCGAGGGCCAGCCCCAAGCCGTGGCCCCCTGCCGAGCGGGCGGGTCCGCCCGCCGAGCGGACCGGGCCGGCCGCCGTCGTGAATCCTTCGGCGAACACGGACTCCAGGTCAGCGGCGTCAGGCAGCCCGTCGCCGGAATCGGCGACGACGATATGCAGCGTCCCGCCGTCGTCCGTCGGTTCGTCGAGCAGTTCCAGCTCCACCCAGCGTTCGCCGCCCGAGCCGGCCACCGCCGCGTTGACGGCGTTGTCGATCAGGTTTCCGAGGACCGTGGTGACGTCCTGCGGATCGGTCACCTGGCCCCGCACCAGGGTCTCGGGACCGATGCGCAGGGTGACGCCGCGTTCGTCGGCCTCCACCCCCTTGGCCCCGATGAACGCCTGGAGATACGGGTCCTGGAGCAGTTCGGCCTGGTCCACCGGGAACTTCAGCGGCCCGGTGGCGGCGAGCCGCGCCAGGTAATCCCGCGCCTGCTGGTGCTGGCCGATGCTCATGAACCCCGCAATCGTGTGCAGCTGGTTGGCGAACTCGTGCCGCTGCGCCCGCAGGGCCGTGGACATGGTGCCGACGGCGTCGAGCTGGCGCGTCAGCTGCTGCAGCTCGGTGCGGTCGCGCAGCATGACCACCCAGCCAAGGTCCTCCTGCCGGTGCAGTGCCTTACGGGCGCTCGCCACCAAGACCTGGCCGCCGGCGATCAGCTCCACTGCTTCGCCTTCCCTGGCGTCAGGCTGCGTGAGCGCCTTGAGCTGGGGCGGGACCGGCGCGGCACGCCAGAGGCTTCCGGACAGGTCGGGCTGGCCCAGGAGCCGCTGGGCCGCGGCGTTGAAGACGCTGATGCGGCCTTCCGCGGAGATGCCCACCACGCCCTCATCCACGCCCTCGAGCACGGCCACCTGGTCGTGGACCAGGGTGCTGATTTCCTCGGGTTCCAGGCCCAGGGTGAGGCGCTGCAGCCTGCGCCGGAGCAGGAACGAGGCCAGGACGCCCGCCAGGAGTGAGCCGGCCGCCGTCAGCACGATGGGCCCGATGTCCCGGCCCAGGCTCTGGCCGATGGACTCGGTGGAATAGCCGACGCTCACCTCGCCCACCACGGCGGGGGACGCCCCGCCGGAACCGGAGCCGGCGCCGGTGCCGGGCGCGAAGACCGGCACCTTTGCCCCGGCCGACGGCCCCAGCGTTCCCGTGTTGCGGGTGGTGACTTCGCGGCCGGCCAGCGCCTCGGACGGATCCGTGCTGACCCGCTCGCCCAGCCGCTCGGCGTCGGGATGGGCCAGCCGGAGTCCCGTTTCGTCGGTGATCACCACGAAGAGGGCGCCGGTGCGCGTGCGTGCCCCCTCGGCGGCCGCCATCAGCGGGCCGGCCAGCAGTTCGGCCCGCGGGGGAGTGCCGGGCTGCCGGCTGATGGCCTGCACCTCGGCCCGCACGGACGGGTCCGAAGCCACCGTCCGGGCGAGCGTCAGCGCCTGGTTTTCGGCCTCCCGGCCCAGTCGTTCATACGTGAGCCACGCGTGCACGGCGCCGCTCAGCAGCACCACGAGCAGCACCACGCCGAGCTGCAGCAGCAGCGTCTGCGTGGAGAACCTGAGCGGCAGCCTGCGGGCGGGGCTCGTCATGGGACTCCTTGGGCGGACATGGGCGGGGCTGTGTGCAGACCGCCGGCGGGGCGTGAGCAGAATGCGCAAAATGCTCCCAATAAGCAGTATGCCAATCAATTGAGCCAAAGGCACTGCCGTGACCCGCGCCACTCTAACGTCTGTAGTGCGCATCACATCGAGGTGGTGCCACTCATCAAGAAGGAGCCGGCTGTGCTGGTATTACTTGGATTCGCCATGATCGCGGTATTCATGGTGCTGATCATGACGAAGAAGTTGACGCCAGTGCTGGCGCTGATCATTGTCCCCACCGTTTTCGGTCTTTTCGCAGGCGCAGGCCTCGGCATCGGGGACATGGTGATGGACTCGATGAAGTCCATGACCTCCACCGCTGCGCTGCTGATGTTCGCCATCATCTACTTCGGCCTGATGATCGACGTCGGGCTGTTCGACCCGCTGGTCCGGTTCATCCTGCGCAAGCTCGGCAATGATCCCGCGAAGGTGGTCCTCGGCACCGCAATCCTGGCGGCCGCCGTATCCCTGGACGGCGACGGCTCCACCACCTTCATCCTCACCACGGCGGCCATGCTGCCAATCTACCTCCGGCTGAAGATGAGCCCCGTGGTCCTCACCTGCGTGGCCGGCCTGGCCAACGGCACCATGAACATCCTGCCGTGGGGCGGCCCCACCGCCCGCGCCGCCACCGCCCTCAAACTCGACGTCAACGACGTCTTCGTTCCCATGATCCCGTCGCTGATTGCCGGCCTGGTTGTCGTCCTCGTGTTCTCCTGGCTGCTCGGCCTCCAGGAACGCAACCGCCTCCGCGCCACGGCGCCGGAAATCTGGTCCGTGCCGGACACCGCCGAAGCGTTCGACGGCGGAACCCCCGCCGGCGGTTCGGGAACCGGCCCTGGCCGCAAGGGCACCGGAACCGCACCTGTTCCCGCAACGGGAGGCCCCGCCGTCGGCGGCTCCTCCGTGGCCGTCCTGGAACGCACCGAGACACTCGCGGACGGCGACGCCGGCCTGACGGACACCGCACTGGACCCCAACCGCAAGACGCTCCGGCCCAAACTGCAGTGGTTCAACCTGGGCCTCACCGTCGCCGTGATGGTCATGCTGGTGGCCGACCTCGTGCCCCTGCCGTTCGTCTTCATGGTGGGCTCCGCCATCGCCCTGCTGGTGAACTTCCCCAAGGTCAAGGACCAGGGCGCCCAGCTCGTGGCCCACGCACCGTCCATCGTTGCCGTGGTCAGCATGGTCATGGCCGCCGCCGTCCTGACCGGCGTGCTCAAGGGCACCGGCATGGTCGAGGCCATGTCAGCCTGGCTCGTGGCCATCATCCCCTCCGACATGGGCCCGTTCATGGCCGTCATCACCGGCGTCCTCAGCATCCCGATGACGTTCTTCATGAGCAACGACGCCTTCTACTTCGGCGTACTGCCCGTCCTGAGCGAGACCGCCGCACACTACGGAGTCAGCGCAGCCGAAATGGCCCGGGCCTCCATCACAGGCCAGCCGTTCCACCTGCAGAGCCCGCTGGTTCCGGCCATCCTGCTGCTCGTTTCGCTCGCCAAGGTGGACCTCGGCGACCACCACAAGAAGGTGCTGTGGCGGACCGCCGTCATCTCCCTCGTGATGCTCGGCGTAGGAATGCTGACCGGAGCCATCGGCATCGGCTAGCCAGCCAACCACCCGCACCAAGCAACGCGGGGTCACTTACGGCCCATTCCGGAGCTCCGGATGGGCCGTAAGTGACCCCGCGTTGTTCGTCGTCCAACCCACGTAGACTGGTTCGGAAAACAATCCGAACTTGCAGGGGAGATCCATGGCTGCGATCAACCGTGACGACGTCGCGCATCTCGCGCGGCTCGCTCACATTGAGATGAGTGCTGAAGAGCTGGACAGGATGGCCGGCGAGCTTGCCGTCATCGTGGATGCGGTGAAATCCGTAAGTGAAGCCGCAGGTGACGATGTCCCTGCCACCTCGCACCCGATTCCGCTCAGCAACGTGTTCCGCGAAGACGTGGTGGGCCACACCTTCACCGCCGAGCAGGCACTGTCCGGTGCCCCGGATTCCGATGAGAACCGTTTCAAGGTCCCGGCCATCCTGGATGAGGCATAAGACACAATGACTGACACCAACAGCAACCAGCTCATCCGCCTCTCCGCAGCCCAGCTGGCCGAGAAGCTCGCCGCCCGCGAAATCACCTCCGTCGAGGTTGTCCAGGCGCACCTGGACCGCATCGCCGCAGTGGACGGCGGGGACCGCGGCGTGCACGCGTTCCTGCACGTCAACGCGGAAGAAGCGCTCGCCGTCGCCGCTGAGGTAGACGCCATCCGCGCCGCCGGCGGACCTGCCGCCGAGGAGCTGCACGAGCTCGCCGGCGTGCCGATCGCCGTCAAGGACCTCATCGTCACGGTCGGCCAGCCCACCACCGCCGGGTCCAAGATCCTCGAGGGCTGGCACAGCCCGTACGACGCCACCGTGGTGCAGAGGCTGCGCGCCGCGAAGATGCCCATCCTGGGCAAGACCAACCTGGACGAATTCGCCATGGGCTCCTCCACGGAGCACTCCGCCTACGGCCCCACCCGCAACCCGTGGGACCTGGACCGGATCCCCGGCGGCTCCGGCGGCGGCTCGGCTGCCGCCGTCGCCGCTTTTGAGGCGCCGCTGGCCCTCGGCACGGACACCGGCGGATCCATCCGCCAGCCCGGCGCGGTCACCGGCACCGTGGGCGTCAAGCCCACCTACGGCAGCGTGTCCCGCTACGGCGCCATTGCGATGGCCTCGTCGCTGGACCAGATCGGCCCGGTCTCACGCACCGTGCTGGACTCGGCCCTCCTGCACCAGGTGATCGGCGGCCACGATCCGTTCGATTCCACCTCCCTGCCGGACCCGCTCGGCGACCTCGTGGCCGCGGCACGGCTCGGCAACGTGGACGGCATGAAGATCGGCATCGTCAAGGAACTCCACGGCGAGGGCTACCAGGCCGGCGTGGAGAACCGCTTCAACGAGTCACTCGAGCTGCTCAAGGAAGCCGGCGCGGAAATCGTTGAGGTGTCCTGCCCCAACTTCCAGTACGCCCTGGGCGCCTACTACCTGATCATGCCGTCCGAGGCCTCCTCCAACCTGGCCAAGTTCGACGGCGTCCGGTACGGCCTGCGCGTCCTCCCGGAGGACCCGCCGCTGACCATCGAACGCGTCATGGGCGCCACCCGCGCCGCCGGCTTCGGCGACGAAGTCAAGCGCCGCATCATCCTCGGCACCTATGCGCTGTCCGCGGGCTACTACGACGCCTACTACGGTTCCGCGCAGAAGGTCCGTACCCTGATCCAGCGCGACTTCGACGGCGCCTTCGCCAAGGCCGATGTCCTGATTTCCCCGACGGCCCCCACCACGGCCTTCAAGCTGGGCGAGAAGCTCGACGACCCCCTGGCCATGTACCTCAACGACGTCGCCACCATCCCGGCCAACATGGCCGGCGTTCCCGGCCTGTCGCTGCCGGGCGGCCTGGCCGATGAGGACGGACTGCCCGTGGGCATCCAGCTCCTGGCGCCCGCCCGCGAGGACGCCCGCCTGTACCGCGTGGGCGCCGTCCTGGAATCGCTGCTGGAGGCGAAGTGGGGCGGCCCGCTCCTGGACCGTGCCCCGGAACTGGCCGCCTCACCGGTGGCCAAGCCTGTCGAGACCCTTGTCGACGCCCAGGAGGCAAAATAATGAGCACTGACGCAACCCTGACCTTCGAAGAGGCCATGGAGAAGTACGATCCCGTCCTGGGGTTCGAGGTCCACGTTGAGCTGAACACCAAGACCAAGATGTTCTCCTCCGCGCCGAACGTCTTCGGCGACGAGCCGAACACCAACGTCAACGAGGTGGACCTCGGCATGCCCGGCGTCCTGCCGGTGCTGAACAAGACGGCCGTGGAATCGTCCATCAAGATCGGCCTGGCGCTGAACTGCAAGATCGCAGAGGCCTGCCGCTTCGCCCGGAAGAACTACTTCTACCCGGACACCCCGAAGAACTTCCAGACGTCCCAATACGACGAACCCATCGCGTATGACGGCTACCTGGACATCGAGCTCTCCGACGGCACCGTGTTCCGCGTCGAGATCGAACGCGCGCACATGGAAGAGGATGCCGGCAAGCTGACCCACCTCGGTGGCTCGGCCGGCCGCATCCAGGGCGCCGACTACTCGCTGGTGGACTACAACCGCGCCGGCGTTCCGCTGGTTGAGATCGTCACCAAGCCGATCGAGGGTGCCGGTTCCCGCGCCCCCGAACTGGCGAAGGCGTACGTGGCCGCGGTGCGGGAAATCGTCAAGAACCTCGGCGTGTCCGACGCCAAGATGGAGCGCGGCAACGTCCGCTGCGACGCCAATGTCTCGCTGCGCCCGCACGGCCGCGAACGCTTCGGCATCCGGTCCGAGACGAAGAACGTGAACTCGCTGCGCGCCGTCGAGCACGCCGTCCGTTACGAGATCCAGCGGCACGCCGCCGTCCTGGACTCCGGTGAGCCGGTCATCCAGGAAACGCGCCACTGGCACGAGGACACGCGCACGACGACGTCGGGCCGGGCAAAGTCCGACGCCGACGACTACCGCTACTTCCCGGAGCCCGACCTCGTTCCCGTGGTCGCCTCACGCGAATGGGTGGAGGAGCTGCGCGCCACGCTGCCCGAACCGCCGGCTGCCCGCCGCAAGCGGCTCCAGGCCGACTGGGGCTACTCGGATCTTGAGTTCCGCGACGTCGTCAATGCCGGCGTCATGGACGAGATCGAAGAGACCATCGCCGCCGGTGCCACGGCTTCCGTGGCCCGCAAATGGTGGATGGGCGAGATCGTCGGCCGCGCCAAGAACGCCGACGTCGACCCCGGCCAGCTGGGCGTCTCACCGGCC
Source organism: Burkholderia sp. RS01 (assembly GCF_039748055.1). NCBI lineage: Bacteria > Pseudomonadati > Pseudomonadota > Betaproteobacteria > Burkholderiales > Burkholderiaceae > Burkholderia > Burkholderia sp. RS01. Next base: position 242,186 of record NZ_JBDLAK010000001.1, read on the forward strand.
ACCATCGTTGAGTTGAGCAAGATGGTGGAAGACGGCAAGATCAACAACAAGATGGCCACCGAGGTGCTGGACGGCGTGCTCGCCGGCGAAGGCACGCCCGCCGAGATCGTCGAAAAGCGCGGCCTCGCCGTGGTTTCCGACGACGGCCCCCTGCTGGAAGCCATCGACGCTGCGCTGGCCGCACAGCCCGACGTCGCGGACAAGATCCGCGCCGGCAAGTTGCAGGCCATCGGCGCGATCGTCGGCGGTGTCATGAAGGCCACCCGCGGCCAGGCCGACGCCGGCCGCGTCAAGGAGCTGATCCTGGAGAAGCTGGGCGTCAGCGCCTGACGCATGCGTTTTAACCCAACTGGGTCGCAGTTAACGCCGTTCTGAACGCTCAGAACCGCGCGAGCTGCGACCCAGTTGGGTTAACAGCCGCGTTCCATGTTCTCCATAAGGTCCGGGCCCTAAACTGCGGGTTCAGGGCGCCGGAGTCCCGCCGGTGCGGCGGAAGGACATGCCATGCCGGTCAAGGATCCAGGCAAACGACGCAGCACCGCGCTGGCGGTGGCCATCATCTTCGCGCTCAGTGGAGCGGGGGTGGCCGTCGCATGGGCCGCCAGTGAACCCGGAGCACAGGCCCGGGACGCGGCCGCGCAGCTCGCACCGCCGCAGCTGGCACCGCCGCAGGCCGCGGCGACGCCGTCGCCCTCGGGACCGGGCAGTTCCGACAAATCCCAAGGCAAGGTCAAGGCGCGTGAACTTCACGGCGAAAGCGTGGTGAAGAAGGCCGACGGCAGCTTTGAAAAGCGGTTGACGCAAACCGGCACTGTGGAATCCGTGAGCGACAAGGCCATCACGGTCAAGAGCGAGGACGGATTCAGCCAGGAGTATGTGATCAACGCCGGGACGCGGATCGGGAAAGCGCCAAACCCTGCGGCAGCCGCCCCTGCGGACCTCAAGCAGGGGGACACCGTGCGCGTCAGGGGCATCCGGGACGGCCCCTCGGTCACGGCAACGGTGATCGTTGAGGGCGCCGCCAACGGAAAGGGACTCGGCCAGGGTCTGGGCAAGAAACCCGGCCACGGACTGGGCCGGAGTAACGGCCAGGGCAAGGGACTCGGCCAGGGCCAGGGTTAATCGTGGGCGAGGCGGGCCATGATGTCCTGCAGGGCCTCGCAGACCACCCGGACCGATGCGCGTTTGAGGTTTTCCGGCCGGGCCAGGATGTCGATCCGGCGTCGCGTGCTGATGCCCTTCAACGGGCGCAGCACGATGTCCGGGTTCATCACGGGCCGCGCCGTGTGCCGCGGCAGCAGCCCGATCACCCCTCCCGCCGCCACCAGGGCGGCCACCGTGGAGTAGTCGTTGATCCGGTGGACGATATTCAGCTCCCGGCTGGAGACGGCGGCGACGGCGGACAGCACGTCGGCAGGGGAGTAGCCGGTGCGGCTGGTCACCCACGGTTCGCCGACGACGTCGTCCGCTTCCAGCGTTGCCTGGGCCGCCAGCCGGTGGCCGGCCGGAAGCGCGACGTCGAGTGGCTCATGCGCCAGCGGGATCACCGCCACCCGTTCCTCCGGCCAGCGCGGGCTGTGATCCATCCGGTGCGCGATCACTAAGTCGTAGCGGGCCGTCAGCGCGGGGAAGTCCTGCTGCGCCACGTCCTCGTCGGACAGCAGCACCTTCGGCTTGTCCGGCCCGTCCAGCAGCCGCGCCAGCGGCGCGAAGAGCGCCTGCCCGGCACTGTGGAACCCGCTCACGGTCACGGGCGCCACGGTCGAGCCGTGGTAGGCGCCGATGGCCATGCGGGCCTCCGCCATGGCACTGACCACGGCGGCACCGGCGTCCGCAAGCACCTGGCCGGCCTCCGTGAGCACCAGGTTCCGGCCCTCCTTGCGCGTCAGCGGAACCTCGACGCTCTTCTGCAGCTGGGCCAGCTGCTGTGACACGGCGGACGGCGTGACGAGCAGGGTTTCGGCCACGGCCTTGACGCTTCCGAGCGCGCCGAGTTCGCGCAGCATCTCAAGCTGGTGGATTTCCATGGCCACCATCTTATGCCTTAGCAATTGCTAAATCGTCGATTGAGAAAATTCCCCTTGTGCTAATGCGTTGGAGTGGCTCTAATGAAGGGAGATTCCCCCGCATGATGCTGCCAAATGATGCTGCCGCTCATGCCGAAAAGTTAGGAAGCCAATGAAGGCCCTCTACAAGGCCGGCGCGCACGCCGGGTTCGAACTCGTTGACCGTCCCGAGCCCGAGGCGGGCCCCGGGGACGTCAAGATCCGCGTGATGACCACGGGCATCTGCGGCACGGACCTGCACATCCAGTCGTGGGATGCCTGGGCCCAGGGGATCATCCAGGCACCGCTGATCGCCGGCCACGAGTTCTATGGCGAGGTTGTGGAGACCGGCGAAGACGTCCGGGACGTCAAGGTGGGGGACCGCGTCTCGGGCGAGGGACACATCGTCTGCGGCATCTGCCGCAACTGCCGCGCCGGCCGCCGGCAGATGTGCATCCACACTGTGAGCGTTGGCGTGCAGCGGGACGGGGCGTTCGCCGAGTACGTGGTCATCCCGGAAACGAACGTCTGGGTGCACCAGGATCCCTCGGTCACCCCGGAGCTCGGCGCCATCTTCGATCCTTTCGGCAACGCCGTGCACACCGCGCTGAGCTTCCCGCTCGTGGGCGAGGACGTGCTGATCACCGGGGCCGGCCCGATCGGGCTCATGGCCATCGCCGTTGCCCGCCACGCCGGCGCACGCAAGATCGCCATCACCGACGTCTCGGCCCCCCGTCTGGAGCTGGCCCGCCAGCTCAGCGTGGACCTGGCCATCGACGTGTCCAAGACACGGGTCCGGGAAGCGCAGCGGGAACTGGGCCTCCGCGAGGGCTTCGACATCGGCCTGGAGATGTCCGGGCACCCCACGGCACTGCCGGAAATGATCGACAACATGAACCACGGGGGCCGGATCGCCATGCTGGGCCTGCCCAGCCAGTCCATCGAGATCGACTGGGGCAAGGTGGTCACGCACATGCTGACCCTGAAGGGCATCTACGGCCGCGAAATGTTCGAGACCTGGTACGCCATGAGCGCCATGCTGTCCTCCAACCCCGTCCTGCGCGCCAGCATCTCCGCCGTCGTGACGGACGTGCTGCCGGCCTCCCAGTGGGAGAAGGGCTTCGAAATCGCCCGCGCCGGAGTCGGCGGCAAGGTTGTGCTCGACTGGTCTGGATTCTAGCCAGCGCCTGCCCGAAAACAGCACCTGACCCCCAGCCTCAAGAACCCTACCCTTTCCCAGCCGAGGAGCCCCCATGTATTCAGCCACCAAGGACCAGCTGCGCAGCGAACTGGACGAGATCCGCGCCGCAGGCCTCTACAAGACCGAGCGCCACATCGACTCGCCGCAGGCAAGCCACATCACAGCGGGCCAGATCGGGCAGTCCGGCCAGCCCGTCCTGAACTTCTGCGCCAACAACTACCTGGGCCTCGCCGACCACCCGGACATCATCGCCGCGGCCAAGTCCGCCATGGATGAGCGCGGCTTCGGCATGGCCAGCGTCCGCTTCATCTGCGGCACCCAGGACCTGCACCTGGAGCTCGAAGCCCGCGTGTCGAAGTTCCTCGGCACCGAGGACACCATCCTGTTCTCCAGCTGCTTCGATGCCAACGGCGGCGTGTTCGAGTCCCTCTTCGGCCCGGAGGACGCTGTGATCTCCGATGCGCTGAACCACGCCTCGATCATCGACGGCATCCGGCTCTGCAAGGCCCAGCGGTTCCGCTATGCCAACCAGGACATGGCCGACCTCGAGGCCAAACTCGTCGAGGCAAAGGATGCCCGGCGCAAGATCATCGTCACGGACGGCGTCTTCTCCATGGACGGCTACCTCGCGCCGCTGGAGGCCATCTGCGACCTCGCCGACAAGCACGATGCCCTGGTGATGGTGGACGACTCGCACGCCGTGGGCTTCATGGGCGCCACCGGGGCCGGAACCCCGGAACACGCCGGCGTGTCCTCCCGCGTGGACATCTACACCGGAACGTTCGGCAAGGCCCTTGGCGGGGCGTCCGGCGGCTACGTTTCGGGCCGCAGCGAGGTGGTGGCCATGCTCCGCCAGAAGGCCCGCCCCTACCTCTTCTCCAACTCCCTCGCGCCTGCCATCGTGGCCGCGACCATCAAGGCCCTGGACCTCGTGGAGACCTCCGCAGAGCTGCGCGCGCGGTTGTTCCAGAACGCCGAACTGTTCCGCCGCCGGATGACCGAGGAAGGCTTCGAACTGCTCGACGGCGAACACGCGATCGTTCCGGTGATGTTTGGTGACGCCGTGATGGCCGCGAAGATCGCCGACCAGATGCTTCAGCACGGGGTCTTCGTCACGGCCTTCAGCTTCCCGGTGGTGCCGCGCGGTGCTGCCCGCATCCGCGTCCAGCTGTCCGCCGCGCACAGCGCCGACGACGTCGAAACGTGCGTCCAGGCGTTCGTCAAGAGCCGGAACGCGGTGGCCGGCTAGCCCTCGCCGCCACCGTACATCTGCAAGGATGGAGCCATGGCAGCAACTTACGACGTGGTGATTGTCGGCGGCGGGATCGCGGGCCTGTCCCTGGCTTCCGCGCTGGCCGGGCGGTGCAGCGTGGCGCTGGTGGAGGCGGAACAGCAGCTGGCGTACCACACCTCCGGACGCTCGGCCCGGCAGCTCATCCCCAGCTTTGGCCCGTCGGTGGTCCAGGAGCTCACCGTCCGCACGCTGGAACTGATGGCGGCGAGGGATGCCGTGCTTCCGGAACCCGTCCTGACGCCGCGGAGCTTCATGCTGATCGGCGACGAGGAAACCGTGCGGGCGGAAGCCAGCGGCCACATGCGGACCATCAGCCATGCGGAGGCCCTCGCGCAGTGCCCGGTCCTGGCACCGGAATCATTCACCGCTGCCGGCCTGGACACGGGTTCCTTCGGCTGCAACGCACCGGTCCTCCTCGAAGACCACCGGGCGCGGGCCGAGGCCGCCGGCGTGGACATCATCACCGGTGCCCGGGTCCATTCGGCGCAGCGGCTCGGAACGGGATGGCAGCTGGGCGCCGGTCAGGAAGCCTTTCAGGCCGGCGTCGTAGTCAACGCCGCCGGCGCCTGGGCGGACGACCTGGCAGTCATCAGCGGCGTCGAGAAGCTCGGGCTGCAGCCGTACCGGCGCACGGCGGCCATAGTCGCCGTCGAACATTCCCTTCCTGACGCGTGCCCCATGGTGGCCGCTGCTGACGACTCCTTCTACTTCCGCAGGGAAGGGGCCGACGTGCTGATTTCCCCGTCCGAACACGTGCCCAGCGGGGCCGGGGATGCGCGCCCGTTCCCCGGCGACGTGGAGCGGCTGATCACCCGGCTGAACACGGTGACTTCGCTCGGCATCGGCGCGGTCCGCACGGCCTGGACCGGCCTGCGCACCGAGGCCGCCGACGGCGTCCCGGTGGTGGGGTTCGACGCCGAGGCCCCCGGATTCTTCTGGCTCGCCGGCCAGGGCGGCTACGGATTCCAGACGTCGTCCGGGATCGCCGAGCTCGCTGCCGCCCAGATCCTCTCCGGGTCACAATATCCACCGGCTGAGGGCACCAGTCCGGAATCCCGGACAACGGACGCGCTTGCCGCAACGCGCTGGTCCATCCGGCGCTGAAGAATGGGTTCATGACTACCCTCATCACCAACCTCGGCGAGCTCATGACACAGGACCAGGAGCACCGGGTCCTCCGGGATGCCGCGGTGGTGGTCGAGGGCGAACGGATCGCCTGGATCGGGGCGGCGTCCGGTGCCCCTGCCGCGGACGAGTCGGTGGACGCCGGCGGCCGGGCTCTGCTGCCCGGCTGGGTCGATTCGCACACCCACCTGATTTTTGCGGGTGACCGGACAGCGGAGTTTGAAGCCCGGATGGCAGGGCAGACCTACAGCGCCGGCGGCATCGCCGTCACTACCGGAGCCACCCGGAGCACCGGAGATTACGACCTCACCCGGCTCGCGATGGGCCGCGTGGCGGAGGCGGCCTCACAGGGAACCACCTACGTGGAGACCAAGACGGGGTACGGCCTGGACGTGGAGCAGGAGGCCAGGAGTGCCCGGATCGCCGCGGGCGTGGCCGACGAAGTGACCTATCTGGGCGCGCACCTGGTCCCCGCGGGAATGGACGCCGACGACTACACCGCCCTCGTCTGCGGCGCGATGCTGGATGCCGTGCGCCCTTTCGTGGCGTGGGCCGACGTGTTCTGTGAGCGCGGCGCCTTTTCCGAGGAGCAGTCCCGCCGGGTGCTGCAGGCCTGCCGCGATGCCGGGCTGGGACTGCGCGTCCACGGCAACCAGCTGGGCCACGGATCCGGTGTGCAGCTCGCCGTCGAGTTCGGCGCCGCGAGCGTGGACCACGTGAATTACCTGTCCGGGCAGGACATCGACGCGTTGGCTGCGAGCTGGTCCGGCTGGGATCCCGCCGCCGGCGCGGGGCGGCGGGGAACCGTGGCCACGTGCCTGCCCGCGTGCGACCTTTCCACCCGCCAGCCGCTGGCCCCGGCACGCCAGCTCCTGGACGCCGGCGTGCCCGTCGCGCTCGCCTCCAACTGCAACCCCGGGACGTCCTACACCAGCTCCATGGCGTTCTGCGTCACCACCGCCGTGCTGCAGATGCACCTGAGCGTCCACGAGGCCGTCCGCGCGGCGACGTACGGCGGCGCCCTGGCGCTCGGCCGTGAGTCCGGGAACGACGTCGACGGCGAACGAGCGGTGGGGTCGATCGCCATCGGGCACCGCGCGGACCTGCACCTGCTGAACGCGCCGTCGGCCACCCACCTGGCCTACCGTCCGGGCATGCCGCTGACACATGCCGTGTGGCGTGCCGGAGTGCGGGTACGGTAGGAACCCGGGCGAGGCGAAAGCCGGCCCGCGGATGACGGAAGATGATCGTTTGGCGTCTGTTAGAATCAAGAAACGTCACTTTCCAGTGACTTTTGGTTTCCGGAGAGGCTAGCATGACCCGCACCGACCGACTGACGGCAATCCTGGATCTCCTTGCCGAAACCGGGCAGGTGGAGGTCGACGAAATCGTCACCCGGCTCGGCGTCTCTCCGGCCACCGCCCGGCGTGACCTCGACAGCCTTGCAGAGCGCCGTCTGCTGAGCCGGACCCGCGGCGGGGCCACCACCGGGGCCCTGGCGTACGACCTCCCCGGCCGGTACAACCGGGACGACCACGCGGCAGCCAAACAGCAGATTGCCCTGGCGGCCTCCGCCCTCATCGCTCCCGGCATGGTGATCGGACTCTGCGGGGGTACCACCAGCACCGCGCTGGCCCAGATCCTGGCAACCCGGGAGGACCTCAACTCGCCGTCCAACCAGCCGACGCTGACGGTGGTCACCAACGCCATCAACATCGCCTCGCAGCTGGCCGTGCGGCCCAACATCAAGGTCATGGTGACCGGCGGCGTCCTCAACCCGCGGTCCTACGAGCTGGTGGGGCCGTACACGGACATCATCATGCAGAAGGTGGTGCTGGACATCGCGTTCATCGGCGTCAACGGCATTGATGCAGAGGTGGGCCCCACCAACACCGGCGAGGGCGAGGCCTCCGTCAACGCTCTGCTGGCCAGCCGTGCCAGCGAGTCCTACGTCATCGCGGATTCGTCCAAGGTGGGCCGCCGCGCCTTCGCCACCATGGACGGCTACGAGTTCACCCGGCTGATCACCGATTCCGGCATTTCCGCGGCGGACAAGGCGGCCTTCGAAGCCCGGGGCACCGAGGTGATCGTGGCGCCCGAGACGCCGCGGACCAGGACGCTCTGACCGCGGGCCAGCGCTGAAGGCGGCCGCCAGAAGACCGGGGGCCCCTAAGACCGGCGGCCCCTAGAAGACCACGGGCGGCGCGTCGAGCACGGTCTCGTCCACGCGGCGCTCAACCCACTGGGTGAAGGGCTTGTCCAGTTCATACTTGCCGAGCTCGGTGCGGACCAGCATGCGGACCTCCGCGTTCTCCGGGTTGTTCAGCGACTCGAAGTATTCAACGGACCAGTGGAACCAGCGCATGCAGAACAGCCGCATGGTCAGCCCGTGCGTGACCAACAGGGTGTTGGGGGAGTAGCTGGGCTTTGACCAGTGGCGGTAGAGCGTCTCCATGAACGACGAAATGCGGTCATAGACGTCCGAACCGGATTCGCCTTCCCGGAACCGGTAGAAGAAGTGCCCGTAGGCGTTGCGCAGCTCCTTCTGGTCTTCGATGTCGCCGGAAATCTGGAAGTTGGCCCAGTCCTGCTCGCGGAGCCGGGGCTCTTCGATCACGCGTTCGGTGAGGGACCCCAGGTTCAGCGCCTCAAGGGTCTGGTACGCCCGCAGGTACGGCGAGACGTAGACGCTCACCTCGCGGCCGTCCAGTTCGCGCCGGATGCGCTCGCCGGCGGCCTTGGCCTGCTCCAGGCCCAGGTCCGTCAGCGGAATCCGGTAGTCGGGCACCCGGTTGTAGATGGAGGTGTCGGCGTTGGCGGCGGACTGGCCGTGCCGGATCATGATGATTTTCCCGGGCGCACTCATAGTTCCCCAGCATAGGGCCAGACTCCCGGCGCAGGGCCGGCCGCCCCCATGAGGCGGGGCCGGACCCAAACAGGAAAGTACCAGCAACTGCAGGCAAGATAGGAGCATGTTGGTTCCTTCCCGCCGTCGGCTGCGCATTGAAGTCTGGATAGTCCTGGGGCTGTCCCTGGGGCAGTCGGCCGTGTATTCGGTGGTCCAGCTGCTGGACAAGATGACGCGCGCGCCCCTGGCCCAGGGCACGTCCACCCTGAACCGTTCGCAAAGCACGCGCGAATATTTCGACCTGACGTACCAGCTGCTGGACATCATCTTTGCCCTGGTGCCGGTCCTGCTCGTCATCTACTTCATGACGGAGCAGCGCCAGACGAAGGCAGGAGTGGGCTACGACTCCGGCTCGGCCTTCCAAAAGCTCGGCTTCAACTTTGCCCGCCCGGGACGGGACCTGCTGCAGGGCCTGGGCCTGGCAGCCCTGATCGGCGTCCCCTCGCTGGGTCTGTATGCAGCGGGGCGGGCCCTGGGCATCACGACGGCGATCATCCCCAGCGCCCTGGACGCCTACTGGTGGACCATCCCCGTGCTGATCCTCTCCGCCATGCGCCACGCCATTCTGGAGGAAGTCATTGTGGTGGGCTACCTTCTTGACCGTTTCGGCAAGTTCGGCTGGTCCACGCCGCTGGCCATTTTTGCGAGCTCCATGCTCCGCGGCAGCTACCACCTGTACCAGGGGTTCGGGCCGTTCATCGGGAATGCCGTCATGGGCGTGGTGTTTGCCTGGATCTACACCAAAACCCGCCGGGTGATGCCGCTCGTCATTGCCCACGCGCTGCTGGACATCGTGGCATTCGTCGGATTCAGCCTCTTCGGCAAGGCCGTGGGCTTGGGATGAAAGTAATTCGGCCGCCATCGGTGGGTGACGTCGTTGGCACCCGCTGATGGCGGCCGAAGCGTAGGGGCAGCATGCTGCCGGGCCCGGCCACGCTGCCGGAGCCGGCGTGCTGCCGGAGGTGAAGAGGACGTCAGATGGTGACGGCGCCCGCTGCGGTTTCGAAGGTGACGGACAGGATCCCCGGCGTTCCGTGCGGAGCCACCCAATTGACGGCGACATCCTCCAGGGGCTTTTCGACCGGCTCGCCGAGCCACTCGGTGACCCGTTCAGCGGACCCGGCGATGGTGAGGCTGGACATCTTGACGTTGCTGTCATAGGCGTTGGACGGGTGAAGGGAAGGATCGCCCTCCCACTTCAGCATGTACGGAACCTGCGGATCGGCGATGAGTCCGAGGATGCCGATCTGCTTCCATACCAGCTCGCGGCCGTCCGGGAATTTGCGGTTGCCGTTGACGGCGGCCCGCCCCAGTCGCGTCTCGAACGGGGCGAGGTCGTCCACTTCGACGCACCAGCCCATCCAGCCGCCGCCGGCAGCGGACCGGGCACGGACAGCCTGCCCGAAGGGGGCCTTGTCCGACGCCGGGTGGTCCAGCACTTCCACAACTTCCAAATACTTGTGCCCCGCGAGCGGGATAATCATGTTCCGGGTCCCAAACCGGGGATGCACTCCGCCCTTCACGGCTTCGACGCCGAGGGCAGAGGAGATACGTTCGGTGGTGGCAGCCAGGCCATCGTGTTCACAGGCGTAAGAGACGTGATCCATGCGCATGCCATCATCTTGGCATTTTGTGACGGGGCTCTCAGCTAAGGGGATCCTAACCGTGGTGGGATGTCCGGATTTCGACGAAGTTCGTCATAATGCTGGGCGCGTTCAAGGGGTACTGACCGCGTCGTGGCCAGCCCCAGCCTGTACGGCGGCACGCATAACCGGCCTCGAGCACATCGATGACATCCTGGCCGATCTCGACGCCGGATTCCGGGCGGCCAAGGGCGCCTAAGGTGTGCACTCCCAAGGCCGCAGCGCGGCCGGGAGTCACACAACCGTCACAATCTTCGCGCAGGCGGCGACGTGTTTCGTAAACTTAGCCTAGGTCATGAGTGCCAGCAACAGCCCCGGCTTGCTGGCCGGCAACCCTCCTTCCGCGGCGGGGTGCCCCGGGTGAAGACCTGGCCTGCCGGTCAGTCGTCGGCAGGCAAGCGCGTAGAAGAGGTTTACCTATGACGATTTCCGTCACCCGCACCGAAGTCCCGGACGGCACTGTGCAATACGTCAACATCGGCAGCCTGGAGCTTGAAGCGGGCGGATTCCTTCCGGACGTGACCCTTGCCTACGAAACCTGGGGAACTCTGAACGAGGACGGCTCCAATGCCATCCTCGTCCAGCATGCCCTCACGGGGAGTACTCACGTCACGCGGGGGAGCGGAAATGAAGAAGGCTGGTGGGAGCAGCTGGCCGGCCCGGGTGCCCCGGCTGATACGGACCGGTTCTTCGTGGTGTCCATCAACATCGTCGGCGGCTGCTACGGATCCACGGGGCCGTCGTCGGCCGCGCCGGACGGCAAGCCGTGGGGATCACGCTTCCCGCTCGTGACGCTGCGGGATTCCACCGCGGCCGAGGCGCGGCTCGCGGACCAGCTGGGCATCAGCAGCTGGTTCGCGGTGCTGGGCGGTTCCATGGGCGGGGCCCGCGCCCTCGAGTGGGCCGTCACCTACCCGGAGCGCGTGCGCCGCTGCGGCGTTATAGCGGTAGGGGCCAACAGCACCGCCGAACAGATCGCCTTCGCCCAAGCGCAGACTCTCGCAATCAGGCAGGACCCCAACTTCAACGGCGGGGACTACTACGGCGGCCCGCTGCCCGAGGCGGGGCTGGCACTGGCCCGGCGGATCGCGCACATCACGTACCGTTCCGCCTACGAATTCGATTTCCGGTTCGGCAGGAACGCCCAGACCTCCGAGGCGCCGCTGGAGGCCGAATCCCTGGGGGTCCGCGGCCGGTACCAGGTGGAAAGCTACCTGGACCACCAGGGCAGCAAGCTTGTGCGGCGTTTTGATGCCAACAGCTATATCGCCATCACGGAAACACTGATGAGCCACGACATCTGCCGCGGGCGCGGAACCCTGAAGGAAACGCTGTCCAGGACCACCGCCGAGTTTTTCGTCGCCGCCGTCGACACGGACCGGCTGTACTTCCCGGCCCAGTCCCGCGAGCTCGCCGAAGCGCTGCCCGGCGACGTCGACGTCCATGTGATCGAGGCGCCGATCGGCCACGACGGCTTCCTCACAGACATCGGGCAGCTAAATGCCCAGCTGAGGGACCACTTCCTGGCTTAGCCGCCGCCGCACACGGCGGCGCCAGGCGCTGCCGGAATGTGCATTTATGCAGATGCGTTCTGCACTATTTGGCGTTGAGCTTGCAGCAATGGCAGACCATACTCGTTGGAACCGGCGGTTCGTGGTGCGCGTCACACACGTCCGCCACTGACTGGTCCCATGGGCGTCGAAGAAGACCCCGAAGGAGTTCACTAATGAGTACGGAAAACTCCGCCGCAAGGCGCGTAGAGGAAACCGATGTCAAGGCATCCGGCCTGAAAAAAGTCGTCACGGCCTCCATGGCGGGCACCGTTGTTGAGTGGTATGAGTTCTTTCTCTATGCCTCGGCGGCCACCCTGGTGTTCGGCAAGATGTTCTTCCCCAACTCCGGCACGGAGCTGGACGGCATCATTGCCGCGTTCGTCACGTACGCCGTCGGCTTCGTGGCGCGCCCGATCGGCGGCATCGTCTTTGGCCACTTCGGCGACAAGTTCGGCCGCAAACAGCTCCTGCAGCTGAGCATCGTCCTGGTGGGTATCTCCACCTTCCTGATGGGCTGCCTGCCGACCTTCGCACAGATCGGCTACTGGGCACCGGCCTTGCTGGTCTTCCTGCGCTTCGTCCAGGGCTTCGCCGTCGGCGGGGAATGGGGCGGCGCCGTCCTGCTCGTGGCCGAACACAGCCCGAGCAAATCGCGCGGATTCTGGTCCAGCTGGCCCCAGTCCGCCGTCCCGATGGGCAACCTGCTCGCCACCGGCGTACTGTTCACCCTCTCCTCCACGCTGTCGCAGGCCGACTTCCTCGGCTGGGGCTGGCGCGTCGCCTTCTGGCTGTCGGCCGTGATCGTCATCATCGGCTACTACATCCGGACCAAGGTCCAGGATGCCCCGATCTTCCTCGAGGCGCGCAAGGAAGTCACGGTCGAAAAGAAAGGCTACGGCGTCGCCGAAGTCTTCCGCCGGTACCCCCGCGGCGTCTTCACGGCCATGGGCCTGCGCTTTGCCGAGAACATCCTCTACTACCTCGTGGTGACCTTCTCCATCACCTACCTGAAGGTTGTGGTGCAGACTGACACGTCCCGGATCCTGTTGCTCCTGCTGGTGGCGCACTTCATCCACTTCTGCGCCGTGCCGATGGTCGGCAAGCTTTCCGACTCCCTCGGCCGCAAGCCGGTGTACATGGCAGGCGCCGTCCTTGGCGGAACCTGGGGCTTCTTCGCCTTCCCGATGATGGACACCAAGAACGACATGGTCATCCTCGCCGCCATCACCATCGGCCTGCTGTTCCACGCACTGATGTATGCGGGCCAGCCGTCCATCATGGCGGAAATGTTCCCCACCCGGATGCGCTACTCCGGCGTTTCCCTCGGCTACCAGGTGACGTCCATTGTGGCCGGCTCGCTGGCACCGATCATCGCCACGGCGCTGCTGGGCAGCTTCAAGTCCTCTGTTCCGGTGGCCCTGTACCTGCTGGCAGCCTGCGTCGTGACTGCTGTCTCGGTGTACTTCCTCAAGGAAACCCGCGGCATCTCGCTCCACGACGTTGACGCCGCCGATGCCCAGGGAACGGCCGATCTCCTCGCAGCCGGCAGGAAGTAAGCGCCCCGGCAAGAGGAACAGGCAACATCACCAGGCAGCTGCCCGGACCCGCGGCCAACGCGGGCCCGGGCAGCTGCGTGTCAGCCATTCACGCAAAGGCAGGATCCCCATGCGAGCAGCAATCCTCTATTCAACCGTCCCGTCCGGAACCAGGTACGCCGAGGCGCAGCCCCTCGTGGTGCAGGACCTGGACCGGCCCGAGCCCCGGGCCGGTGAGCTGGGCATCGACATCACCTACTCCAGCCTGTGCCACTCGGACCTCTCCGTAGTGGACGGCTCCCGGGTCCGGCCCCTCCCCATGGCGCTGGGGCACGAGGCCGTGGGGCGGGTCGCGGCCGTGGGGGAGGGCGTTGCGGACATTTCCGTCGGGGATCACGTGGTGCTGGTCTTCGTGCCCAGCTGCGGTGACTGCCGGGCCTGCAAGGCCGGCCGCCCCGCCCTCTGCCACCGGGCAGCGGAAGTCAACGGTTCCGGCGACCTGCTGCACGGTGAGGCGCTGCTGCGGACGCCGTCTGGCGAGCGGATCAACCACCACCTGGGCGTCTCCGCGTTTGCCGATTACGCCGTCGTGGCCCGGGAATCCGTGGTGGCCATTGACGACGACGTCCCGGACACCGTGGCGGCGATGTTCGGTTGCGCTGTGCTCACTGGCATGGGGGCCGTCCTCAATACCGCAGCGGTCGACGCCGGCCAGTCGGTTGTCGTCTTCGGGCTGGGTGCCGTGGGGCTCTCCGCCGTCATGGCGGCGTCGCTCGCCGGGGCCTCCGCAGTGATCGCCATCGACCCCAACACCGGCAAACACCAGCTGGCCCTCGACTGCGGCGCGACGGCGGTGGGCACCCCCGATGATGCCGCCCGGCTCATAGCGGAGGCCACCGGCGACGGCGTGGATGTTGCCATCGAGGCCGTGGGTTCGGCCGGTGTGATCGCATCGTGCCTGGAGCGGGTGACGAGGGGCGGAGCCGTGGTCTCGGTGGGCCTGCCCCACCCGTCCGCCGAGCTGACCGTCCCGGCGCTGCAGTTCGCGGGCGCGGGCAAGCGGCTGCTGGGCTCTTACATGGGCGACGCCGTTCCCGGGCGGGACATCCCGCTGTATCTGGGCTACTGGCGCGACGGCCGGCTGCCGGTCGAACTCCTGCACACGGACACCAGGCCGCTGGCCGAAATCAACGAGGGGCTGGACGCCCTTGCCTCCGGGCGCGTGGTCCGGCGGCTGTTCCGGGCGTGACGCCGTCCCGCCGTCGTTCTTGTGCTGCTGTTCAGCCGGTCACGCTGTTCAGCCGGCCAGCACAGTTCAGCCGGCCAGCAGCTCCTGGCGTGTGTGCACTTCCTCCTTGAGGGATGCGATCACGGCCTGCACCGGGGCTGACCGGAGCGATTCGGGGCGGGCCACTGCCCAGATGGGCAACTGGCGCTGGAAGTCGCCGGGGAGGACAGGAACGAACTCCGGCTTCCCCGACACCATGAAATTCGGCAGCAGGCCGATTCCGGCGCCCCGGCGCACGGCCTCCACCTGGGCGAACACGCTGGTGGCCTGGAAGCTGGATTTCGGCACGGGCAGCTGCGCGGACCACCGGTGACCCAGCTCGGCCACCTGCAGGGCCGATTCCACGTAGGACACAAAGCTGTGCTGCCCTACGCCGTCGAGCGTTTCCGGGAGCCCGAATTCGTCGGCGTACGCCGAGCTGGCGTAGAGGCGGAGGTAGTAATTGCTCAGGAAGATGGTCTGGGCGTTGCTGACGTCGGTCCTGCCCACCACTATTTCGAGGTCCACGCCGGACCGGTTCTGGCTGACCTTCCGCGTGGCGCTGAGCATCTCCACGTTCAGCAGAGGGTGCTGCCGCTGGAGCCGGACCAGTGCGGGGGTGACGAACTCGGACCCGAAGCCGTCCGACGTGCTGATCCGCACCAGGCCGGAGAGCGCATGCTGATCCTGACGGATAAGCCCGGACAGCGACCCCAGGGTCTCCTCGATGGCTTCGGCTGCGGTCACCGCCGACGCCCCGAGCTGCGTCAGCTCCCAGCCGTGCGGGCTGCGTTCGAGAGTCCTGCCGCCGAGCTGCTTGTCGAGGGCGAGAATCCTTCGGGAGATGGTGGTGTGGGTGGTGCCCAGCGTCTCCGCCACCGCGTTGAACCGGCCCAGGCGGGCCACGGTCAGCAGGATGAGCAGGTCGTCCGGACTAGGAAGCCGCCGCGAGTCCACGGATGTGCCTTTCACTCGTATGTGCATCAATGCACATGCCGTCTGTATTTTTTCCCCTTGATTGCACTGTAGCAGGGTGTGATGGTTGACACAGAACCTTCGGCCCCAGCGGCCGGACCCAAAGCAAAGGAGCTTGCGCCATGGCAGTAATCGGTTGGATCGGTCTGGGGAACATGGGTGGTTCCATGTCGGCAAACCTGGCGCAGGCCGGGCATGACGTGCGGGGCTTCGACCTGAACCCGGCAGCGGTCGCAGCCGCCGAAGCAGGCGGCGTGAAGCCGGTGGCGAGCATCGCGGACGCCGTTAACGGCGCCGACGTCGTGTTCACCATGCTGCCCAAGGGCGAGCACGCCAAGGCTGTTTACCTGGGCCAGGACGGCGTCCTCGCGCACGCCAACACCCGCACGCTGCTGGTGGACTCCTCCACTATCGACATCGCCTCCGCGCAGGAACTGCACGACGCCGCCGCTGCCGCCGGCTTCCGCTTCGTCGACGCCCCGGTCTCGGGCGGCATGAGCGGCGCCAAGGCCGGAACCCTGACCTTCATGGTGGGCGGCGAGGCGGCGGCCGTGGCCGACGCCACCGGCTACATCGAACCGATGGCCTCCAACATCATCCCCACCGGAGGGGCCACCACCGGGCAGGCCGCCAAGATCTGCAACAACCTGATGCTCTTCATCAACCTCGCATCAACGGCCGAAGGAGCCGTGCTGGCCGATCGCCTCGGGCTCGACAAGCAGGTCTTCTGGGACATCGCGTCCGTCTCCTCGGGAGACAGCTGGGCCCTGCGCACCTGGTACCCCGTGCCGGGCGTGGTTTCCACCGCCGCCTCGAACAACGATTTTGCTCCTACCTTCACCACCGAGCTGGCCAACAAGGACATCGGCCTGGCCATCAGCGCCGCGGAGGACACCGGAACGCCCCTGGAGATCGGCAGGCACGTCCAGCAGCTTTTCCAGCAGCTCATCGACGCCGGCGAGTCGGGCAAGGACTGCTCCATGATCATCAAGCTGGTCGACGGTTCGCTGGACACCACCAAGTAGCCGCCCACTCCCGTTTCACCCGATTCATTTCACGCGCTTCCATTCACCCCACGGTCAACGCCGACCCGCCCCCGTCCGGAACAGCCCGTGCCGGACCCGCCAGAAAGAGACATCCATGGAAACCATTCCGCATTTCATCAACGGGAACCGCGTCAGCGACGCCGACCGTTTCGGCCCCGTCTTCAACCCCGCAACCGGCGAGCAGGAGAAGCAGGTTGCGCTCGCCTCAGCCGCCCGGGTCGAGGAGGCCATCGCAGCGGCGCGTGCGGCCCTGCCGGCCTGGCGGGCAACGAGCCTTGCCAAGCGCACCAACATCTTTTTCCGCGTCCGCGAAATCCTGACGCAGCGCAAGCCCGAGCTCGCGGCGATCCTCACCAGCGAGCACGGCAAGGTCCTCTCCGACGCCGAAGGCGAAATCTCCCGCGGCCTCGAGAACATCGAGTTCGCCACCGGACTTTCCCACATGCTCAAAGGCGAGCGGTCAGAACAAGTCTCCAGCGGCGTCGACGTTCACTCCGTCCGGCAGCCCGTGGGCGTGGTGGCGTGCATCACGCCCTTCAACTTCCCGGCCATGGTGCCGCTCTGGATGATCGGCAGCGCGCTGGCCTGCGGCAACACCGTGCTGCTGAAGCCCAGCGAGAAGGACCCCTCGTCCGCCGTGTTCATCGCCGAGGTCTTCGCCGAAGCGGGACTGCCAGCAGGCGTGCTGAACGTGGTCCAGGGCGACAAGGAGGCCGTGGACGTCCTGCTGGAACACCCCGACGTGAAAGCTGTCAGCTTCGTCGGGTCCACGCCGATCGCCCAGTCCATCTACAAGCGGGCAGCCGACCACGGCAAGCGCGTCCAGGCCCTCGGCGGCGCCAAGAACCACATGGTGGTCCTGCCCGACGCCGACCTGAACATGGCTGCGGACGCCGCGATCTCGGCCGCGTACGGCTCGGCCGGTGAACGCTGCATGGCGGTCAGCGTGCTCGTCGCCGTCGGGAACATCGCCGACGATCTTGTCTCGGCCATCAGCAGCCGCATGGTGACGCTCAAGATCGGCCCAGGCACTGACCCGTCCTCCCAGATGGGGCCGCTGATCACCGCTGACCACCGCGACAAGGTTGCGTCCTACGTGGCGGGCGCCGAAAACGAAGGTGCCACCGTCGTCGTGGATGGCCGTTCGCAGCAGTTCGATTCGGACGGCTTCTTCATCGGCGTCAGCCTGGTGGACCACGTCAAGCCCGGCATGAAGGTGTACGACGACGAAATCTTCGGCCCGGTCCTGTCAGTGGTGCGCGTTGACACCTACAACGACGCCGTGCGGCTGGTCAACGAGAACGAGTTCGGCAACGGCGTGGCCATCTTCACCCGCGACGGCGGCGCCGCGCGGCAGTTCGAGTTCGACGTCGAGGTCGGGATGGTGGGCGTCAACGTGCCGATCCCGGTGCCGGTGGGGACGTTCTCCTTCGGCGGCTGGAAGAATTCCCTGTTCGGCGACACGCACATGTACGGGCCGGACAGCATCCGTTTCTACACGCGCGGCAAAGTCGTGACCACCCGCTGGCCCGATCCGTCCACGTCCGTCATTGACCTCGGGTTCCCGCAGGTCGACTGAATGGTCGGCTAAGCGTCCGACCGTTCAAGCACCGGGCCTGCAGTAAGACAGCCCGTGTCCCCGCCGCCAAAAGCGGCGGGGACACGGGCCGTTCAGTTTCTGCCGCGGATTTGCCGGCAGAGTCCCACTCAACATTCAGGGTTCGGATTTGTAGTTCCGGTGGCCGCCGTTTTTTGTCAGTGGTCGCTGGCAGACTTCAGGTATGGAAGGCATGGGGAACCGGGACAGGATCGAGAAGTGGCGGCGGGAGCCGGCACGAGTGTGCGGGACCTGATCGCGTCCCTGGCCGGCATCCGCCCCTGCAGTGACGGCGGTGCCGGGATGATTGATCAGATGCGGGATCTGGAGGATCTGAAGTCCGCCGCGGCCGCGCTGCAGGCCCGGATCGCGGTGGGGTTCGACGCAGGCCAGCGCCGCGCGCAGGCCGCGGCGGGGGTCCCGGCGGATGAACGCGGCAAGGGCGTAGGGGCGCAGATCGCGCTGGCCCGGCGCGAATCCCCGGCCCGCGGGTCCCGGCTGTTGGGCCTGGCCAGGGCCCTGGTGACGGAGATGCCCCGCACCCTGGCTGCGCTGAGCGCCGGGGAACTGAACGAATGGCGCGTTGCTCCCGGTCACCCGGCGTCGCCGTCCACGCCGCCCTTACCCGGCACGCGGACACCCTCGCCGGGACGGGAGACGGCCGCTCCCGCGGGCAGATCATGGCCGATGACCTCGTCGAACGGATCACCGGCACGCCGGGCGGGATCACCGGCATCGAGATCCAGCTCGTCATGACCGACCGCACCCTCCTCCAGGGCGACTCCGAACCCGCCCGCCTCCCCGGCTACAGCATCGTCCCCGCCGCCTGGGTCCGGGCTGCCGTCCGGGACGCCGCGGTAAGGGAGGGCCGGCCAGCCGCTGCGGAAGACGCACATATCGCGGAAGGCGCACTCAGCGCGGAAGCCGCCACGGGGAACGCCACTGTGGATGTCTGGCTGCGGCGGCTGTACACCGCCCCGGGCACCGGGGAACTGACCGCCATGGATTCCCGTGCCAGGCTCTTCCCGGCCGGGCTGCGCCGCTTCATCCGGGCCCGCGACCACACCAAAGAAGCCCCCGGCTGGCGGGCAGAGCCGCGCCGCGGGCCCGCCGATGCCCGACCCGGTGACGCCGGCCGACGAAGGCACACCCTCGAGATCCGCAGCCCCACCGGCCACAGCTACCACTCCACCGCGCCACCACTGCCCGGCACACCACTCAGTGATACCTCACGGGCCGCGTCGCTAATGGCCGGCACCGCGCCGTCCGGAAGCCGCCGACGCAGGCGCGAGCTTCTGCGCCACGCCAAAAGCCTCAAACGCGCAGCCCTCAAACGCGCGCAGGCCAAAGCCGCGGTTGCCGCCTAGGAGTCAATCGACGCCGCGCACCGGAGAGAGCGCGTTGGCAGACAGTAGTTTGAGGTCCTGCTACCCGTTGGTGATGTCATTGCGGCGGGTCATGTACTCCTCCATGGAGATTTCACCGTTGCTGTACTGCTGGTCGAGTTCGGCCAGTTTCCGGGCGCGGAATCCCTGCGGGGCCGACGGTGGCGGGGGAGCCGAGGGGGCAACGCCCCCTTGCGGGGGCCCTGACTGCTGCTGCGGGTTGGCGCGGTACCCGGGGCTGTCCTCGTACGGCATGGGCCCCGGCGCTCCTGAGGGGTTAGCACCCGCGCCAGGCGATCCCGGGTAGGGAGGGTATCCGTAAGGCTGGTCCAGCGGGGGAAGCTCCTGCCGGCCGCCCGGCGGAAGTCCAAGGCCACCGCTGAGGTAGTCCTGCTGGGTGTAGCCGTCCCTGGGCCCGTTGTCCCGCCGGCCCTGATGAGGGCCACCGAACCGGCCATCAAACTGTCCGGAGAAGCCCTGCCCCTGGTCCCTGCGTTGTACGGACCGCCGGTACATCCGCATTCCCACGGGAACGAGGAACGACAGAATGATGATCCAGAAAAACAAATTGTTCACAGTGGAGGGCCTCTCGTGAGTGTTGTTCCAGCTTAGTCCTCCCGGATGATCTGTTCAGGAGCGGTCTCCGGACCGGAGGGAGGCTGGCATGCCCAGAAAATCCCCGTACTGCGCCATGCTCCGGTGAAGCGCTTGGTTCATCGCCTCATCGCCGGGCCCGTCGCGCATCCCGGGCAGGCGGACGTCCAGTTCGCAGCGCTGCCCGGCGGATCCGTTCCGCACGAACGAATGCCGCCATGAACCGGCCATGCGTCCGTCCAGGAGAACCATGTGCAGGGGAGCGCCATCAAGCGGATATGCCGGCGCGCTTCCGCCGAGGTAATGGCGGGAGACCGAGTACCCCATGATGTATTCGTCGTAGCACTGCACGAGGTCTATCCGCGGCCGCCGGCCAAGCGATAGAGAGTCAGGCGCCCGGAAATAGAACGTGAGGCCGTCGATCGTTGAAGTCTCCAGCGCCGCGGGGTTGGCTTCCAGCCCGAGCGCCAGCCCCAGCCGAACGTCGGCCATCGTCAGGCCGGACCAGTCGGCGCAGTCCTTTACCGTGGCAGGGCCGCGGCTCCGGAAGTACCGCACCGCCAGCGCGGCCAGGGATTCCTCTTTGGATAAGGCGGTAAGGCCGGGCGGCGCCCCCTGGACGCGTTCGTCGAAGGCCGCGTAGGTCTGCCGGAGGGCGCCGCCCGCACTGCGCACGGGCACCCCGCTCGTCAGCACTCCGCTGATTTCGGCATGCATGATCAGGTAGGCCAGGCCGAGCCCCGTGGCCGCAAAACCCGCACGCTGCAGTTCCGCTGCCAGCTGCTCCCGTGTCCGATGTGCGCCGTCCGCCACCGCCGCAGCCAACACTGCGGCGCTCTTTGCCGCAGTCTCGGAGTCGATCCCGGTTCTCCGGTACGTCCCGGCATTGGTCCGGTGCAGGCGCGGAGCGGACAGTGCCCGCAGCCACGGCAAGTCGTCCCGGTGCACGAAATGCCAGGTGGGCCGCAGGATATGGGTCCGGAGGATCCTCCCGTCAGCGACTGCCTGCTCCACGTCGTCCGCGGTGGCGTCCGCAGTCCGCTGCGCCAGGGACCAGCGGGCATAGGGAAATTCCTGGGCCTGAACGGCGAGCAGGTTTTTCAGCGCGTCGTCCGCCGTGGCCGCGGCAGGAGCGCGGAGCTGCTGGCTCGCCAGCCGGATCCGTACCACGTCCTCCGGTTCCATCTCCGCCGTCGCTCCTTACGCGCAGCCCGCTGCTACTGCCGGACCGCGTCCTCCGAGCCCAGGGGGCCTTCGCCGGAACCCAGCGGAACCCCCGGACCAAACACGGGTCCCGGGGTGGGGCGCTTCGGGGTGATGCCGTCTCCGGAGGAGCGGTGGCGCAGGCGCCGGACCACCCAGGGCACAAAGTACTCCCGTGCCCAGACGAGGTCTCCGGTGCGGGCCTCACGCCAGCTGCGCGGGGGCAGCGGCTTGGCGGCCAGCGGCTCAAGACTGTGCTGGACGTTGAGGGCCTCGAGCACCATTGCCGCAATGGTGTGGTGGCCGAGTGGCGAAAAGTGCAGGCGGTCCTCGTCCCACATCTGCGGGTCCTTCAGCTGACGGAGGGACCACATGTCGGCGATGATGGCGTCATGCCGGGCGGCGATGGTGCGGAGGTTCTCGTTATAGATGGCCACCTTGCTGCGGATCCGGCCAAGCACGGACGAACCGGTGTCGGGGCCGTTGAACAGGACCACCGTCGCGCCGCTCATCGTCAGGATCTGCACGACGGGGTCGAGCCGTTCGGCCAGGGTATCGGGGTCCCCGCCAGGGCGGATGAGGTCGTTGCCTCCGGCGGAGAGCGTCACGAGATCGGGTTTGAGGGCCAGGCAGGGGGCGAGCTGCTGGTCGATGACCTGCTGGAGCAGGCGGCCCCGCACGGCCAGGTTGGCGTACGCAAAGTCGTCGTGGCCGCGCCCCAGCTCCTCCGCCACGCGGTCGGCCCACCCCCGGTAGCCGCCCGGGCTGCTCGGTTCGGGATCACCGATTCCTTCGGTGAAGGAGTCTCCCATGGCGACATAGCGGCTCCACGGGTGGCGGCCGGGAGGTCCTTGGGGATTCTGCATCGATTCGGCTCCGCTCACCCTCACATCCTGCCTTGTCCCTGCCAAGCTACGCCACCGTAGGTTGTTACTGGCGGGTAACTGCAAGAATGGAGCCATGACTTTTGCCGACTCCTTTCCTGCCCCCGTCGTTCTGTGGTCCGAGCCCGAGGAGGCACGGGCCGGCAAGCCCCTGTTGGTCCTGCTGCACGGCTACGGAGCGAACGAGCAGGACTTGCTCAGCCTGGCGGACATGCTCCCGGACGAGTTTGCCGTGGCTTCCGTCCGCGCGCCCATCGCCATGGGGCCGGGCTTCTCCTGGTTCCCGCTGACCGGCACGGCCGACTACTCCGTCGACGCGGTCAAGGCCGCCTCCGGATACGTCCTCGACTGGCTCGACACCGTCAGGGCGAACCACCCGTCCGTGACGCTCCTCGGCTTCTCCATGGGAATGGCGATGGCCACCACGCTGCTGCGGCAGCGCCCCGCGGACTTCGCCGCCGTCGTCGGGCTTTCAGGCTTTGTGGTCAACGCGGGCGTCGACGGCGAGTTCCGTGACGCCGAGCTCGACGGCACCGTGCCCCTCTTCTGGGGCCGGGACCAGCAGGACCCGGTCATCACACCGGACAAGATCGAGTACACGATGGGGTGGGTCCGGAACCACGTGAAGCTGACCAAGGTGCTCTACACGGGGATGTGGCACGGCATCAACGCCCAGGAGATCGGCCACGTGTCCGAGTTCCTTACCCATGAGGTGCTGAACAAGTAAACCTGCGCCGGCCACGGCGTCTCATTCACCATGGCCGGCCCAGCTTTGCCCCCTACACAGCCCCCTCTGCAGCCGCGTTACGCCGCTGGCGCACTGACCCGGACGGTCTGGCCGTTGACGGTGACCGTGTCGCCGTCGTGAAGCTGCCGGCCGCGGCGGTCGTCGATCTCGCCGTTGACCTTCACCAGGCCGTTCTTGATCAGCTCCGCGGCCTCCACGCCGTCCTCCACGAGGTTGGCGAGCTTCAGGAGCTGGCCCAGACGAATCATGGCGTCGCGGATGGGGATCTCTTCGATTTCCTGGTTGCTCATACCAGTAATGATGCCTGACGTAAGGTGAATCCAATGACCCATGCACCCCGGCTTCCGCTTGCCGCGGGCCTTCCAATGGCCGTGGCCGCCGGCCTGGCCATCCCCGTCCAGGGACGGATCAACGGTGCCCTGGGTGCCCGCCTCGGAGACGGCATCGCCGCCGCCGTGGTCAGTTTCAGCACCGGCCTGGCCGTGATGATCCTTGTGTCCCTGATCCTGCCGCGCGGACGGGCCGGCCTCCGCCGGATACTGCCGGCCCTGCGCGAACGGCGCTTCCCGCCGTATTACGCCTTGGCCGGAGGCATCGGTGCCTTCTTCGTCTTCGCGCAGTCCTTCACGATCGGCTTGCTGGGGGTCGCGCTGTTCACCGTGTCCACTGTCACGGGGCAGACCGTCAGCGGGCTGCTCGTGGACCGGCTGGGAATAGGCCCGGGGGGCAAGAAGGCCGTGACGGGCATCCGCGTCATCGGCTGCGTCCTCACGATCGCGGCTGTGGCGTGGGCAGTGTCGCCGCGCTTCGGGGCCTCCGGCGCCGCCAGCGACCCCGCCCAGCTAATCCTCCTGGTGCTCCTTCCCGTGGCGGCCGGCTTCCTCATGAGCTTCCAGCAGGCGATGAACGGCACTGCCACCATGCACTACGGCACGCCGATCGCGGCAACCCTGGTGAACTTCATCGCCGGCGGCTTCGTGCTGTGGACGGCGTTGCTCGTGAAGCTGGCGATCGCCGGTGCGGGCAACCCGCTGCCGGGGGAGTGGTGGTATTACCTCGGCGGCCCCATGGGATGCGTCTTCATCGGAGTCGGTGCCCTGCTGGTGCGCAGCCTCGGAGTGCTAGTGACCGGGCTCGGCATGATCGCCGGCCAGCTCCTGGGCTCGCTGGGCCTTGATCTGCTGGTTCCCGCCCCCGGCACCGTGGTGGAAGTGCCCACGGTGCTCGGGACACTGCTGACCCTGGCGGCCATCGTCGTCGCAACCCTGCCGTGGCCGCGGGGCGCCTTTCGGAGGTAGCGCCCGGTAGGCTAGGACACGCAGCTTTCTGCACATTCTTCCCTTCGCACACCCCCCGCCCGGCAACCAGCCGGGGTTCCGGGGCCAGAAACCGCGGACCGCACCCAGCGGCCCTGTAGAAATTGGAGTTCCCATGGCAGCAAAATCCGTCCTCGACCAGGTCATCTCCCTCTCCAAGCGGAGGGGCTTCGTATTCCAGGCCGGCGAGATCTACGGAGGCTCGCGTTCCGCCTGGGACTACGGCCCCCTCGGTGCCGAGCTGAAGGAAAACATCAAGCGCCAGTGGTGGCAGTCCGTGGTGCGCGGCCGCGAGGACGTGGTTGGCCTGGATTCCTCCGTGATCCTTCCCCGCCAGGTCTGGGAAGCATCCGGCCACGTGGATGTCTTCTCCGATCCGCTCGTTGAGTGCCTCTCCTGCCACAAGCGCTACCGCGCCGACCACCTCGAGGAAGAGTACGAGGAAAAGAAGGGCCGGCCGGCTGAAAACGGCCTCAAGGACATCGCCTGCGCCAACTGCGGCACCCGCGGCGAATGGACCGAACCGCAGGAGTTCTCCGGGCTCCTGAAGACCTTCCTCGGCCCCGTGGCCAGCGACGAGGGCCTGCACTACCTGCGGCCCGAGACGGCCCAGGGCATCTTCGTGAACTTCAACAACGTGCTCACCACGTCGCGCAAGAAGCCGCCGTTCGGCATCGGCCAGATCGGCAAGTCCTTCCGCAACGAGATCACGCCCGGAAACTTCATCTTCCGCACCCGCGAGTTCGAGCAGATGGAGATGGAATTCTTCGTCGAGCCCGGCACGGACGAGCAGTGGCACCAGTACTGGATGAAGGAGCGCATGGACTGGTACACCGGCCTGGGCATCCGCGAGGACAACCTCCGTTTCTTCGAGCACCCGCTGGACAAGCTCAGCCATTACTCCAAGGGCACCACGGACATCGAGTACCGCTTCGGTTTCCAGGGCTCCGAGTGGGGCGAGCTCGAAGGCATCGCCAACCGCACGGACTTCGACCTCACCACGCACGCCAAGGCCTCGGGCACTGACCTGAGCTACTTCAACCAGGCCACGAACGAGCGCTACACGCCGTACGTGATCGAGCCTGCTGCCGGCCTGACCCGGTCGTTCATGGCCTTCCTGATCGATGCGTACACCGAGGACGAGGCACCCAACGCCAAGGGCGGCGTGGACGTCCGCACCGTGCTCAAGCTGGACCCGCGGCTAGCCCCGGTCAAGGCCGCCGTGCTTCCGCTGAGCCGCAACGAGGACCTTTCGCCGAAGGCCAAGGCCCTCGGCACCCAGCTCCGCAAGAACTGGAACATCGACTTCGACGACGCCGGCGCGATCGGCCGCCGCTACCGCCGCCAGGACGAAATCGGTACCCCGTTCTGCATCACGGTGGACTTCGACACCCTCGACGACCAGGCCGTCACCATCCGTGAGCGCGACACCATGAGCCAGGAGCGTGTCTCCCTGGACAAGGTGGAGGGCTACCTGGCCGCACGGCTGATCGGCGCCTAGGCGTGGCGATCCAATACCGTGAATGGCGCGAGGGCGACGACCTCGCGCTGCTGGAGGTCTGGGGAGACCCGGAAACCGTCCAGGCCGGACAGTTCCGCGGAACGCTGGCACCGTCCGGCAACTCTCCCTGGCGCCGCTGCATCGTGGCCGAGGACGTTGTTGACGGCGTCGCCATCCCGGTGGCTGCCGGCGTGGTCCACGAGGCGTCGCTGCACCCGGAGCGCCTTTGGGCCTACATCGAGGTGGCGCGGGACCACCGCCGCACCGGCATAGGTTCCACCCTGCTGGTCATGCTCCGGCGCGAGGCTGAAGGGTCGGCGTCGGGCGTTTCCAAGCTGCGGTGCAAGGTGGAGCCGGGCACTCCCGGCGCGGCCTTCGCGGAGGCGGCCGGGCTCGCTCCCATCCAGCGCTCGCAGCTCGTGGTGGTGGAGCCGGCCGCGCTGAAGCTCCCCGTCTTCGGGGACGGTTCCGAGGAAGCGGCGTCGGAGCGCATCGAGGATCTGGCCACCGGTTCGGTGGAGCTCTCCGACGTGGTGGGCAGGTACTACACCGCCGTGCACGGCTGGGACAGCCCGGGCGACCTGAGCGTCGCCACGGTGCAGCGGCTGTTCCTGGACGACCTCAGCGGCGCCCACGGCGCGATTGTGCTGCGGGCCCCGAAGGCCAGCGCCTTCGGCCAGGGCGTGCCGGCATCGAAGAAGGGCAGGCTGCAGGCGTTCGCCGTCAGCTATGCGCAAGGCAGCTCGGACCATCCCTCGGATGTGTTCCTCGGCCATGAGCCGGAGCTGGACCCGGACGAGGCCCAGGCCGCGGTCCGCGATCTCCTGGCCCTCATCGCATACCAGTACCCGGTCCTGATGGAACTGGACGACTCCATGACAGCGCTGCGCGCCGTCGTCGAACCCCTGATGGAATCCGGCAAGGCCCGTCGCCAGGGGTCCGAGACGTTCGTCGTCTCCGACCCGGCCTAGCCCTTAACCCCGCTGACCCGCAGTAGTGACCGTTTCCAACGGTGGCTGCTGCGGGTCAGCGGGGTTAACAGCTACTTGCTCGGGATTACCGGGGGAACGAAGCCGAACGTCATTCCCAGCAGCCACACGAGCAGGAGCACCACGGGCAGGTGGAACACGAACTGCAGGAACGTGAAGCCCACCAGGTCCCGGGCCCGCAGCTTGAGCACCGCGAGCAGCGGCAGCATGAAGAACGGGTTGACCAGGTTGGGCAGGGCCTCGGCGATGTTGTAGATCTGGACGGTCCAGCCCAGGTTCATGTTCACATCCGTGGCCGCCTGCATGACGTATGGCGCCTCCACCAGCCACTTGCCGCCGCCGGAGGGAACAAACAGCCCCAGCACGGCGGTGTAGAGGGCAATCACGACGGCGAACGCGCCGCCGCCGCCGATGTCCGAGAAGAATTCGGCCAGGTGCGCCGAGAGGGACATGCCGCCGTTGCCGGTCGCCTTCGTGAGGATGGCCGCCATGGCTGCGTACAGCGGAAACTGCACGAGGATGCCGGCCGTCGCGGGCACGGCCTTGGTCACCGCCTGCAGGAAGTTCCGCGGAGTGCGGTGCAGCACAAGCCCCAGGATGAGGAACACCAGCAGGTATCCGTTGAGGCTGCTCACCACGGTCAGGAACGGCTTGGTGAGGAACTGCGACACCAGCCAGCCCAGGGTCAGGAGTCCGGCGAGGATCGGCAGGATCATGCTGTATTCCAGCCATTCGCCCGGCCGCGACCGCGGCGCCGGTTCAGTGAGATCGTCGTCGAGGTCCACACCGAGGTCCTCGGCCGTGCGCACGGCGGCACCGCGCGGCGCCGAGAAATGGGCGATGACCGTGGTGAGCGCCATCAGGATGGCCAGGGTGAGCAGCGACTGCCACGTGAAGATGGTGGTGCCGAAGTCCAGGATCCCCGTGATCTTCAGGAGGGCCGGCGGCAGAGAGGCGGCCGTGGCCTGCAGCTGCGCGGCCGAGGATGACAGCCCGAGTGCCCACACGGCACCGAGGCCCATGAAGGCGGCCGCGCCGAGCGCCCGGTAGTCCACGGACAGGTCCTTGCGGCGGGCGATGGCACGCGCCAGCAGTCCGCCAAAGATGAGGCTGAGGCCCCAGTTGAGGAAGGAAACGGACATGGAGAGCATCGCCACGAAGCTCACGGCGGTCCGCGCCGTCGACGGAACCAGCGCAAGCCTGTTGATGAGCTTCGCCACCGGCGGAGACGTTGCCACGACGTAGCCGGTCAGCACAACCATGGCCATCTGGAGGGTGAAGGCGGTGAGGTCCCAGAAGCCGTTGCCGAACGAATCGGCGATGGACTGGGGTGAGGCGCCGATGGCGAGGGCGGCCACGGCAATGAGGACCACCCCGGCCAGCGCGAAGATGTAGGCATCCGGGAACCACTTTTCCGTCCATGCCGCCAGCCGCTGGGCCAGGCGGGCCAGGCCGCGTTCGTCGATCTCACTTCTTGTCAGGACTCTGTCTGCCACAGGAAGGATCCCTCTCCATTGAGTGTGTGCGTACCTATGGAGCCTAGCGCCGGAAGTCAGTGGCGCCGCGGCGGCCGGGGGATGAAGCCGCTCGTGGACTCCACGTACTCGCGGTAGCCGGGGCGGCCGGACATGGCTTTTTCGGTGAGCGGCTTGCCGGTCTTGCCTGCCAGCGTCCAGATCATCAGCGCGGGAGAGAGAACCGTGAGGATTCCCGGCCAGGAATCCGCCGCGATGAGGAACAGCCCGGCCCAGACGGCGGCGTCGCCGAAATAGTTCGGGTGGCGGGTGTAGCGCCACAGCCCCGTGTCCAGCACCGTTCCACGCCGGGACGGGTCCGCCTTGAAGCGCGCCAGCTGCCAGTCGCCTACGGCCTCAAAGAAGAAGCCGATCAGCCAGCACAGCACGCCGGCGACGGCGAGCGCCCCCAGCGGCCCCGTGCTGAACATGCCCACCTGCACGGTCAGGGACACGAAGAACATCACCGTGCCCTGCGGCAGGTACACCCGGCGGAGGGCGTAGACGTTCCGCGACCCGGGCGCGCCTTCCAGAAGAGCGGCATAGCGCGGATCCTCGTGCCCGCCGCGGGCGCGCCGGCCGATATGCGTGCCCAGCCGGCTCCCCCAGATCCCCGTCAGGACCAGGAGCAGCAGCCGCCTCGCGTCATCTCCCGCGCCGGCCGACAACGCAAAGGAGACGGCCGCGACGGCGACGAATCCCGGCCCCCACGCCACGTCCATGACCGAGTGCCGGCCCTGGGCCACGGCCACCGCAAAAGTCACGCCAAGCACCACGATGACGGATAGCGCCGTCCACGGCAGACCGGCCAGGAACGCCTCCAGCGGGAACGGGCTCACAACACCACCGGAACGTTTCCGGCGGCGGGCGGCAGCATCCGATCCAGCGCAGCTGCCGGCGCGGACGGCTTGGCCCCCGCCCCGCCGGTCTTGTCGGTGAAGGCCTTCATCAGGAAACCCGTGGCCAGCGTGTGCCACAGCCGCACGCGCCGGAACATGAAGTGCCCGGCGCCCCGGAGCGACACGTACTGCACCACCCCGGCCTCCTGGGCAGCGCGTCGGGCGAACCGCAGTGAGGCCGCCGGGCTCGTCCAGCGGTCCTGGTCGCCGTGCACGATCAGGAGCTTCCGCCCGGCCAGCGGCGTGGCCGGCGTGGTGTCATCGAGCCACGGAGCCAGTGCCACCGCGGCGTCCACCTGGGGATCGTCCGCCGCGCAGATTGCGGTGAGGCCGCCCATCGAGTGCCCCAGCAGGTACACGGGGAGGCCGGGATGCGCTTCGTGGATCTTCGCCAAGGCCCAGCGGGCGTCCTTCAGCGGTGACATCTCGTCGCCGTTCCAGCCGCGCACGCGGTTCCGCAGGATCCATACCGCCAGCCCCCGGTCCTTCCCCGCCCGGTGCAAATGCCGCGCAAACGGCACCATCCGGGCCGGGCTCAAATGGCGGGCCTCGACCGGCTCGAAGCTGTGCGAGCGGCCTCCGTGCAGGACCAGCGCCACGCCCCGCGTGGTTCCGGCCGGGTGCAGGACGGTCAGGACAGCTTCCGACGGCGTTCCCTCCGGCAGTGCTGCGGGTACCGTCTCGCGCCGGTCAGTTCTGCGCTGGCTCACTCCTGCGTCCTCCGACTTCCTGTGGTCTATTTATCAACACTATGGTGCCCGCCGTAGAGTTCAAGCATGAGGTCTAACTGCTGATGGGTTCAGGTCACTCCCACGGTCACACAGGGCATTCGGAGCCAACCGCCGAACAGATTGCCGCCCGCCGGAAGGCAAACAGGATTCTGGCTGCGGTGCTGATTCCGCTGACCCTGCTGACGCTCGCAGCCATGGCGGCGCTGTGGCCGTCCGGCAGCCGCGAGGGCCTGACCCTCGCCAATCCGTATGCCGCTGCCCCCGGCGTCAGCTTTGACACCGGCCGGATCCAGCGGGTCGTCACGGAGGGCTGCAGCCAGGCGACGGCGCAGAACCCGCAACAGGGTTCCCAGGGCGGCGCCCAGGACGGCGGCGGCTCCCAGTGCACGTTCGCCTTCACCGAGCCGGACAAGGGCGGCAACCCGGTCAAGGTGGTGATCAACCCTGACATCGCCAAATCCCACGGCGTGCGGGTTGGCGACAACATCCGCTACCTCAACCTCTCCAACGCCCAGGGCGCGTCCGCTGCCCAGGGTTCGCCGGCCTACATCTTCGTGGACTTTGTCCGGACCATGCCCATCATCCTGCTGGCTGTCCTCTACGCCCTGGTGGTGGTGGCGGTGGCGCGCTGGCGCGGACTCCGCGCCCTGATCGGCCTCGTCGGCGCCTACTTTGTGCTGGTGAGCTTCATGCTGCCCGGGCTCGTCGAGGGGAAGCCGCCGCTCCTGCTGGCGCTGGTGGGATCCACGGTGATCATGATCGGCGTCCTGTATTTCGCGCACGGTTTCTCGGCGCGGACGTCCACCGCCCTGCTGGGAACCATATTCGGGCTGGGCATCACGGCGCTGCTTGCGGCCTGGGCAACGGACGCGGCAAACCTCGCCGGGGTGGGGAACCACGATGCCGCCACGCTGACCAATATCTCGGGCAGTATCTCCATTTCCGGCATCATCCTGTGCGGGCTCATCATTTCCGGCCTTGGCGTCCTGAACGACGTCACCATCACGCAGTCCTCGGCGGTCTGGGAACTGTACGAACTGGCGCCGGCCACCAGCGCCCGCAAGCTGTTCACGTCCGCGATGAGGATCGGCCGGGACCACATCGCCTCCACCGTGTACACCATTGCCTTCGCATACGCCGGCGCGGCCTTGCCCGTCCTCATCATCGTGATGCTCTACGACCGCCCGCTCGGCGAGGCGCTCACCAGCGCCGAACTGTCCGAGGAGGTCATCCGCACCCTGGTGGGATCGATCGGCCTGGTGCTGGCCATTCCCGTCACCACGCTCATCGCCGTCCTCGTGGTCAAGGCCACCGGCATCCGCACCGGCGGCCAGGCTGCCGTGACGCCCGACGACGTCGAGGACACCGGAGCGCTGGCGGCTGCGGCGGCGGTCGCCGGGGAAACCCGGACGGCGGACGAGGCGTTCGGCCCGGCGTCCGAGACCCGGCGCGGCAGGCGGGCCGCCCAGCGCGGCTGAACGCCGCCGTCGGCGGTTCCTGCTCGATTTGCCCGTCTTTGAGACAATGGACGGGTGACTGTTGTAGCAACGCCTCCCGCCCCCAAGCTGGAACTTCCGCCGCTGAAACTCGGCCCCATCACCGTGGACACCCCGGTGGTGCTGGCACCCATGGCCGGAATCACCAACACCGCCTTCCGCAGGCTCTGCCGTGAATACGGCGGCGGCATGTACGTGGCGGAGATGGTCACCTCCCGCGCACTGGTGGAACGCACGCCGGAGTCGCTGCGCATCATTTCGCACGACGACGACGAGAAAGTCCGTTCCGTGCAGCTCTACGGCGTGGACCCCGTCACGGTGGGGCAGGCCGTGCGCATGCTCGTTGACGAGGACCGCGCGGACCACATCGACCTCAACTTCGGCTGCCCCGTGCCCAAGGTCACCAGGCGCGGCGGCGGCTCGGCCCTGCCGTGGAAGATCGACCTCTTCACCGCCATCGTGCAGACCGCGGTGAAGGAAGCGTCCAAGGGCGGCATCCCGCTGACCATCAAGATGCGCAAGGGCATCGACGACGACCACCTGACGTACCTCGACGCCGGCCGCATCGCCCGCGATGCCGGGGTTGCCGCCGTCGCGCTCCACGGCCGCACGGCCGCACAGTTCTACTCCGGCCAGGCCGACTGGTCAGCGATCGCCCGCCTGCGCGAGGCCCTCCCGGACATCCCCGTGCTGGGCAACGGCGACATCTGGTCCGCGGAGGACGCCGTGCGCATGGTCCGCGAAACGGGCGTCGACGGCGTAGTGGTGGGCCGCGGCTGCCAGGGCCGCCCGTGGCTCTTCGGCGACCTGCAGGCCGCCTTCGAAGGAAGCGATGAGCGGCACCGCCCGGGCCTGCGCCAGGTGGCCGAAGGCGTGTACCGCCACGCCGAACTCATGGTGGAGACCTTCGGCAACGACGAATACAAGGCCCTGCGCGAAATCCGAAAGCACATGGCCTGGTACTTCAAGGGCTACGTCGTGGGCGGCGAACTGCGCGCCAAGCTGGCCACCGTGCCCACCCTGGAGGTGCTGCGCGAACTGCTGGACCAGCTGGACATGGACCTGCCCTACCCGGGCGCCGATTCGGAAGGCCCGCGCGGCCGCGCCGGTTCGCCCAAGAAGCCGGCGCTGCCCAAGGACTGGCTGCTGAGCCGGCAGATGGACGCAGAGCAGACCCGCGACATCTCCGCCGCGGAACTGGACGTGTCCGGTGGGTGAAAGCCAGCTCGCCGAGAGCCAGTTGGTCCCCGCCCGCGGGCCGTCCCAGCCCCTGCCCGGCTACGGGCCCCACGATTCGGCCCGCTGGGTGGAGGAACCGCCCAAAAACACCTACCGGTCCGACTTTGAGCGTGACCGGGCCCGCGTGCTGCACTCCTCGGCCCTGCGCCGGCTCGGTGCCAAGACCCAGGTGGTGGCGCCGGACACGGACGACTTTGTCCGGACCCGGCTGACGCACAGCCTCGAGGTGGCGCAGGTGGGCCGTGAGCTCGGACGTGCCTTGGGCTGCGACCCCGACGTCGTGGACACCGCCTGCCTCAGCCACGACCTCGGACACCCGCCGTTCGGCCATAACGGCGAGTCGGCGCTGAACGAGATGGCGCACGCAATCGGCGGCTTCGAAGGCAACGCCCAGACGCTCAGGCTGCTCAGCCGGCTCGAGCCGAAGGTCATGGACCCGGCCGGCCTGCCGGCCGGCCTGAACCTCACGCGGGCGAGCCTGGATGCAGCGGCCAAGTACCCGTGGTCCGCCCTGGACGCCCCGGTGATCCATGGCCAGCGCACTAGCAAGTTCGGCGCCTACGAGGACGATCTGCCCATCTTCAACTGGATCCGGGAGGGGGCGCCGGAGCGCCGCTCGTGCCTCGAGGCCCAGGTCATGGACCTCGCCGACGACATTTCCTATTCCGTCCACGACGTCGAGGACGCCATCGTCGCCGGCCATTTCCAGCTGCGCTGGATGGACAACCCGGACCACCGGGCACGCGTGGTGGGCTACGCCAAGCAGTGGTACCTGCCCCACAACGATCCCGCGGCCATCGACGCCGCCCTCGCCCGGCTGGAGGCCACCGACGTCTGGGTGCGCGAGGCCGACGGCAGCCGCAAGTCCATGGCGGCGCTCAAGGACATGACCAGCCAGCTGATCGGCCGGTTCTGCCAAAGCGCACTGGAGACCACCCGCGCCGTCTACGGCCCGGAAAGACTGACACGCTACCGGGCCGAACTCATGGTCCCGGACGAGACCGTCATGGAAATCGCCGTGATGAAGGGCCTGGCCACCACGTTCGTCATGACCACGGACCACCGCCAGCCCATCTACGAACGCCAGCGTGAGGTCCTGCACGCCCTCGTGACGTCCCTGAACGCCTCCGGGGACCGGCACCTGGAACCGATGTTCGCCGCCGACTGGCGGGATGCGGCCGACGACGGCGCGCGGCTCCGCGTGGTCATCGACCAGGTGGCGTCGCTGACGGACGGCTCCGCGCTGGCCATGTACGAACGGCTGGTCGGCAGCCTGCCGTCCCTGTGGTGACGGAGGCCACTGTCTGCGCTTCGTTGTCGGCCCCCGGGACTAGGATGGCTTCGTGGCCGGCCTGATCAAACGTGAAGATATCGATGAAGTACGCCAGCGCACGGACATCAAGGAAGTAGTCGACGGGTACGTCACGCTCAAGGGTGCCGGGCTGGGTTCGTTCAAGGGCCTGTGCCCGTTCCACGATGAGCGCTCGCCGTCGTTCACCGTCCGCCCCCAGGTGGGGCGCTACCACTGCTTCGGCTGCGGCGAGGACGGCGACGTCATCGCGTTCGTGCAGAAGCTGGACCACACCTCCTTCCACGAGGCCGTGGAGAAGCTGGCCGCCCGGATCGGCTACGAGCTGCGCTACGAGGACGGCGGCACCGGCCCGAACCGCGAGGAGGTGGGCAAGCGCCAGCGGCTCCTGGACGCCCACAAGGTGGCCGATGAATTCTTCCGCTCGCAGCTGCTGACACAGGGCGCCGCCGAGGGCCGGAAGTTCCTGCAGCTCCGGGGATTCGACCGCGCGGCGGCGGATCAGTTCGGCGTCGGCTACGCGCCGCAGGGCTGGGACGCGCTGCTGAAACACCTCCGCGGCCGCGGTTTCACGGATGCCGAGCTGAAACTGACGGGCATGTTTTCCGAAGGCAACCGGGGCATCTACGACCGCTTCCGCGGCCGCCTCATCTGGCCCATCCGGGACATCGCCGGGGACACCATCGGCTTCGGCGCGCGCAAGCTCTACGAGGATGACCAGGGCCCCAAATACCTGAACACCCCGGAAACCACCCTGTACAAGAAGTCCCAGGTCCTGTACGGCATCGACCTCGCCAAGCGAAGCATCGCCAAGGAGCGCCAGCTGGTGGTCGTGGAGGGCTACACGGACGTCATGGCCTGCCACCTCGCGGGGATCCCGACGGCGGTGGCCACCTGCGGCACAGCGTTCGGCGCCGACCACATCAAGATCGCCCGCCGGCTGCTGTCCGACGACGGCACCGGGGGAGAGGTCATCTTCACCTTCGACGGCGACGCCGCCGGCCAGAAGGCGGCCCTGCGGGCCTTCGAGGAGGATCAGCGCTTCGTCGCCCAGACATACGTTGCCGTGGAGCCGACCGGCGCGGACCCCTGCGACCTGCGCCAGACCCGGGGTGACGCAGCTGTCCGCGAACTGATCGCCACACGCCGGCCGCTCTTTGAATTCGCCATCCGGGCGGCCTTGAAGAGGCACAACCTGGACACCGTGGAAGGCCGCGTGGCCGCGCTGCGGGAATCCGCACCGGTGGTGGCCCAGATCCGCGACGCCGGCATCCGCCCCGCGTACACGCGGGAGCTGGCCGGATGGCTGGGAATGTCCATCGAGGACGTAGGCGGCGCGGTTGCCGCGGCCGCCAAGCGCGGCGCCCAGGGCGCCCCGCATAACTCTGCTCCCGGCGTTGCCCCGCTCCCGGCGTCGGGCGTCCTCCCGTCCTTCAACCGTCCTGATCCGCGGGACCCGGTGGCCTCCATGGAGCGCCAGGCGCTGGAGGTGGCCCTCCAGGAGCCGGCAATGCTGGGCGGCGGCATCTGGGAGCGGTTTGCGGCCGTCCGGTTCGCCACTCCGGCCTACCAAGCCATCCACGATGCCATCCGTGCCACGGGGCACGGCTTCATCGGCGATCCTGTGCAGTGGGTGGAGAAGCTGCGCCAGGAGGTTCCGGAGCCGTTGCAGCCGCTGGTCTCCGAGCTCGCCGTGGTCCCGCTGCCGGCCAACACCGCCGAGGGCGTGCTCAAATACTGCCGGGACATCCTGGCGAGGCTCTTCGAGCTGCAGATCACGCGCGTGAAGGCGGAAAAGATGGGACAGCTGCAACGGCTGGATGCCAGCGCCCAGCCGGAGGAATTCCAGCGGCTGAACCGCGAACTTATGATGCTGGAAATGGAGCGCCGCTCGCTCCGCTCGGACGCCTAAACCGCCCTGCGAGGAGGCCCGGCCCGGGGCCGATTTCGTTTCCCGGCAGGGTCTTTGCTAGGCTTATACCCGCTTCATTCCTCCTTAGCTCAATTGGCAGAGCATTCGACTGTTAATCGAAGGGTTGCTGGTTCAAGTCCAGCAGGAGGAGCGCACAGTCCCCGTTCCGGGCCTCCGGAACGGGGACTTTTTCATACCCGGGCGGGGTATTTCGCCGCCCTGTTCCGCCGATTTCCCATAGCGGCGGAACCTTTGCTAATGTCATACCTGCTTCATTCCTCCTTAGCTCAATTGGCAGAGCATTCGACTGTTAATCGAAGGGTTGCTGGTTCAAGTCCAGCAGGAGGAGCAAGTAACAGCCCCCGGCCTCATGAGGCCGGGGGCTGTTGTCTTAAGTAGCGATTCAGACGAAGTCCATCTCCACCTGGAGGAACCTCTCGGCCTCGGCCACGGCCTCGGCGAAGGCCTCCCTTTCTGTGGGCGACTTCCGGGGCTCCCGCGGGTGCCATTCGTGCGGAGAGGAATGGACGCGCGTGAACCCGCCGTCGGGCGGGGCGTAGAAGATGCCGAAGCGCTGAACCGGCCATTCCGGGGACGTCTCCGGGGCCACCAGCAGGGCCGCATTGAATGCCGGGTTGAACCACTGGGCTATGGGCCGCCGTCGGTCTTCAGTGAAAAGTCCCGCCGCATAGAGAGCTGCCGACTGCGCACTGGTCTGTGTGCACAGCCGGTCCCACCACAACGGCAGTATGCCGGCGTCGCAGCGCTGCCACGTGGCCGGAAGTGGAGGATGATCCTGCCAGTGAGGCACGTAACAACTTTATCGCGCACGGGGCCGCGCCGAAAAGATGGCCGCAGCAGCTGGCCGTAAGGGAGAGCGGGCGCTCAGTGCCGGGTCCCTCGCCGGTTCCCAAAGCGGGTTCAGAGCCGGCTCAGGGCCGGTTCCATGGCCCCGGATTGAGGCGGTACAGCAGCGCCGAACCCGCCACGGCACCAAGGATGATGCCCATCGCAGGGTTCCCCACGGCCCTGCCGGCGAAGTACCCTGCCACCGCTCCGAGGATCGCTCCAACGAACAGTCCGCGGCGGTTGCGGTGCGGTTTGCGGGTCATGCTGCCAGCCTACTGGCTGCGTGCTGCCAGGGGCCTAGTGGATGGACGGGACGGTCCTGGGCCGGACCACGAGCCACAGGGCCGCGGCGGCGAGGAAAATGCAGCAGGCCTGGACGGCGCCCATGGGAGTGGCGGAACTGCCGCCCAGCCAGCCCACCACGGGCGAGATGACGCCGGCCATCATGAACGTGGAGGCGCCCAGCAGCGATGCCGCAGTGCCGGCCTGCGCGCCGTGGCTGGACAGTGCCAGGACCTGCACGCTCGGGAAGGTGAAGCCCGTACCGAGGATGTAGAACCACAGCGGCACCATTACGCCCCAGAGCCCGAACCCCAGCTGGTCGAAGATGACGATCAGGACGGCCATCAGGAACATCCAGGCGGTGGAGCCGGCGAGGATCCACTGCGGGGGCACGCGGCGGATGAGCCTGGAGCTGGTCTGGACTCCGGCCACGATGCCGAGGGAGTTCACGCCGAACAGCAGGCCGTACTGCTGCGGCGTGAATCCGTAGATGTCTTGGAACAGGAACGGGGACGCGGAGAGGTATGTGAACAGCCCGGCGAAGTTCATGCCGCCGAGCATCAGCAGGCCAACGAAGATCCGGTCGGAGAAGAGCGCACGGTAGCGCTGCCGCGCCGTCAGGCCCGACTGGCCGCGCTTCTCCCGCGGCAGTGTCTCGCGGACCAGGAACATTGCGGCGACGATGACCACGGTGCCGTAGCACGCCAGGAACGCGAAGATGCCAGGCCACGGCATCACCAGGAGCAGCTGCGATCCGATGACGGGCGCCAGGATGGGGGCCAGCCCGTTGACCAGGGCCATGCGTGAGAACATCCGGACCATGGCGTAGCCGCTGAAGAGGTCGCGCACCATGGCCATGGCCACGACGCCGCCGCCCGCTGCGCCAATGCCCATCAGGACACGGAAGAGGCCCAGGCTGGCAATGTCCGTCGAGAGCGCGGCCCCGACCGAGGCGGCGATGTGCAGGGCCGTTGCCAGGATGAGGGGCATCCTCCTGCCGAACTTGTCGCTGAACGGCCCAACCACCAGTTGTCCCAGCGCA
The DNA here is from genome assembly GCF_039748055.1 of Burkholderia sp. RS01. Taxonomy (NCBI): domain Bacteria; kingdom Pseudomonadati; phylum Pseudomonadota; class Betaproteobacteria; order Burkholderiales; family Burkholderiaceae; genus Burkholderia; species Burkholderia sp. RS01. The sequence goes on from NZ_JBDLAK010000001.1 coordinate 280,268, forward strand.
AAGCCGAGTGTTGTGCCGGTCAGGGTGAGCTGGACGGCCGCCTCCGATACTCCCAGGCTCGCCTCCAGCGCCGGGAAGGCCGGCAGGTAGAGGTCCACGGTGAACGGGCCCAGAGCCGTGAGGGCGCCAAGAAGGAGGATGTAGAGGAACTTCTGGCGGCGGCTGAGTGCATCGCCCGGGTTGATGGTGGTCACAGAGACCAATCCTAGGGTGCAAAGATCATACTTTTACAGCGTTGGAGGGCTCGCCGGAAAGTATTTCCAGAAGTTGGGGAAGACCCTGAATGATAGTTTTGTCACCGGGGACGCGCTGAGCAACAGTCCGACCCGGAGAAGCCGAAGAAGAATCAACTATGGAACCAGTTAGGCGGAACCTATGAGCGGGCGTCACAGCGGGCGGGCCAACCAGGGATTGCGTATTACTGCGCTGCCAAAAACGTTGAAACTCATCTTCCAGTTGGCGCCGCGCCAGCTCAACGACGAGATTGCCCTGGCCAAGGTCGAGGTCAAGCGCAAGGGCAAGCAGCTGGGCGTTGCCGGAGCGTTTTTCGGAGTGGCCGCCGTGTTTGCCGCCTTCCTGCTGACCGGCCTGATCGTCGCCGCCATCATGGGACTGGCCACCATCATGCCTGCCTGGCTCGCGGCACTGATCGTATGCGCCGTGTTCCTCATCATTGCCCTCATCGGCGGGCTCGTCGGCCTCCGGAAGTTCAAGCAGGCAATGCCGCTCGTCCCGGAGGACACTATCCGCGGCCTTAAGCATGATCTTGGCATCGCCAAGGAAGGCTCGGACTTCGACCCCGCTGTGCTGGACCCGAACTCGCCGCAGGCCAAGGCTGCCAAGGAAGCCAAGGAGGCTGCCAAGGCCAAGGAGAAGGCAGACAAGGAAGCCAAGGCCGCAGCAGAGGCCATTGACCTGCCCGCCCCCACCGAGCCGGAACTCCGCCGCCGCGTGCACCAGCGCCGTGAACACCTCAAGGGCGTCCGTGACGAGCTTGGCGAGGAGATCGACGTCAAACCCCAGGCCCAGGCCCTCCTTGCTCTTGCCCGGCACCGCCTGGACAACGGCAAGGACAAACTCCGGGAAGGCACGGAGCGGGCGGCCGAAAAGCTTTCGTCACTGTCGTCATCGGCCCGCTCCGGAGAAAACCGGGGCTCCCTGCCGGGGCAGCTGGAAGCCCGCTGGAAGCCGCTGCTCGCCCTCGCCGCATCCGCCGCGGTCCTGCTCGCGCTGCTACGCAAACTGTTCAAGAGCTGAGCGCTGCCCTGAACTTTGACAGGAAGACGCCGCCCGCCATGGAGAGGGGGACCGGATGAGGTTCACCGGCGCTGGTTCCGGGCCCGGCCAGCCGCACGTCGACCGCGATCTGGTCTTCACCATCCCCAACTTCCTCACGGTTCTGCGCTTCATGGGCGTGCCGCTCTTCATCTGGCTGGTGCTTTCCCGGCACGAGTACGGACTGGCTGTTCTGGTGCTGGCCGTCATGGGCGGCACCGACTGGGTTGACGGGTACGTCGCCCGGCGGTTCAACCAAACCTCCAAGCTGGGCCGCGTCCTGGACCCCATTGCCGACCGGCTGGCGCTCATCGCCGTGGCGGTCACACTGGTGATAGCAGAAGTGGTGCAGTGGTGGTACCTGGCCGCACTCCTGGTGCCGGATGCCGTGTTGCTCACCATGTCGCTGTTCTATTTCCACGGCCATCCGGATCTGCCGGTCAGCATGGTGGGCAAGGCCCGCACCGGACTGCTGCTGCTGGGAACTCCGCTCCTGGTGCTTTCGAAACTGGCCATACCCTTTGCTGATGCCTACTTCGTTGCGGCGTGGATCGTGCTCGGCCTGGGGCTGCTCGGCCACTGGGTGGCCGCCTACAACTATTTCTGGGCCATCCGCCGGAAAGGCAAAATGCTTGCTGCTGACGACGGCGGGCACGGCTGATGGTGTGGGTTGCGGTTTTCCTCGCGGTCATGGGCGCATTCTTCCTGGCCTTTGGCGCCCAACGGCAGGGGAGCGCGGTCAAAGCCGACACCGGCGGGCTGGCGCTCAGCTCCAACGGATTCCTGCGCCTGCTGCGGAATCCCCGGTGGGTTTTCGGGCTCCTGCTCTTGTGCATGGGCATGGCGATGAACGCCGTCGCCCTGGTGTCGGCCCCGCTGACCGTCGTGCAGCCAATCGGAGCCATCGCCCTGGTCATCACCACCATCGTGAACACCAAGGACCAGGGGCTGAGCATCAACCGGGCCACGGTGGTGGCGATCACCGCCTGCGTCACGGGCTCGGCACTGTTTGTTCTCCTGGCCGTGTTCGTTACGCAGGAAAACCACCACGTCAGTTCCGCCGACGAGCTCACCATTGTCCTGCTGCTTGCCCTGGCCGTGAGTATCTTCGGCACGCTGGCGGCCATGTTCAAGCACCGCATGAGCGCCTTCATCTACATCCTTGGCGCCGGCGTCCTGTTCGGATTCGTGGCGGTGCTGACCCGGATCATCGGCAAGCACCTCATCGATCCGAACGGTTTGGCCCTGCTGAACGTGCAGTGGTACTCGGTGGTTGCCATCGCAGCGGCAGGAGGCCTGGGGTCCTGGTTCGTGCAGAGCGCCTACTCCACCGGCCCGCCGGACCTGGTGATTGCCGGGCTGACGGTGATTGATCCCATTGTGGGCATCGCGATCGGCATCGCCATCCTGGGAGAGCTGCGTCCGGATGTCCACGCCGTCTTGGCGATTGCCATGGGTACGGCCGCATCCCTTGCTATCGTGGGAGTGATAGCCCTCTCCAGGCACCATCCCGAAGTCACCAAGCGCAAGAAAGACGCTCGGAAGGCTGCAGGCAGGGCATCCCACTAGCCGATTTTTCACTGCGGGCCAGGCGCCAACGCGCCAGCGGCCACCAGGTGCGGTCTGTCAAAGCCAACCGCACCGTGACCATCAGGAGCTCTCCACGTGACCATGCCCGATGCCCAGCGTCCACTGACCGTCCTCATTGCGGCGGACACCTATCCGCCCCACGTCAACGGCGCAGCACAGTTCGGCTACAGGCTGGCCCTGGGAATGACGGCCCGCGGACACAACGTCCACGTTCTCGCCTGCCGGCCGGACAAGGGTAAAAGCTTCACCGAAATCCGCAAGGAAGCCACCGTCCACCGGCTTCGCTCGCACGGTGTCTTCACGCACGAGTATTTCCGGATCTGCTTCCCGTGGGAGATCAAGAAGGAGATCAGCCTGCTGTTCGACAAGGTTCAGCCGGACGTAGTGCACATCCAGAGCCACTACATGATCGGCGAGCACGTGCTCTACGAAGCCGCGAAGCGCGGTATCCGGATCGTGGCCACCAACCATTTCATGCCCGAGAACCTCAACCCGTTCCTGCCGTTCCCGCAGTGGTTCAAGGACATCATCGGGAAAATATCCTGGAAGGACATGGGCAAGGTGATGGGCCAGGCGGATGTCGTGACCACGCCTACCCCGCTGGCCGCCAAGGCCATGCACCAGCACGCCTTCCTGCGCAAGGTGCTGCCGCTGTCCAACGGCATCGACTCCGCTGCCTACGAGCTCAGGCCGGACGAGGTCATTGAGCCGCACGCTCATCCCACCGTCCTTTTTGCGGGCCGGCTGGCGGAAGAGAAGCACGTTGATGTGCTGATCAAAGCCGTGGCGGCCAGCCCCGCGGACCTGAACGTGCACCTGGAGATCGTGGGCGGAGGGGAAGTCCGGTCTGCGCTTGAGGCGCTCGTGGAGCGGCTCGGCCTGCAGGACCGGGTCAGGTTCCTGGGCCTGGCCAGCGACGAGGACCTGCGCAAGGCGTACATCAGGGCGGACATCTTCTGCATGCCGGGAACCGCGGAGCTGCAGTCGCTGGTGACCCTTGAAGCGATGTCAGCCTCCACACCTGTGCTCCTGGCCGACGCCATGGCCCTTCCCCACCTGGTGCGGGACGGTGAGAACGGCTATCTGTTCACGCCCAACGACAGCGCGGACCTGGCGGAGAAGCTGACGCGGATCCTGCGCCTGCCGGCCGAGGAGCGGAAGGCCATGGGTCACGCCAGCCGCTGCATGGTGGAGCCCCACAGCATCCAGGGGACCCTTCAGACCTTCGAGGACCTGTACCGTGGCGCGAGCTACGACGACAAGGTGGTCTAAGGCCAAGGTGGTCTAGAGCCGGCCGCCAGTTTGCTAGAGTGTTTTTGCCCTGCAGATGGCGGACCCCGGTGAGGGGCCGCAGCATCCGGGGCGTGGGGCTATAGCTCAGCTGGTTAGAGCGCGGGACTCATAATCCTAAGGTCCTCGGTTCAAGTCCGAGTAGCCCTACCCGAAAAGTGCCCCTGAGCCGCGGAAACGCGGCTCGGGGGCACTTTCATTGTGATGCCGGCCCGTGAAAGCGTCGGGCGAGGTTCCGACGGCCGTTCTTCCGTTGGAGGATCCGTCGGTGGTTACCGGTCGGGACGGCGGAGATGGTGCCTAAGCTTGCGCCATGAATATCGATCCGGACGCGGCAGGATTGCTCGCCCAAGTCATCCCCTCCCTCTTGGTCTTCCTGGCCCTTGAAGACAGGTTGTCTCCCGCGAACGTGCCTCGTCGGAAGGTGCGGAGAAGGCTGTCGAAGTGGCGGGAAGTGGCAGTCATCATGAACCTGGCTGCCCTCTTTCTTTGCCTGATCATCGTGGTGACAGGGTTGGAAAGCGCCGGAGTGAGCTGGTTCATTGGCGTCAGCGTCGGTTACCTGGTGGCGGTCCTGGCGCTGCTTTTCGCGGCCATGTTCGGAAAGGAAGAAGGGCGGGGCCTGAAGAGGTTGCAGTAGTCACATGCCAGTGGCCGCACGCGGGTGTGCTCCGCGGGCTTTGTTTCCCAGGGCAACTGCGGTAAGTTACTCACCAGTAACATACTGCTGACGCAAGGCGCGGCCGTCAGGCCGGTGCTGATCACCCGCGAAGGAACATCATGTCCACAGCTGCGACCGACATTAACGACCTGCCCTACGCCGACGGCGACTTCTTCGCCTTCGAGCAGCTGCTCAACGGCAAAGAACAGGACCGGCTAGTCGAGATCCGCTCCTTCCTGGCCCGCGAGGTGAAGCCCATTGCGGTGGACTGCTGGAACCGGGGCGAGTTTCCGATGGAGCTGATCCCGAAGCTCGCCGAGATCGACCTCGTCAGCCCGGTGCGCCGCCAGGGCTACTCCAACCTCTTCGCTGGCATCGTGCACGCCGAGGTCACGCGCGCGGACACGTCCATTGCCACATTCATGGGTGTCCACGACGGACTCTTCACTGGGTCCATCGAGGCGCTCGCCTCCCGCGAGCAGCAGGACGCCTGGCTGCCGGACATCTACGCACTCAGGAAGATCGGTGCCTTCGGCCTCACGGAACCCCTGGGCGGCTCCGACGTCGCCGGCGGAACGCGCACTACGGCCCGGCGCGAGGGTGACCAGTGGATTCTCAACGGCGCAAAGCGCTGGATCGGGAACGCGACCTTCTCCGACTGGGTAGTCATCTACGCCAAAGACGTGGCTGACAACCAGGTGAAGGCATTCCTCGTGGACAGCACGCTGCCCGGGTTCAGCGCCACCAAGATCGAGAACAAGATATCGCTGCGGACCGTGCAGAACGCGGACATCACGCTCAAGAATGTGGCCGTTCCGGAGTTCTTCAAACTCGCCCATGCCAACAGCTTCCGCGACACCAACAAGGTCCTGAAGGTCACCCGCCTCGCAGTGGCGTGGCAGGCCGTGGGCCAGCAGCTTGCCGCCTTTGACGTCGCCCGGCGCTACGCGGTGGAGCGCCACCAATTCGGACGCCCCCTCGCGTCGTTCCAGCTGGTGCAGAGCCAGCTGGTCCAGATGCTGGGCAACACCGTCAGCTCCATGGGCATGATGGTGCGGCTGTCGCAGCTCGAAGACGCGGGCCAGGCCAAGGATGAGCAGTCTGCTCTGGCCAAGGCGTTCACCACCGCCCGGATGCGCGAGAGCGTGGCCATTGGCCGCAGCCTGCTCGGCGGAAACGGCATCGTGACCGACTTTGAGATGGCCAAGATCTTCGCCGACGCAGAGGCCATCTACTCCTACGAGGGCACCCATGAGGTCAACACGCTGGTGACCGGCCGTGCCATCACCGGCATCTCGGCCATCGTCTAGCCCCACGTGTAGTCCCGGCCGCAATCCCGCCCGATCCCGCCCGATCCCGCCCGACCCCGCCGGGTCAGTCGGGAGGCCGTCCGTCCAGGGGCAGCAGGACCGACGGCCGCAGGTCCAGGACGAATTCCAGCGGGTTAACGTACTCGTCGCCCCGGCGCACGCCCCAGTGAACGCAGGGCGTCGGGCCGCAGTGCCCGGCAAGAAGCGTGCCCAGGAGCTGCCCCTTGGCCACGGCGTCGCCTTTCGCCAGCGTGCTCGCCACGGGTTCGAAGCTGCTGCGCAGGCCGTTGCCGTGGTCCACGGTGATGACGGGCCGGTCCACCACGACGCCCACAAAGCTCACGGTGCCGGACTCCGGCGCGGTGACCGGTCCGCCGTCGGATGCGGACTTCAGGTCCACGCCCCGGTGGCCACTGAGCCACGGCTTGTCCGGCGGGTCAAAGGCCCGCAGGACCGCCGGCCGGGGAGTCAGCGGCCAGCTCCACGAGCCCGCCGCCGGCAGCGGAGCACGGAGGCTGACGGGGGCAGCCGGAGCGCCGGCGGCAGGCGCGGTTGCCGGTGCTGTTGCGGCAGCCGCGAGGAACAGGAGGGCGATGAGCGCGGGGGCTTTCATTCACCCAGCTTCGCCGCCGGGACCGGCGGCCGGAACCGCCTCTTCGGCGTATGTGGAAAACGCCGCCGGCGGCCCCGGAACTGGTGCTTTTGCCACGTGCCCCTGTAGTACACTTGGTGGAGCAGTTTGCTGTGCCCTCAACGTATTCCAGTCTCTGGGGTAGCGTCAGCACGCCCCATTCAGGAGTGCGGGGGAGCAGCAGCTGACTACGCGTATCCAGCCCTCCAAAACCGGAAGCCGATGCTTCCCGCCGAGGAGGATTGTGCCTCTTGCGGTCAGGCCGGCAACGGTCCTGATGAGAAGCGCAATGGATGCCAGGAGCTTGGCCCGCCTGGGCGAAGCTAAATAACCGTCAACTATTGGCAGGGTAAGAGCGGCCCATGGGCTCTCTCATGAATGACCTGCCGGAAGGAGCGTCGGCATGCCCGTCGTAACTATGCGCCAGCTGCTTGACAGCGGCGTCCACTTTGGACACCAGACCCGTCGTTGGAACCCGAAGATGAAGCGTTTCATCTTCACGGAGCGCAACGGCATCTACATCATTGACCTTCAGCAGTCGCTGTCCTACATCGACCGCGCCTACGAGTTCGTGAAGGCCACCGTCGCACACGGCGGAACCGTACTCTTCGTCGGCACCAAGAAGCAGGCTCAGGAAGCAATTGCCGAGCAGGCCACCCGTGTTGGCCAGCCGTACGTCAACCAGCGTTGGCTCGGCGGTATGCTGACCAACTTCCAGACGGTTGCCAAGCGTATCCAGCGCATGAAGGAACTCGAAGAGATCGACTTCGACGACGTCGCCGGTTCCGCTTACACCAAGAAGGAACTGCTGCTCCTTCGCCGCGAACTCACCAAGCTTGAGTCCAACCTCGGCGGTATCCGCAACCTGACCAAGGCACCCTCCGTGCTCTGGATCGTGGACACCAAGAAGGAACACCTGGCCGTTGACGAAGCCAAGAAGCTCAACATCCCCGTTGTGGCCATCCTGGACACCAACTGCGACCCGGACGAAGTCGACTTCCCGATCCCCGGCAACGACGACGCCATCCGCTCCGTGAACCTCCTGACCCGCGTTGTCGCTGACGCTGTTGCAGAGGGCCTCATCGCCCGCAACCAGCGCGCAACCGGCACTGCCGAGACCCCGGAAGAGCCGCTGGCCGAGTGGGAGCGCGAACTCCTCGAGGGCAGCAAGTCCGAGGAAGCTCCGGCAGCCGCCGAAGCACCGGCCGCTGAAGCTGCTCCTGCTGAAGATGCTGCCGCTGCAGAGGAAGCCCCGGCCGCTGCCGAGGCTACCGACGCCGAGAAGTAAACAACTCCACCGGGATTTCCCGGCTCTGTCCGCAGTGCCGGGGTAACTGACAGGATGGCGGCTCACCAGGTGAGCTGCCGTCCTGTCGGTCCGTACACCACATAAATTTTCTAGACAGAGGGGTTCACATGGCGAACTACACTGCCGCTGATATCAAGGCTCTGCGCGAGCGCACCGGCGCCGGCATGATGGATGTCAAGAAGGCTCTCGACGAAGCCAACGGCGACGCCGAGAAGGCCATCGAGATCATCCGCATCAAGGGCCTGAAGGGCGCTACCAAGCGCGAAGGCCGCTCCACTGCTGAAGGCCTGGTTGCTGCCAAGGTCGACGGCGGCGTGGGCGTAATGATCGAGGTCAACTGCGAGACCGACTTCGTCGCCAAGGCTGACAAGTTCATCCAGCTGGCCGACAAGGTCCTCGCCATCGCCGTCGAGTCCGGCGCCGCCGACCTCGAGACCCTGCTCGCCACCGACGTGGACGGCAAGCCGCTGTCCGAGGTCGTTGTCGAAGAGGGCGCTGTCCTCGGCGAGAAGGTAGTGGTCCGCCGCATCTCCCGCATCGAGGGCGCCACGGTCGACGCTTACCTGCACAAGACCTCCAAAGACCTCCCGGCCCAGGTCGGCGTTCTGTTCGCTGTTGACGGCGAAGGCGAAGCCGCTGTAACGGCCGCCCACGACGTCGCAGTCCACATCGCAGCCATGGCTCCGAACTACCTCTCCCGCGAAGACGTTCCGGCTGAACTCGTTGAGTCCGAGCGCCGCATCGCCGAAGAGACGGCCAAGGCCGAGGGCAAGCCCGAAGCCGCCATGACCAAGATCGTGGAAGGCCGCGTTACGGGCTTCTACAAGGGTGAAGTCCTGGTTGACCAGGCTTTCGCCAAGGATGCCAAGAAGTCTGTGGCGCAGGTCCTCGAAGAGGCCGGCGTCAAGGGAACCGCCTTCACGCGTTTCCGCGTCGGCTCCTAGTCAGACACGCAAGGGGGTGGTCACTTCGGTGGCCGCCCCTTTTGCATGCACGGGCCAGGCGGGAATATGAGCTTTGGCCGTGCAGCACGATAATCTAGCTCAGAGTTCACCAACGGGAAGGCACCATGGAAGCCGTCAAAACTTCAGTCCAGTCAGAGAAGAACAGGCGCCGGGTCCTCCTGAAGCTGTCCGGTGAGGTCTTCGGAGGAGGCAAGCTGGGCGTTGACCCGGACACCGTCCGGGGAGTCGCCAAGCAGATCGCCGCAGCCGTTCCCGACGTCGAGGTTGCCATTGTCGTGGGTGGCGGAAACTTCTTCCGCGGAGCCGAACTCTCCCAGAGCGGCATGGACCGGTCGCGTGCCGACTACATGGGCATGCTGGGAACCGTCATGAACTGCCTCGCCCTGCAGGACTTCCTGGAGCAGGCCGGCGTCGAGACCCGGGTCCAGAGCGCCATCACCATGGGCCAGGTCGCCGAGGCCTACATTCCCCGCCGTGCCATCCGCCACATGGAGAAGAACCGCGTCGTGATCTTCGGCGCCGGGGCCGGGCTGCCCTACTTCTCGACCGACACCGTGGCCGCCCAGCGCGCCCTCGAGGTCCACGCGGACGTGGTGCTGATGGCCAAGAGCGGCGTGGACGGCGTGTACACGGCCGATCCGAAGAAGGACCCGAGCGCGGAGAAGCTGGAAAAGCTCAGCTACGACGACGCCCTCCGCCGCGACATCCGGGTCATGGACCAGACCGCGATGACCATGTGCAAGGACAACAACCTGTCCATGGTGGTCTTCGGCATGGAAGGCGAAGGCAACGTCACGCGCGCCATCCGCGGCGAACAGCTGGGAACGCTGGTCACCCCCTAGTTACAGCTAGGATATTTTTAGGAAGGTTCCGCCCATCGGGCGGAACCCGGATTGTGAAATGCCCCGGTCCGCCGGGAACCAATTTCTGAGGAGAGATCGTGATCGAAGAAACCTTGCTCGAAGCCGGGGACAAGATGGACAAGGCGGTTGAGGTAGCCAAGGAAGACTTCGCCTCGATCCGGACCGGCCGGGCAACCCCGGGCCTGTACAACAAGGTGATGGTGGAGTACTACGGCACCCCCACGCCGCTCCAGCAGCTGGCCTCCTTCGCGGTTCCCGATGCCCGCACCATCCTCATCACCCCGTACGACAAGACTGCCCTGCGCGACATCGAACGGGCCCTCAGCGATTCGGAGGTCGGCGCGAACCCGTCCAACGACGGCAACGTCATCCGCATCACCATCCCGGAGCTCACGAAGGAACGCCGCAAGGAGTACGTCAAGATCGTGAAGTCCAAGGGTGAGGACGCCAAGATCTCGATCCGGAACATCCGGCGCAAGGCCAAGGAAACCCTGGACAGGCTCGTCAAGGACGGCGAAGCAGGGGAGGACGAAGGCAGCCGCGGTGAAAAGGAACTCGATGCCATGACCAAGCAGCACGTCGACGGCATCGACGAACTGCTCAAGCGCAAGGAAGCTGAGCTGCTCGAAGTCTGATGGGCCAGGCACAGCAGGCCCCCGGAGCCCGGGCGCGATCGCGGACCCGCCAGCCGAGGCCTAACCCGACCCCCGGGGCCGGACGCAACCTGCCGGCGGCAACCGCCGTCGGATTGGCCATGCTCTTTGCCGTGCTGGGCGGCCTGCTGTTCCTGCCGCTGGGGTTCGTCGCCGTCACCACTACCTTTGCCATTTTCGGCGTGTGGGAAATCTTCCGTGCCCTCGAGGCCACCGGCACACGCCTGCCGATCGTCCCCGTGATGGTCGGCACCGTGGCCATGCCGTTCTCCGCCTACTTCGGCGGACCGGAAAGCCTGCTGTTCGCCATGCTGATCAGCAGCGTTGCGGTGCTGCTGTGGCGGTCCGTCGAGAGCGCAACCGGCTCGGCCCGGAGCATCTTCGCCGGCGTCTTCACCCTGGCCTGGGTTCCGTTCCTGATCAGTTTCGCGGCGCTGCCGCTCCACGTGGCGGGCGGTGTGACTCCGATCGGCCCCTGGCCCGGCGGCGTGGTGCCGGAGGGGGCGTGGCAGATCGTCATCCTGCTCCTGCTCGTGGTCTCCAACGACACTTTCGGTTACCTCGTGGGGGCATCCCTCGGCAAGCACCCCATGGCTCCCAAGATCAGCCCCAAGAAATCATGGGAAGGCTTTGCCGGGTCCATGGCCGGCGCCATGCTGATCGGTGTCCTGGCAAGCATCTTCCTGCTGGGCAAGCCGTGGTGGGTGGGCGTGGTCCTGGCCGTCGGCATGGTTGCATCCGCCACCGCCGGCGACCTCGCCGAGTCCATGGTGAAGCGCGAACTGGGCATCAAGGACATGAGCAGCATCCTGCCCGGGCATGGCGGGGTCATGGACCGGCTCGACTCCATTGTGTTCGCGTCCCCGGTGGCGTACATGCTGTTCGTCCTGGTGTCCGGCACCTGACACTCCGGCCCTGAGGCTCCGGCCCTGGGGGTCCGGGTTTGCCGGGCACGGCTCTGCCGGGTCCCCGCCGGCTAGCGCGGCGCCCTACAATATTGCGGTTACTACTGAGCTGAAAAGCATTGAAGGAAACATGGTGAGAGTGGACAGCAAGCGGCAGATCCCCGCGTCTTTCGAGCGTGTGGCGCGGACCGACTACGGCTACAACGCCAAGCAGGTGGACCAGTTCCTGCAGCGGGCCCGTGTATCCCTGGAGACGCCGGCGGCGGCCGTCCACCCCATCAAGAGCGCCGACGTCCGGTCGGTGTCTTTCGACCCGGTCAAGGGCGGATATTCCGCTACGGCGGTTGACGCGGCCCTCGATCGGCTCGAAGACGCCTTCGCCCGCCGCGAACGCGACGAACTCATCGCGGTGCAGGGGGAGGATGCCTGGCTGCGGCAGATCGGGCAGCTTTCCGGAACGCTTCGGGGCCGCCTGCACAGGCCCGACGGCGAGAGGTTCCGCCACCCGGTCAAGAAGAAGGCGCGGAGCTACAACACCAAGGACGTGGACAGGCTCTGCACGGACCTGATCGGCTACCTTGAGGAGGACAAGCCGCTCAGCGTGGACAACGTCCGCCGGGCCGTGTTCCGTCCGGCCGTCGGCAAGGACGGCTACGAGGAAACCCAGGTGGACGCATTCCTGGACCGCGTCGTCGAACTGATGGCCGCGATCGACTGAACGGCGTCACCCGCCGCTGAGCGTCCGCGTTCCGTAGGCTGGGGCCGCCGGAGCCCGCTCAGCGTTCCGTGGCGAGCGGCCTTTCGGGCGTGTGCAGCCTGGTCATGACCTTGGTGATGGTCCGCGGCACGCGTGCACTGGTTGCCCGGGACGTCAGGATCATGACGGCAAAGGCTGCAGGCACCGTCCAGGCCGCCGGCTGGGCCAGCCAGGACGGCGTCCCGGCCGCCCCGAGCACTGTTCCGGCCACCATGGCCCCGCCGCACAGCACGCCTCCCGTCACCATGCCCGCAATGGCACCGGCATCGGTCAGGCCCCGCCACCAGATTCCCAGCAGCAGCACCGGGCAGATCGTGGAGGCCGTGAAGGCGAAGACCAGGCCCACGCTGCCGGCGAGGGCCAGCGAGTCCGTCGTGAATGCCAGGCCCAGCGGAACCGTGGCTGAAACCAGCGCGGCCAGCCTGAAGCCGCGGACGCTGCCCCCGAGCACGTCCTGGCTGATCACGCCGGCCAGGGAAACCACCAGCCCTGACGTCGTGGACAGGAAGGCGGCGAAGGCTCCGGCCACCACGAGGGCCGACAGCAGTTCGCCGGCAGGCCCGCCCACGAGGCGTCCCGGCAGCAGCAGCACCACGGCGTCGGCCTGCCCTGTGTCGGCGAGTTCGGGTGCGAAGACGCGACCCAGCAGTCCGAAGGCCGTGGGGAACAGGTAGAACACGGAGAGCAGGCCCAGCACAATCAGGGTGGTGCGCCGGGCGGAGTGCCCGTCCGGATTCGTGTAGAAGCGGACCAGGACATGCGGCAGGCCCAGGGTTCCGAACAGCAGCGCCACCAGAAGCGAGATGTTTTGGTACGGGCCGGCCGGAACCTGGCCCGTGGGGTTGGTGGCAGGGGCGGCCTCTGCCGGAAGATCGTTTCCGCTCAGGACAAAGACCATGAAGATGATGGGGACGGCCAGCGCCGTGAGCTTGAGCCAGTACTGGAATGCCTGCACAAAAGTGATCGAACGCATGCCGCCTGCAACCACGGTCAGGCACACCACCACAACCACCGCGGTGGACCCTACCCAGGGCGGCAGGCCCGTGGTGGTCCGGATCGTCAGGGCGGCGCCGTGCAGCTGGGGAACAATGTACAGCCAGCCCACAATGACCACTGCCAGGCTCGTCACCCGCCGCACGGCGCGGGAGTCCAGCCGCGCCTCCGTGAAGTCCGGAATCGTGTAGGCCCCCGAGCGGCGGAGCGGGGCCGCCACGAACAGCAGGAGCATCAGGTAGCCGGCCGTGTACCCCACGGGATACCACAGGGCATCAGTGCCGGACAGCAGGATCAGGCCGGCCACGCCGAGGAAGCTTGCGGCAGACAGGTACTCGCCGCCGATCGCGGAGGCGTTCCACCAGGGCCGCACGGTGCGGGAAGCCACGTAGAAGTCGCCGGTGGTCCGGGAGATCCGGAGCCCGTAGAAGCCGATCACCGCGGTGGCCACCGACACGGCGGCAACGGCGGCGATCCCGACGGCGGGGCTCACAGCTTGTCCTCGGCGAGGTCCCGGTACCGCGCCTCGTTGCGCGTGGCGCTGCGGATATACAGCCACGCGCTGATCCCGGCCACCGGATAGATTCCGGCGCCCAGCAGGAGCCAGTCAAAGGGGATTCCCGCAATCCGGGTTTCGGCCAGCCCGGGGATGGCACCGAGCAGCAGGGGAAACGCGCCGAGAATCAGCAGGAATCCGCCCGCAACCACCAGGGCGAGCCGCAGCTGGGACCGGATCAGGGAGCGGACAAACACCTGCCCCATTTCCGATTCCTCGGCGGCCTCCCGCGGCTCGGTTGCCGGCCTGGCCGCGGAACGGGGCGCCGTCACCCTGACGCGTGTCATGCCTGCGGCCGGATCCGGGTGGCCTCGAGCTTCTCCCGGACGGCCGGCAGGTGACGGCGGCTGATGGGCAGCTCGGCATCCTCCACGGTGACGCTGGGACGGACCGCGGCGAGCTTCAGGTGCGTGACGTGCGAGAGCGCAATGAGATACGAACGGTGGGTGCGGATGAAGCCGGCGTCCGCCCACTGCTGTTCAAGGTCCGCCAGGGGAACGCGGATGAGGTAGCTGGCATCGGCCGTGTGCAGCCGCGCATAGTCCCCCTGCGCCTGGACGTAAGTGACGTCGTCGCGCCGGATCATTCTGGTGGTGCCGCCCTGGTCCACGGTGATCATCTCCGGGGCGGGGCCGCCGCCGTCGCGGATCAGCTCGCTGATCCGGCCCACGGAGCGGGCCAGCCGCTCCGCCCGGACGGGCTTCAGCAGGTAGTCCACCGCCGCCAGCTCGAAAGCCTCCAGGGCGCAGTCCTCGTCCGCGGTGACAAAGACGACGGCGGGTGGCCGGCTGCTGCGGGAAATGACCCTCGCGATCTCCAGGCCGGACACTGCCGGCATGTGGATGTCGAGGAAGACGGCGTCCACAGTTTCGGCTTCGAGGGCCCGCAGCGCCTCGGCGCCGGAGGACGCGCGGAAAATGGTGCCGATCCTCTCATCCCTGCCCAACAGGAAGGCGAGTTCTTCGATGGCGGGCAGCTCGTCGTCGGCGACGAGTACGTTAATCATGGTTCTAGGTTATCTGCCGGCCGGGCCGCGGGGTTCTCAGGCGTTGTGCCCCGGCTGGGACTTGGGGACCCGCATGGTGATCAGCGTCCCCTCGCCGGGGGCCGTCTCGATCACCAGCCCGTGGTCGTCGCCGTACACCTGGCGAAGCCGTGCGTCGACGTTCCGCAGCCCGACGTGTTCCCCGTCCAGATGTCCGGCCAGCATGGACTGAAGCTGCACCGGATCCATCCCCACGCCGTCGTCCTCGATGGTGACCTCCGCGAAGGCGCCGGAATCGTTGGCGGAGATGGTGATGTGGCCGGGGCCTTCCTTCGCCTCGAGGCCGTGCCGGACCGCGTTTTCCACGAGCGGCTGCAGGCTCAGGAACGGTATCACCGTGCTCAACACCTCCGGCGCGATCCGCAGGCTCACCTGTACCCGGTCACCGAACCGGGCCCGTTCCAGCAGGAGGTACCGGTCTATGCACCGCAGCTCCTCGGCGAGCGTGGTGAAGTCCCCGTGCCGCCGGAACGAGTAGCGGGTGAAGTCCGCGAACTCAACCACCAGTTCGCGGGCCCGCGCCGGGTCCGTGTTGATGAAGGAGGCAATGGCGTTGAGCGAGTTGTAGATGAAATGCGGGCTGATCTGTGCCCGCAGCGCCCGGACCTCCGCTTCCATCAGGAGGGTCCGCGAGGCATCCAGCTCCGCCAGCTCCACCTGGGCGGCCACCCAGTCGGCCACTTCGGTGGTGGCGCGGACCAGGCCGGCTCCGGCGGAAGGGGCAAAGGCCGCAACAACCCCCACCACCCGGGAGCCCGCCCGGATGGGCGCGATGACGGCGGACGCAATCGAACCGGATTTCCGGGGAGGCACCTGCAGGTCGCCGGCGCTGAACATCTGCGTCCTCCCGTTGGACAGCACATCGGCGGCGAGCTCCATGAGCCGGGGCCGGAGCTCTTCGCCGGGACCGTCCCAGGCCAGCACCCCGGACACGTCGGTGATGGCCAGGGCGTCGCACCCCAGCAGGGCCCGGAGCTGCCGGCTGGCCTTCGCAGCACCGGCCGGGTTCAGCCCCGTCCGGAGGTGCCGGCCGGCCTTCGACGCCGCATGAAGGGTGTTGTAGGTGGCACGCTCGGCGTCGGTCCCCAGCTCGCGGAAGGAGCGGAGCACCTTGAGGCCAACCCCGACGACGACGGCAATCGCCAGGGCGATCACCGCCACGGCGGCGACAGCGTAGAGAGGGGAGTCGGGCATGTTGCCCAGCGTAGCGCGTGCCGTTTGTCGCAGCATCGTGACCGCTAGGCGACCGGTTTCCGCAGGTACTGGAACCTTTCCCAAGACCGGAGCACAGTGATAGGAGTCACACTGGCCTGGAGCGTGCGAGCCCGTGTGGGAGAAAGTCTCAATGAGGAGGAACGATGGGTAACAGTGCCCGAACTCCGGACGTCGCGGCGTCCGCGGACTTCGAGGAAGTCCAAGCCACCGAGCAGTTCCAGAAACTGCGCAAGCGCCACCGCAGCTTTGTTTTCCCCATGGCCGTGGCATTCCTGCTGTGGTACTTCGCCTACGTCCTGCTGGCCGACTATGCGGTCGACTTCATGTCCACCAAGGTGTGGGGGAACATCAACGTGGGGCTGATCATGGGCCTGCTCCAGTTCGTCACCACCTTTGCCATTACGGGCTGGTACGTCAGCTACTGCAACCGGAAGCTGGACCCCATCGCCGCGGAGATCCGCCACGGCATTGAGGGCCACGAATTCGACAAAGCGGGCAACCGCATGGGTGGAGCATCCAAGTGATCAGCATTCCTACAGCGGTCGACGTCGCCGCGCTCAAGGACACCACGCTCCTGAACATGGGCATCTTCGCCCTGTTCGTCGCCGTCACCATGGTGATCGTCCTGCGGGCGAGCCGGAACAACAAGACCGCGGCCGACTACTACGCGGCCGGCCGCTCCTTCACCGGGTCCCAGAACGGCACCGCCATCGCCGGTGACTACCTGTCCGCGGCATCCTTCCTGGGGATCACCGGTGCCATCGCCATCAACGGCTACGACGGCTTCATGTACTCCATCGGATTCCTTGTCGCCTGGCTCGTGGCGCTCCTGCTCGTGGCCGAACTGCTGCGCAACACCGGCAAGTTCACCATGGCCGATGTCCTCTCCTTCCGGCTCAGGCAGCGTCCGGTCCGCATCGCCGCCGCCATCTCCACCCTGGCAGTGTGCTTCTTCTACCTGCTGGCCCAGATGGCCGGTGCGGGCAGCCTGATCTCCCTGCTGCTGGGCATCAGCGACTGGGGCGGCCAGGCCCTGGTGATCATCGTCGTGGGCGCCCTCATGATCACTTACGTGCTGATCGGCGGCATGAAGGGCACCACCTGGGTGCAGATCATCAAGGCCATCCTGCTCATTGCCGGTGCCGCCGTGATGACGCTCTGGGTCCTGGCCATCTACGGCTTCAACCTGTCCAGCCTGCTGGGTGCGGCCGTGGAGACCTCCAACAACCCCAACGTCCTGAACCCGGGCCTGCAGTACGGCAAGACCGAAACATCCAAGCTGGACTTCATGTCCCTCGGCCTCGCCCTGGTTCTCGGCACGGCCGCCCTGCCGCACGTGCTGATGCGCTTCTACACCGTGCCCACGGCCAAGGAAGCCCGGAAATCGGTGGTGTGGTCCATCTGGCTGATCGGCCTGTTCTACCTGTTCACCCTGGTCCTCGGTTACGGTGCCGCTGCCCTCGTCGGTGCGGACACCATCAAGGCTGCTCCCGGCGGCGTCAACTCCGCCGCCCCGCTGCTGGCCTTCTACCTGGGCGGACCGCTGCTCCTGGGCTTCATCTCCGCGGTTGCTTTCGCCACGATCCTCGCGGTGGTGGCCGGACTCACCATCACCGCCGCGGCGTCCTTCGCCCATGACATTTACGCCAGCGTCATCGCCAAGGGAAAGGCCGACGCCGACACTGAAGTCAAGGTGGCCCGCCGCACCGTGGTGGTCATCGGCATCATGGCCATCCTGGGCGGCATCTTCGCCAACGGCCAGAACGTCGCCTTCCTGGTGGCGCTCGCGTTCGCCGTCGCCGCATCCGCCAACCTGCCCACCATCATCTACTCGCTGTTCTGGCGCCGGTTCACCACCCAGGGCGCAGTATGGAGCATGTATGGCGGCCTGGCATCGGCGATCATCCTGATCGTGCTCTCACCGGTGGTGTCAGGGGCCAAGACGTCGATGATTCCGGGAGCCAGCTTTGCGATCTTCCCGCTGAGCAACCCGGGCATCGTGTCCATCCCGCTGGCCTTCCTCCTCGGATGGCTGGGCACGGTCCTGGACAAGAACCGCGAGGACCGCAGCAAGCAGGCCGAGATGGAAGTCCGCTCCCTGACCGGCGTCGGTGCCGAGAAAGCCGCTGATCACTGATTCCGTGATCTAGCTCCGGGCCGCTGACCGGCCAACAAGACAGAAGCCCCCGCGCGTAGGCGCGGGGGCTTCTGTGTGCCTGGCTGCTGGTGCTGCTTCAGGGACCGTGGTGTCCGGCCGCGCCGCCGGAATGGCTGCCGTGCGGGACGGCGAACTGGCCGGCCGTGGACCCCGCGAGTCCCGGCGTCGCGATGGCCGCGACCGCCAGGGCGCCGGCGAAGGCAGTGGCGAGGAGCCGCCCGGCACCCGTTCCACCGGAGGCGGGCCGGCCGCCGTCGACATCAACGCCGCCGTCATCACCGCCGGGCTGCCGGCCAAGCCAGGCTTTGGCAGCGATGATCATGAGGGTCAGCAGCAGAGCAGCGAGGTGGCTGAGGCTGAGGCCGGCCATGTCGCCTCCTGCGCCCATGACGATGGCCAGCACGTGGACCGCCGCGGCTGCCGGGAGCGCCGCTGCGGATGTGCGGGCCCAAGGAAAGTTGCCGTTCCGCAGTGCCGCCACCGTCCAGGCGAGCAGGGTTGCTCCCCACAGGGCGGCGGCCAGGGCCAGGCCGGTCTGCCACGGCGGCCCGGTCCCGTCCGCAGCGAACAGGCTGGAAGAGACTGCCAGATTGACGGAAGCGGCGCCGAGACCCGCGAAGCCTGCGAACAGCCGGACGGCTGCCTCCCCGGGTGACGCCGGCGGCGGGGCATCCGCCGTCGGCGTTTGTCTTATCAAGCCCGCTTCCCGGCGGTTGCGGAGTTCTGCCTCGCGCTGCATGGGTGTTGGCTCTCTGCTGCCCTGGCCGAGTACACCTAGGCGCGCGCGGCCACGGGGGCCTTGTCCATGGACAGGCCGACGCCCAGCAGCAGAACGGCGCTGGCCAGGTGGAGCACGTTGTCCGCTCCGTTGAGGGCAATGATGTTCAGCGGCGAGCTGAGCAGGAACAGGCCGAGGATGCCCACCAGCAGGTACACGGCACCGACGCCGGCGTTGACGGTGCGGGCCAGCTGGACGTTTTTCAGGCCCGCGGACAATAGTGCGGCGCCGATGGCGAGGTGGATTACGTTGTGCAGCGGGTTGACCTCGAAGATGATGAGGTTCGCGCCTTCAGTGGAGAAGAAGCCGATTCCCGCTGTCACGGCGAATCCGACGAGTCCCACGAGCAGGTAGACGGCTCCGAAGACGGTGGCGATAAGGCGGTTCGGTGAGTTGCGCATGGCCCGAATCCTTCCGGTTAGGCCGGGGCGCCTGCCCCGGCCGGACTGCGGAGCCCCGGGCGGGGCTCTCGGAAGCAATTCGGACCGTCGTGGCCCGTGGATGGGTGGGCGGCGGTCAGCCCTTCGGCTTGAGCCGGATGTTGACCATCTTCAGCTCGTCCTTGCCGGCGAAGCGGTATACGAGTGCAATGTCCTTGCCGTCGCAATTGATAACTCCGGTCACATCGGCGATATTGGATCCGCTTTCGGAGCTCATCTTGAGGTCGTCGTACACAGTGGTGCAGGACTGGTCCAGCTTGAGGCTCTCGACGCCGGAAGCGAAATCCTCCTTGGTCAGCTGTTTCTTGAGCGCCGGGTCCATGAAGTCGTCGTAGGCCTTGTCCGTCTCCCCGGCGAGCACCAGCTTGGTGAAGTCGTCCGCAAGGTCAGAGGCCTTCCGCGTAGCCCCGCCCACGAGGTTCAGCAGCAGCAGCACTCCCACCACCACCAGCAGCAGGACGCCTCCGACGATCCCCACGACGATCCACAGGCCCTTGCGGCTCCTCGCCGGAGGTTGGCCCGGCAGCCCGAAGGGCGCGGGAGGGAGCGGCCGGCGGCCGCGGAACTGCTGGCCGTACGGTTGCTGACCGGGCTGATACGGGTCCTGTGGGTTGCTCAACTGGAGCCTTTCCGGCAACCCACACGGGCGTACCTGATTACTGGGCCGTTGCCGGCGCCCGGGCATGTCTCGAGTCATTTTACGTGGCAATATCCTGTGGCTCGGTCCCCTGGGCGGATCGGCCCCGGGCGGAACGGCGGCATCACTCGGCTGCGGAGCCACGGTCCAGCAGGGGCTGGATCCGGAACGGAATAAGCTCGCCCATGGCCAGGGCTGTATCGGTCCTGTCCACGCCGTCGCACGCGAGGATTTTTCCGTTGATCCGGAAGAGGTCTTCGGCGTCAAGTGCCACTACGCGGAGCAGAAGATCGGCCGAACCCGTCAGGCCGTAGCCTTCCAGGATCTCGGGCACGCTTGCCAGCTCTTCGGCGAGCCGGCCCAGTTTCTGCTGCTGGACGTGCACCGAGATGAAAGCCATGAGCGGGTAGCCGAGCGACACCGGATTGATGCGGCGTTCGAAGGAGAGGAAGACGTGTTTCTTCTCGAGTTGGGCCATCCGTGCCTGGACCGTGTTCCGGGACAGTCCCAGCTTCTGGGCCAGGGCCACCACGGTCCTGCGCGGATCCCGGGCCAAGGCTGAAAGCAGCCGCGTGTCAGTGCCATCCAAAGCTTGCATAATGCGCAAGGCTAGCACGGTCCGGGTCGGCCAAATGGTGCATTGTGCTCAGTTTCCGCGGCGGTGGTTGTACCCCTTGAGCATTGTGAGTATGGTCACAATTATCCGGGGCAACGGTGCCCCGAAGGCTGTCGCGCGGCGGGATCACGAGTCCTTGCACGGGGCGGTCACACGACGTCAGAAGGTTGCGCAACGGTGTTGACAGACGAAGTGGGCCAGGGCGGTACACCCGCCGTCGGCCCGGGCAACAGTACGGGACATCGAGGAGGGGCCAGCCAGAACCTGGTCCAGCTGATCACCCCCCAAGGGGAGCGTGTCAGTCATCCGGAGTACGACCCCTGGGTCCGGGACATCTCGGACGAACAGCTCGGCTCCCTCTATGAGGACATGGTGGTCATCCGCAGGATTGACGCCGAGGCCACGGCGCTCCAGCGCCAGGGCGAACTGGCACTCTGGCCGCCGCTGCTCGGCCAGGAAGCAGCCCAGATCGGATCGGCCCGCACGCTGCGCGACGACGACTTTGTTTTCCCCAGCTACCGTGACAACGGTGTTGCCTACTGCAGGGGAGTGAGACCGGAGGACCTGGTCCGAGCCTGGCGGGGCAACGCCTCCGCCGGCTGGGACCCGTTCACCGTGAACGTCGCCACGCAGCAGATCATCATCGGGGCGCAGAGCCTGCACGCCACGGGCTATGCCATGGGCATCCAGAACGACGGCGCCGACTGCGTCGCCGTGGCCTACTTCGGCGACGGCGCCACGAGCGAGGGCGACGTCAACGAGGCCATGGTGTTTGCGGCCAGCTTCCAGGCTCCCGTGGTGTTTTTCTGCCAGAACAACCACTGGGCCATCTCGGAGCCCGTGCGGCTGCAGTCCCACATCCACCTCGCGGACCGCGCCTCAGGCTTCGGAATTCCCAGCATCAGGGTCGACGGCAACGATGTCCTCGCCGTCATGGCGGCGACCCGCATTGCCTTGGACCGTGCCCGCCGCGGCGGCGGCCCCACCTTCATCGAGGCCGTGACCTACCGGATGGGACCGCATACGACGGCGGATGACCCCACCCGGTACCGGGATGCCAACGAGCTCGAGGACTGGGCCGCCAAGGACCCGATCAGCAGGGTGAAGTCGCTGCTGGACCGCAAGGGACTGCTGACCGCGGACCTTGAGGCCGCGGTCGCTGCGAAGGCCGACGCCGTGGCCAAGGAACTCCGGGCCGGCACCATCAACATGCCCGAGCCGGAGCCGCTTGACATCTTCAAGCACGTCTACAGCACGCCGAACTCCTGGCTGGACCGCCAGCAGGACCACTACTCCCGTTACCTGGCATCCTTCGGCGATCCCGCAGGAGCCAACTCAGAGGAAGGTGCACGCTGATGACACAGATGACCTTTGCCCGAGCCATCAATTCGGGCCTGCGCAAATCCCTCGAAAACGATCCCAAAGTAGTCCTTATGGGCGAGGACATCGGAACCCTGGGGGGCGTCTTCAGAGTCACCGACGGCCTGCAGAAGGACTTCGGCAAGCACCGTGTTGTGGACACGCCCCTGGCCGAGGCCGGCATTATGGGCACGGCGGTGGGCCTTGCCTACCGCGGCTACCGTCCCGTCGTGGAGATCCAGTTCGACGGCTTCATCTACCCGGCGTTCGACCAGATCGTCAGCCAGGTCGCCAAGATGCACTACCGCACCCAGGGCGCCGTTAAGATGCCCATCACCGTCCGCGTCCCGTTCGGCGGCGGAATCGGTTCACCCGAGCATCACTCCGAGTCTCCCGAGGCCTACTTCACGCACACCTCCGGCCTGCGGGTGGTCAGCCCGTCCAGCCCGCAGGACGCGTACACCATGATCCAGCAGGCCATTTCCTGCGATGACCCCGTGCTGTACTTCGAACCCAAACGCCGCTACCACGACAAAGGCGACGTCGATGAGACCCTGGACCCGGGCAGCGCGCTGCCGCTGGGGAATGCCCGCGTCATCACCGAGGGAAAGGATGTCACGCTGGTGGCTTACGGCCCGCTGGTCAAGACCGCCCGGGACGCCGCCATTGCCGCGGCGGATGAGGGAGTTTCCATCGAAGTCATTGATCTCCGCTCCCTCGCGCCCGTCGACTATGCGGCGCTGGAGGCATCCGTCCGCAAGACCGGCCGGCTTGTCATCACGCACGAGGCCGGGCAGTCGGGTGGCCTGGGCGCCGAGCTGGCCGCCAGTATCACCGAGCGCTGCTTCTACTACCTGGAGACTGCTCCCGTCCGCGTCACCGGATTCGATGTGCCGTACCCCTATTCCAAGCTGGAGATGCACCACCTTCCGAGCCTGGACAGGATCCTCGACGGCGTTGACCGTGCGCTCGGCCGGCCGAACTCGCTGAGCGGGCTGGAAGGATGACCGCCACCATGATCAAGGAATTCCGGCTCCCCGATCTCGGCGAAGGCCTGACCGAGTCCGAAATCGTCAGCTGGAAGGTCAATGTTGGCGACACCGTGACCCTGAACCAGATCATTGCCGAAGTGGAAACGGCGAAGGCCGTCGTGGAGCTGCCTTCCCCGTTTGCCGGTGTGGTCACCGCCCTGCACGAGCAGCCGGGCACCGTGGTGGAGGTGGGCAAGCCGATCGTCTCCTTCGAGGTGGAGGGTGAGGCGGCCGGCCAGCCCGCCGGCGGTGCGGCTGAGGCGCCCGCCGCCAAACGCGAACCGAACCTGGTGGGGTACGGCGCGGTCCTCGAAGATACCGGCCGCCCTGTCCGCAGTGCGCGCACCTTCGCAGCCGCGCCGGTTGAGCATATCGAAACCGCCGCGCCGCTGGTTAAGCCTGTCGAAACCAAGCCCGCCGAACCGTTGACCGGCGAGCGGCCCCGCTCCACGCCGCCGGTGCGGAAGCTGGCCAAGGACCTTGGCGTGGACCTGGAGCATGTTACCGGCAGCGGCCCCGGCGGGCTGATAACCCGCGACGACGTACGGAACTTCGTGGGCGGCGGTGACCGTCCGGCCGCGGCCCAGGAGCTGGCGGGCGAAGCCGGCCAGGCGCAGGAACACGTTCCGTCTCCCCGGCCTGGTGAACGCGAGATGCGCACGCCCATCAAGGGGGTGCGCAAGTTCACGGCGGCGGCCATGGTCTCCAGCGCGTTCACCGCGCCCCACGTCACGGAGTTCCTGACCGTGGACGTCACGCCGGCCATGGAGCTCCTGACCAGGCTGAAGGCGAGCAAGGCCTTTGCCGGGTTGAAGCTGACGCCGCTGACCCTCGTGGCCAAGGCGGCCCTGATCGCCCTGCGGCGCAGTCCAACCCTCAATTCCCGGTGGGATGAGGCCAACCAGGAGATCGTGCAGTTCAACTACGTGAACCTGGGGATTGCGGCGGCCACCCCGCGCGGCCTGACGGTTCCCAACATCAAGGACGCGGACCGGATGACGCTGGCGGAGCTGTCCACGGCGCTGACCGGGCTGACCGAGACGGCCCGAGCCGGCAGGACCAGCCCGGCGGAGCTCTCCGGCGGCACCATCTCCATCACCAACATCGGTGTATTCGGGATCGATGCCGGGACGCCCATCCTCAATCCGGGGGAGGCCGCCATCCTGGCCATGGGCGCGGTGCGGAAGATGCCGTGGGAGTACCAGGACGAGGTCGCGCTCAGACAGGTCATGACCCTGAGCCTGTCCTTCGATCACCGGCTGGTGGACGGCGAGCAGGGATCCCGGTTCCTGGCGGACCTCGGAGCCCTCCTGGCTGATCCGGGCATGGCGCTCGCGATGGTCTAGTGCCTGCTGATTGAGCCTGTCGAAACCGATTTCGGCGGGCTCAATCAGCGCCGGGCGGGCTCAATCAACGGTGGGCGGGCTCAATCAGCGGTGCGCCGGCTCAGTCAGCGGCGGCTTGGGGCCCGCCGGGCGCCGTGAGGGCGGCCAGCGCCATGTTCTCCAGGAGCGGCCGTGCCGACCTGATGGCCATTCTCCGCCCGTGGTTGCGGACCGAGTGCGGCGTGGAGTTGATCAGTCCGAAGGTTGCATGGGCGCGCATCCGGAGGTCTGCCGTGTCCGTTGCGTGGTGGATCCCCGCCAGAACGTCCACCCACAGCTCCACGTAGCTGCGCTGCAGCGCCCGGACATGGGCCTGGTCCTCGTCGGTGAGGTTGCTGAAGTCCCTGTCCTGGACCCGAATCACGTCCGGATTGCTGAGCGCAAAGTCCACATGAAACTGGACCAGCCGGCCCAGCGCCGCGAGGGGGTCCGCGGCGTCGGCAACAACGAGCCGGCCGCCGTCGAGCAGGTCCTGGCTGACCGTCAGGAGCAGGGCCCCCAGCACGGCCTGCTTCCCCGGGAAGTGGCGGTACACGGCGGGGCCGCTCACCCCCGCGGCGGCACCGAGGTCCTCCAGGGAGACGCGGTTGAAACCGTCGGCGGCGAAGAGGGAGGCGGCCGCGGACAGCAGGGCCTGACGGCGGGTTTCCTTGGCCCGGCTGCGCTGCGTCGCGCGGTTGGGCGTGGTTCCCTGGTCCGGCGGGGCGGGCTGGACGGCATCGCTGCTTTCGGCAACCTGGCCGTGCTCCGTGATCTGCACATTTCCTCCTCGAAACTGCAAACTCTAGCAACTCATCCGTGTGTTGGACATCACAGTTAATAGAGACTAACCTAAATCTCAGTTACACGGCACTAACCGAAAATAGCCGGGCCCGCGGGAATCCGGGCCGGTCAAGGAAATGGAAGCGGTCAATGGAGACACTCGCCAGCAAGCTGGACGCCACGAGCGAGGCCTTTGCGGCCAATAGCGTCGCCCAGGAGGCGCTCGCCGGCGAACTGCGGAAGCGGCTCGCCGTGGCCGCCCTGGGCGGGCCGGAGAAATCCCGCGAGCGCCATGTGGCCCGGGGCAAGCTCCTTCCGAGGGAGCGGATCGACCAGCTCCTGGACGACGGCAGCCCGTTCCTTGAGATTGCCCCGCTGGCAGCCAACGGGATGTACAACGACGACTCTCCTGGCGCCGGCGTGATCACGGGCATCGGCCTGGTCCACGGGCGCCAGGTCCTGGTCATCTCCAACGACGCCACCGTCAAGGGCGGCACCTACTACCCCATGACGGTGAAGAAGCACCTGCGGGCCCAGGAGATCGCGCTGGAAAACCGGCTGCCCTGCGTCTACCTCGTGGACTCCGGCGGAGCCTTCCTCCCCAAACAGGACGAGGTCTTCCCGGATAAGGAGCACTTCGGCCGGATCTTCTATAACCAGGCCAGGATGTCCGCGGCCAAGATTCCGCAGATTGCCTCCGTCATGGGCTCCTGCACCGCCGGCGGCGCGTACGTTCCGGCCATGAGCGACGAGACGGTCATCGTCCGCAATCAGGGAACGATCTTCCTGGGCGGACCGCCGCTGGTGAAGGCGGCCATCGGCGAGATCGTCACGGCCGAGGAGCTCGGCGGGGGCGACGTCCATTCCCGGATCTCCGGCGTCACGGACCACTTGGCCGAGAACGACGAACACGCCCTGCAGATCGTCCGCGACATCGTCTCCACCCTGCCGCGGCCAGCCGCGCCCGCCTGGGACGTGGACACCGCCGTCGAGCCTGTAGTGAACCCCGCGGAGCTCTACGGAGCCGTCCCCACGGACGTCAACGCACAGTATGACGTCCGTGAGGTCATCGCCCGCCTCGTGGACGGCAGCCGGTTCCACGAATTCAAGAAGAACTACGGCACCACCCTGGTCACCGGCTTCGCGAAGCTGCACGGGCATCCCGTGGGCATCGTGGCCAACAACGGCGTGCTCTTCAGCGAGTCCTCGCTCAAAGGCGCCCACTTTATTGAGCTCTGCGACCAGCGGGGCATCCCGTTGGTCTTCCTGCAGAACCTCTCCGGCTTCATGGTGGGCAAGGACGTCGAACAGGGCGGCATCGCCAAGAACGGCGCCAAGATGGTGACGGCCGTCGCCACCGCCCGCGTGCCGAAGCTGACTGTCGTGATCGGCGGATCCTTCGGCGCCGGCAACTATTCGATGTGCGGGCGGGCCTACTCGCCGCGCTTCCTGTGGATGTGGCCCGCGAGCCGCATCTCCGTGATGGGCGGCAACCAGGCTTCCAGTGTGCTGGCCACGGTGAAGCGCGACCAGTATGAGGCCGCCGGGCAGGAGTGGTCCGCAGCGGACGAGGAAGCCTTCAAGGCTCCCATCAAGCAGCAGTACGAGGACCAGGGGAGTCCCTATTATTCCACCGCCCGTGTCTGGGACGACGGCGTCATCGACCCCGCGGACACCCGCACTGTCCTGGGACTGGCGCTCGACGTCGTCTCCCGAACCCCGCTGCCGGAGACTTCCTTCGGCCTGTTCCGGATGTGAGCGGCCATGACCAATCCAGCTGACCCCAACCTGTTCCACACCGTCCTCGTGGCCAACCGCGGCGAAATCGCCTGCCGGGTGATCAGGACGCTGCACGCCATGGGCATCCGTTCGGTCGCCGTCTACAGCGACGCCGACGCCGACGCCCGCCACGTGCGGGAAGCGGACCTCGCCGTGCGGATCGGTCCGGCCGCCGCGGCCGAAAGCTACCTGAAAATCGAGGCGATCATCAGGGCCTGCAAGGACACCGGCGCCCAGGCGGTGCACCCCGGCTACGGTTTCCTGAGCGAGAACGTGGAGTTCGCCCGCGCCCTGGAGGCAGCCGGCATCGCCTTCATCGGCCCCGGCGTCGAATCCCTGGACGTCATGGGGGACAAGATCCGCTCCAAGAACCACGTGGCCGGATACGGCGTCCCGGTGATCCCGGGCATCGCCGAACCGGGGCTGACCGACGACGACCTGATCGCCGCCGCCGCGGCCGTGGGGTATCCCCTGCTCATCAAGCCGTCCGCGGGCGGCGGAGGCAAGGGCATGCACGTGGTGGAACGGCCGGAGGACCTCCCGGCAACGCTGGCCACCGCGCGTCGCGTCGCGGCCAGCGCCTTCGGCGACGACACGCTTTTCCTGGAACGCCTCGTCAAGGCCCCGCGGCACATCGAAGTGCAGGTGCTCGCCGACACGCACGGGAACGTCATCCACCTGGGGGAGCGCGAATGCTCCCTGCAGCGCAGGCACCAGAAGGTGATTGAAGAAGCGCCGTCGCCGCTCCTGGAATCACTGGCCGACGGCGGAACCACCCGGGCGCGGATCGGCGAGGCCGCCTGCCAGGCGGCCCGGAGCGTCCACTACACCGGGGCGGGCACCGTGGAGTTCCTGGTCTCGGACAACGCCCCGGACGAATTCTTCTTCATGGAGATGAACACGCGCCTGCAGGTGGAGCATCCGGTCACCGAAATGGTCACCGGGGTGGACCTCGTGGAGTGGCAGGTGCGCATCGCCGCCGGCGAGGTGCTCACCGTGGCGCAGGACGACGTCGTGCTTAACGGCCACGCCGCAGAGGCGCGCGTCTACGCGGAGGTCCCGGAGCGGAACTTCCTGCCGTCCTCCGGCGAGGTGGTCCTGCTCGATGAACGGGGCACCACCTTCACGGCCCGGGCGGACCCGCCCGCCTTCGCGCCCGCCTCCGCGGACCCGCACATCCGCATCGACTCGTCGCTGCAGCCCGGACTGGAAATTTCCAGCGACTACGATCCCATGCTCTCCAAGGTCATCGCGTGGGGCCCGGACCGCAAAGCGGCACTCGACAAGCTGGACAGCGCGCTGGAGCGGTACACGGTGCTGGGGGTCGGAACCAACGTGGAATACCTGCGGCTCCTGATCAACGACGACGACGTACGCGCCGGCCGCCTCGACACGACCCTCATTGACCGCAAGATGCCGGACCTCACGTTCCGGAGCGCCGGAGACACCGAGCTCATCGCCGCGGCGCTCCCGTTCTGGGCCATGCATGAGGCGCCGGCCGGCGTCGCCTCGCCCTGGGACACCGGCCGGGGCTGGCGGCTGGGCACCCCCGCCCCCTGGCGCATGAGCTTCGGGCTCCCCGGCGGAGCCGTGGCCACCGTGGCCGTCACGTGGCTGAGTGACCAGGACCTCGGCCATGCGACGGTCCGCGTCAACGGCGGACCGGAGCGAAAGGCCGCCCTCCTGGCCCTGACCAGCCGGTCCGTCGACCTTGAAATCGACGGGCAGGCACACACCTTCGCGCTGGGCTCCCACTGGGAGGGCCACCCCCATGAAGGGCGTCCGCAGCAGGTCTACGTGGGAAACGGCGGATGGTCCTGCGGCCTCGACGTCCTCACCCGGGAATCCCGCCTCGCGCGCGTCCTGGCCGCAATCGAGCGGGAAGAGGGTGTGGCCGACCCCGAAGTCCGCTCACCCATGCCGGGGACCGTCGTGTCAGTCTCCGTGCACAACGGCGACGCCGTGGAAGCCGGGCAGGTGCTGCTCTCCGTGGAAGCGATGAAGATGGAGCACCAGCTCGTGGCCGAGGTGGCCGGAACGGTGCACATCAGCGCGAAGACCGGTGACCTCGTGAAGGCGGACCAGGTGCTCGCCACGATCCACGCCGAGCCGCCCGCCGGCCCGTCAGAATCCCCAATCCAAGATCCAACCAATGAACGTAAGGAAGCCTAGCTATGGCCGATTTTGAGCTCAGCGAGGAATACCAGGACCTCAGCAACACCGTCCGGGAATTTGCCGACGAGGTCGTCGCGCCCGTCTCGGCCAAGCACGACGAAGAGCACAGCTTCCCCTACGAGGTTGTCTCCCAGATGGCGGACATGGGCCTGTTCGGTCTGCCGTTCCCCGAAGAATCCGGCGGCATGGGCGGGGACTACTTCGCCCTGGCCCTCGCGCTGGAACAGCTCGGCAGGGTGGACCAGTCCGTGGCCATCACCCTGGAAGCGGGCGTTTCCCTGGGCGCCATGCCCGTCCACCGCTTCGGTACCGAGGCCCAGAAGGAGGAATGGCTGCCGCTGCTGGCGTCCGGAAAGGCGCTTGCAGGCTTCGGCCTGACCGAGCCGGAAGCGGGCTCGGACGCCGGCGGCACCAAGACCACCGCCCGGCTGGAAGACGGGCACTGGGTGATCAACGGCAACAAGGAATTTATCACCAACTCCGGGACTGACATCACCCGGCTGGTGACGGTGACCGCCGTGACCGGCCAGCACGAGCGCAAGGACGGCAGCGTCAAGAAGGAAATCTCCACCATCCTGGTGCCGACCGACACGCCCGGCTTCAAGGCCGAGAAGGCGTACAACAAGGTGGGCTGGAACGCGTCCGACACCCACCCGCTGACGCTGAAGGACGTCCGCGTGCCCGAGGCCAACCTGCTGGGTGAACAGGGGCGGGGCTACGCCAACTTCCTGTCCATCCTTGACGAAGGCCGCATCGCCATCGCGGCACTGGCCACCGGCGCGGCCCAGGGCTGCGTGGATCTCTCGGTCCGCTACGCCAAGGACCGCAGGGCCTTCGGCCACAACATCGGCAAGTACCAGGCCATCTCCTTCAAGATTGCCCGCATGCAGGCACGCGCCCACACGGCCCGGCTGGCCTACTACGATGCGGCCGCCAGGATGCTCGCCGGCAAGCCGTTCAAGACCCAGGCGGCCATAGCTAAGATGGTCGCAGGCGAGGCAGCCATGGACAACGCGCGGGACGCCACCCAGGTGTTCGGCGGCTATGGCTTCATCAACGAATTCACCGTGGCGCGCCATTACCGCGACTCCAAGATCCTTGAAGTCGGGGAGGGCACCACGGAGGTCCAGCTGATGCTGATCGCCCGGGAACTCGGACTGTAGCCGGCCTGAAAGGATCAACGATGATTGACAAGGTTGTTGCCAGCGCTGCTGAAGCGGTCGCGGACATTCACGACGGCGCGTCGCTCGCCGTCGGGGGTTTCGGCCTCTGCGGGATCCCGGTGGCCCTCATTGACGCCCTGCACCACCGCGGCGCCAAGGACCTGGAAACCGTGAGCAACAACTGCGGCGTGGACGACTGGGGCCTCGGCATCCTGCTCAGGGACGGCCGGATCCGCCGCACCATCAGCTCGTACGTCGGGGAGAACAAGGAGTTCGCCCGGCAGTACCTCTCCGGCGAACTCGAGGTGGTCCTCACCCCGCAGGGCACGCTGGCGGAGAAGCTGCGCGCCGGCGGTGCCGGCATCCCGGCGTTCTACACGAGAGCGGGCGTGGGTACCCAGGTGTCCGACGGCGGCCTGCCGCAGAAGTACGACGCCGACGGCAGCATCGCGGTCGCCTCCGCTCCCAAGGAGGTGCGCAGCTTCGGCGGCGTGGACTACGTCCTCGAAGAGTCCCTCACACCCGACTTCGGCCTGGTCCACGCCTGGAAGGGCGACCGCCACGGCAACCTGGTCTTCCACGCCACGGCAATGAACTTCAACCCGCTCTGTGCCATGGCGGGCAGGGTCACCATCGCCGAAGTCGAGGAACTGGTGGAGCCGGGGGAGCTGGACCCCGAACACATCCACGTGCCCGGCATCTTCGTCCAGCGCATCGTCGTCGCACCCGAGATCGAGAAGCGGATCGAAAAGCGGACGGTTGCCCTTTCGGCGCAGTCCGCAGCCGGCACCACCGAACAGGCAGGAGCGTAGCCATGGAGTCGAACAGCTCGCAGGGGGCGCCGCCCCGCCCCGAGGCCGTCCGCCATGAGTACCGGCGTGCCGCGACGTCCCACCCGGAGGGCAAGGGATGGACGCGCAACGAGCTCGCGGAGCGGGTGGCGCAGGAACTCAGCAACGGCCAGTACGTCAACCTGGGCATCGGCATGCCCACGCTGATCCCGAACTACATCCCCGCCGGCGTCGAGGTGGTGCTGCACTCGGAGAACGGGATCCTGGGCGTCGGACCCTACCCCGGCGAGGACGAAGTGGACCCGGACCTCATCAATGCGGGCAAGGAAACCGTCACGGTCAACAAGGGCGCGGCCTTCTTCGACTCGTCGCTGTCCTTCGGCATGATCCGGGGCGGCCATGTGGACGTCGCCGTGCTCGGCGCCATGGAGGTCGCCGCCAACGGGGACCTGGCCAACTGGATGATCCCGGGCAAGATGGTCAAGGGCATGGGCGGCGCCATGGATCTGGTCTTCGGCGCCAAGAAGGTCATCGTCATGATGGAGCACGTGGACCGGAGCGGCCGGCCAAAGATCGTGGAGCGGTGCACCCTGCCGCTCACGGGCAAGGCCTGCGTGGACCGGATCATCACGGACCTCGCCGTCATTGACGTGACGCCGGACGGCCTGGTGCTGCGGGAGCTGGCCCCGAACGTCTCCGTCGAGGACGTCGCCGCTGCCACCGGCGTCGAGCTGCTCGAGGAAGACCAGGAACTGACCGTATGACGGCGAACGCTGAACAGAGTGCTGACGGGGTTTCGACAAGCCCAACCAGCGGCAGCCCCCGCGTGATCGAACAGCGCGGGCTGTACTTTGAGGAACTCGAAGAGGGCGTGGTGTACGCGCACCGTCCGGGCCGGACGGTCACCGAAACCGACAACGTCCTGTTCACCACCATGACCATGAATACGCAGGGGCTGCACCTTGACGCGGCGTGGAGCGCGGGGCAGCCGTTCGGCCAGCGGCTGGTGAACTCCATGTTCACCCTGGCAACCGTCGTCGGGCAGTCCGTTCCGCAGCTGACGCAGGGCACCATCATCGCGCAGCTGGGACTGACCGATGTGTCCTTCCCCGGTCCGCTGTACCACGGCGACACCCTCTACACCGAGACCGTCATCACGGGCAAACGGCTCTCCGCGTCCCGGCCCGGCCAGGGGATCGTCACCATGAAGCACACCGGCCGCAACCAGAACGGCACAGTGGTGGCCCTCGCCACGCGCAGCTGCCTGATGTGGACGCGGGAGGCGTACATGCAGGCGCAGACGGAAAAATAATCGGACAATGACTGTATGACTTTTGTGATGGGCCCGGCCCTGCTCTTCTGCCCTGCTGACCGCCCCGAGCGTTTCCAGAAGGCTGCCGAGCGCTCCGACGCCGTGATCATCGACCTCGAGGACGCGGTGGCGGCTGCGGACAAGAAGCGGGCCCGGGGGGCCATCCTTGCCCAGCTCGGCAGCTCAGGCGAAGGGCCGGAGCTCGATCCCAGCCGGACCATCGTCCGGATCAACCCGGCGGGCACGGCGGACTTCGAAAAGGACCTGCACTGCCTGGCCCACACGCCCTACCGCACCGTGATGCTCGCCAAGACGGAAAGCGCTGAGCAGCTCCGGGCGCTGGAGGGCTTCCACGTGATCGCGCTGTGCGAAACGGCGGCCGGCATCGTCAACGCGCCGGCCATCGCCGCCGCCCCGAACGTCGTGGCGCTCATGTGGGGCGCCGAGGACCTGCTCGCGTCCCTCGGCGGGACATCCAGCCGCAAGGACGACGGCGGCTACCGCGCCGTGGCCCTGCACGCGCGCTCGTCGGTGCTCCTGGCTGCCGGTGCCTTCGGCAAGGAGGCGGTCGACGCCGTCTACGTCAACATCCCCGACCTTGAGGGGCTGGCCGAGGAGGCACGGGACGCCGTGGCCTCCGGCTTCAGCTCGAAGGCCTGCATCCATCCCGGCCAGGTGGCTGCCGTCCGTGCCGCCTACGCGCCGTCGGGGGATGAAGTGGCCGCCGCCAGGGAACTCCTCGAGGCCGCCCGCGCCGCCGGGACCGGCGTGTTCCAGTTCAAAGGCACGATGATCGACGGCCCCATCCTCAAGCACGCCGAAGCGACCCTCCGCAAGGCCCGCTAACGCGGGCGCTTCCTCTCCGCACTTGCCTGCTCAGCCGCCGCGCCGCAGGGACAGGGGCGGGATGGCCTCGTACAGCGGCGTCCGGATCCAGCGCTGGCCGGTCTCACGGAACTCGGCCCGGCTGGAGAAACGGTACAGGTACGTCCGGGCGCGCACCCAGCGGGGGCGCTCGCCGTCGAACGGGTCGTCGCGCAACAGGCGCAGCACCACCTTGTCCGCCTTCAGCAGCTTTTCCAGGAAGGCGTAAAACCACTCCTCGTGCACGGTGCGCAGGGGCAGGAACCACATCAGCCAGTCGAGCCGCAGGTGGTACGGGGCCCACTGGCGCGGCAGCCTGCGCACGTCCCCGGGCTTTCCCTTGAATCCGTACTCCCGCCAGTCCGCCGACTCGTCGGGCTCCTCGTCGCTGGTGCCCTCCACCGCCACCTCGATCCGCTGCTTCGTGACCGTGCCGAACGCGCCGTACGTGTTCACGAGCTGCCACCGGTTGAAGCTGGCATTCATCAGCTGATGATGGGAGAACAGGTTACGGACCGGCCAGTAGCTGAGCACCAGGAGCAGCACCGTGACGGCGAGCGTGAGGATGAGCCACCACAGCGGAGTTTGCCGAGCGCCGCCGGCCGCCTGCCAGTCCAGCGGAAGGACCGGCAGGACTGCGTGGGCCACGGAGTCGCTGACTGCGGCGAAGGCCAGCACAATCGCTATCCAGTTCAGCCACGCGAAATTGCCGCTGGCCACAAGCCACAGCTGCGTGAAGATGATGATGGCGGCCGCGGCGCTTCCCACGGGCTGCGGAGCGAACAGGAAGAACGGCACCACGAGTTGGGCGAAGTGGTTGCCCAGCACCTCCAGCCGGTGAAAGGGCTTCGGCAGCAGATGCGCCTGCCGGCTCAGGGGACCCGGCATGGGCTGGGTCTCATGGTGGTAGTACAGGGCCGTGAGGTCCCGCCACTCCCGGCCGCCGCGGAGCTTGATCATGCCCGCGCCGAACTCCAGGCGGAACACCAGCCACGCCACCAGGAGCAGGACGGTCCGGGGCGGGTCTGTCTGGTCTGAACCCAGGAAAGCCACGGTGAAGCCGGCCTCGAGGATCAGCATCTCCCAGCCAAAGCCGTAGAACGTCTGCCCGACGTTCACGATCGACATGTACAGCAGCCACAGCGCCAGGAAAGCGATCATCGGCAGCCACGGGGGCCCAGCCTGCGGAAGTCCGGCCACCAGGACGGCCGAGATGGCCAGCCCCGTCCCGCAGACGGCGCGGAGCAGCCGGTCCGAGTATCGCCATCGGAAGAGCGTGGGCCGCCGCAGCCTGCTGAACCCCGACAGATAGTCGGGCACGGGAAGGAGGCCGCGCTCGCCGAGCAGCGCAGGGAACTGGTTCAGGGTTGACAGGAACGCAACGAAATAGAGCGCGGCGATGCCCCGCTGCAATACCAGCCGGGCGAATTCGTAGTCCGGCGCGTCGAACCAGGAAGCCCAGTCCACGTTTCCACGTTACGCCTGCCGGGAAACCCGTCAAGGCAGTCCCGGGCGGCACTAGGATCGAACCATGTTTGCTCTGGTGCTCATCGTGGTTGTCGCGGGAGCGCTGGCGCAAAGACTGGCCGGGCTGGGATTCGGCCTCCTGGTCTCGCCGGTCCTGGTGGTGCTCCTGGGGCCGTTCGACGGCGTGATGATCATCAACCTCTGCGGTGCGGCGTCATCGCTGCTGATCCTGTCGCGGGTCTGGCGGCACGTCCAGTGGCGGCGCTACTTCGGCCTCGCGGCTTCCGCGCTGACCGGCGTGGTACCCGGCGCCTGGCTGGCCAGCCATGTCCCTGAGGCCCCCTTGGAGATCTGCATCGGAGTCCTGCTGATCCTGGGGCTGCTGGCTTCCCAGCGGCTGAACCGCAGCTCCTGGCGGGCCGCGGGCGCGGCCCCCATGGTGGCGCTGGGATTTACCAGCGGGCTTATGAACGCGGCCGCCGGAGTCGGCGGTCCGGCCATCACCGCGTATGCCATCGTCACGCGCTGGGAGCAACGGAGCTTCGGCGCCACCCTGCAGCCCTACTTCATCACCACGGGGCTGTCCTCGCTGCTGACCAAATACCTGTTCTCCGGCGGCCACCTTCCGGCCCTGGAAGGCTGGCAGTGGCTGGGCATCCTGGCCGCCATGATCCTCGGAATCGTCGCCGGTGACCTGCTGTCGGGGCGGGTGCAGCCGGGCTTGGTGCGGAAGATCGTCGTCGTGATCGCGTACGCCGGCGCGGTATCCACCGTGTCCAAGGGCGTCCTGGAACTCGCGCTCTCCTAGTCCGGGTGGCCACCGCCCGTCCGGAGGCGGCCCGCGGTGCGGGATACTTAAGCCATGCAGACTTCGGGCTCCAGCCGTCCAGCCGGCCGTCCAGCGACAGGGCAGCCGCGCAGAATCGTCCTCCTCGGATCCACCGGTTCCATCGGCACGCAGGCGATTGACGTCGTCGACGGCGCACCGCACCTTTTCGAGGTGGTGGCGCTGAGCGCCGGCGGCGGCAACCTGGAGCTCCTGGCGCAGCAGGCCGTGCACACGCAGGCCGCCGCGGTGGGCATGGCCCAAGGGGATCCCCACCGTCTGCAGGACCTGATCGACGACGCCGCCCGGGCGGCCGGGCTGGCAGGGTACCGTCCGGAGATCATCAGCGGCCCCGACGCCTCCACCCGGATCGCCGCCGTCGAGGCGGACGTGGTGCTCAACGGCATCACCGGATCCATCGGACTGGCACCGACGCTGGCCGCCCTGGAATCCGGAGCCACGCTGGCACTGGCCAATAAGGAATCGCTGATCGTGGGCGGCTCCCTCGTCAAAGCCGCCGCCGCGGAAGGCCAGATTGTGCCGGTGGATTCGGAGCATTCGGCCATCGCCCAGTGCCTGCGTTCAGGCTCCGCCGCCGAAGTGGACAGGCTCATCCTGACGGCGTCGGGCGGTCCGTTCCGCGGCCGGACCCGGGAGCAGCTGTCGTCCGTCAGCCCGGCGGAAGCCCTCGCCCACCCCACGTGGGACATGGGGCCCATGGTCACCACCAACTCCGCCAGCCTGGTCAACAAGGGCCTCGAGGTGATCGAGGCCCACCTGCTCTTCGACATCCCGCTGGACAGGATCGACGTCGTGGTCCATCCGCAGTCCGTGGTCCACTCCATGGTCCAGTTCGTGGACGGCTCCATCATCGCCCAGGCCTCCCCGCCGGACATGCGGTTGCCCATCGCCCTCGGGCTGGGCTGGCCGGACCGCGTTCCGCAGGCGGCCACACCCTGCGACTGGACGCAGGCAACCAGCTGGACGTTCGAGCCGCTGGACGCCGCCGCCTTCCCGGCCGTCGGCCTTGCCAAGGACGCGGCGAAGCAGGGAAGCACCTACCCGGCCGTGTTCAACGCCGCCAACGAGGAAGCCGTGATGGCGTTCCATGCGGGCCGGATCCGGTTCACAGACATCGTGGACACCATCGAAGCCGTACTCAGCGAACATCCGGGTTCCTCCGTGCTAACGGTCGAGTCCGTGCTGGATGCTGAGAAGTGGGCACGTGCACGCACGCACGAACGTTTAGCAGTGAGCAGTCTCTAGGAAGCAGCAGATCGAAAGCATGAGTCCCGTCATTCTCTTCATTATTGGTGTCGTCTTTGTGGCCGTCGGCATCGCGGTCTCCATCGCCCTGCACGAGGTGGGACACCTGCTCCCGGCCAAGCTCTTCAAGGTGCGCGTCACCAAGTACATGATCGGCTTCGGCCCCACCCTCTGGTCCACGAAAAAGGGCGAGACCGAATACGGATTCAAGGCGCTTCCGCTCGGCGGCTACGTGTCGATGATCGGCATGTACCCGCCCAACAAGGAAGACGGTTCCGTCCGTCCCTCCAGCACCGGCATGTTCCAGACACTGGCCACCGAGGCCCGCTCCATGGCCCATGAGGAAGTCGGCCCCGGGGACGAGCACCGTGTGTTCTACCGGCTCCCGGTCTGGAAAAAGATCATCGTCATGCTCGGCGGACCGGCGATGAACCTGCTGATCGGCCTGGTGCTGACCGCAGTGATGCTCATGGGATTCGGCCTGGCCGAGCCCACAACCACCATCGCCGACGTCTCCAAGTGCCAGGTGAAGGCGGGGGAAACCGTCGATCCGAACTCAGCCGACTGCAAGCTGACTCCCGCTGCCGCCGCGCAACTCAAGCCCAACGACGTCATCACGTCCTTCGACGGCAAAGCCGTGACCAGCTGGGATGAGCTGACAGGCTGGATCCGCGCCTCGGCCGGCAGGGAAGTCAGCATCACCGTGCAGCGGAACGGTGCGCCCGTCACCACCACCGTCACGCCGGTGCTTTCGGCGCGGCCGGTGGTCGGTGCCGACGGCCGGCAGGCCAAGGACGACGCCGGGAAGCTGATGTACCAGGATGTCGGCTTCCTCGGCATCGGGGCGCAGACGGCGCTGGTGCCGCAACCGGCGTCGGCCGTCCTGCCCATGGCAGGGGAGAACATCCGGCAGGTTGCCGGCGTCATCCTCAATCTCCCCGCCCGCGTGGCCGGGGTGGCGAAGGCTGCCTTCAGCGAGGAGCCCCGGGACCCGAACGGTCCCATCAGCGTGGTGGGCGTGGGCCGGGTGGCCGGCGAAGTTGCCGCCATGGAAGAGGTTCCGGCGCAGTCCAGGCTCGCGGCCCTGGTAGGCCTGATTGCCGGCCTGAACTTCGCGCTGGCGGTCTTCAACCTGGTGCCGCTGCTGCCTCTCGACGGCGGACACATTGCCGGAGCGCTCTACGAGGCCGTCCGCCGGCGCGTGGCCAAGCTGTTTGGCAAACCCGATCCCGGAGCCTTTGACATCGCGAAGATGCTCCCGGTGACCTATGT
This sequence comes from Burkholderia sp. RS01, assembly GCF_039748055.1. Lineage (NCBI taxonomy): Bacteria > Pseudomonadati > Pseudomonadota > Betaproteobacteria > Burkholderiales > Burkholderiaceae > Burkholderia > Burkholderia sp. RS01. The sequence continues at coordinate 318,367 of NZ_JBDLAK010000001.1, forward strand.
GGTGGCCGCGCTCCTGATGGGCATGGGCGCGCTGCTGATCTACGCGGACATCGTGAAACCGGTGAATCTCTTCGGTTAGCACCCGCCAGGCGGTGATGTCAGCATTTCACCTCTTTTTGACTGATTTTAAATAATCAGCTGAAAATGATTGATGTTGGAAGTTGAGCCGCCTAAGGTTGATTCATGTACGTCATGACCATTGACCAGCGGGGCAGCAGTACTGACATTGACAGGGTGCCCGAATTCCTCGACGGGCTGCGGCCGTTCTCCACTGCCCGCTTCGAGCGCTCAGTGGGCGACGAGGTCCAGGGCGTCCTTGACGAGCCCGCTGCCGTGGTGGACGTAGCTCTGCATGCGCTCCGGAGTGGCCTTTGGTATGTGGGCATCGGCGTCGGGCCGGTGAACCTGCCGTTGACGGCCAGCCCCCGCGAAGGATCCGGAGCGGCCTTCGTTGCGGCGCGCCAGGCCGTGGACCGGGCAAAGGCCGCCGCCGGCCACGTCCCCCTGGCGGTGGTCTCCGGGGGTGTCCGGCGCGGCCTGCCTGCCTCCGCGGGCGCCCCGGCGGGCGGTGGCGCCGGGAGCCGTGGTGCCGAAACCCGCGATGCCGGGGTGAGGGCCTGCGCCAACGCAGAGGCTGTGCTGCGGCTCATCGGACGGCTGGTCCGGGAACGGACCGAAGCCCAGTGGCGGGTGGTCGATGCGCTCCGCGCCAAGAATGAGCGTGATCCCGGCCGGCACGGATTGCAGAAACAGGTGGCCAGGGAGTTGGGAATCAGCGACCAGTCGGTGAGCCGGGCCATCCTCAGATCCGGATGGCAGGAAGAATGGGCGGCGAGGCCAGCGGCGGAAATGCTGCTGGCAACCGCCCATGGGCTGATCCGCGACACCGTCGGCCCCGACGCAAGCAACCGAGGAGAACGGTGAACGCACTCTGGATCGCCGCAGCACTGCTGACGGCCGGTTTCGTAGGCTGGCCCGTGACAGCGCTGGTGTTCAGGCTGGCCCGGACCATCGACGACAAAGCCGACGCTGTCACAGCCGGCGCGGACGCTGCCGATGACCCCTCGGCCGACGTCACTGTGGACCATGAAAGCGTGGACCATGAAAGCGTGGACCGTGAAAACGTGGACCGTGGAAAACCGGACCGTGAAAACACCGTGAACGGCGATATTACGGTGGGCGGTGAAGCGGCCGCGGCGGCGCCCACCGTGCGCATCCTCCGGGGCGGGGCGATCATCGGAGTGCTGGAGCGCCTGGCCGTATGCCTCGCCATTCTCGCCGGGCAGCCTGTGGCCATTGCCTACGTGGTGGCCATCAAGGGCCTGGGCCGCTTTGCCGAGCTAAAGGAAACGCCGGTTGCGGCAGAGCGCTTCATCATCGGGACCCTCGCCTCCATGCTGTGGGCCGCCGGCGTCGCCGCTTTCACGAAGGTCGTGCTCCTCGGCTAGCCCGGCTGCGGGATAGGGTATCCGTATGACTGTTTTTGCTGTTGAGTACGTATACGACGCCGAGTCCACCGAGACCCGCAATGCCAGCCGCCCGGCGCACCGCGAATGGACCGCAGGACTGGCGGAGGAGGGGACCATCCTGGCGAGCGGCCCCTACGGTGACGGCGCCGGTGCACTGCTCATCTTCAAGGCGGCCGACGAGAACGCGCTGAACGAGATCCTCCGGCAGGACCCGTTCGCGGCAGCCGGCGTCATTTCCGGCACACGCACCACGGTGTGGGCGCCGCTGACCGGCCTGCTGGCCGGGCACGCAGCCTAGCCGCCGTACTTACTGATTCTTCGATACAAGGAGTCCACGTGACCTCGGTCAGCCTGGGAATGCCATCCGCACCGCCGCCCGTCCTTGCGCCCCGCCGCAAGACGCGCCAGATCAAAGTCGGCTCCGTGGGCGTCGGCTCCGATTCGCCCATCAGCGTGCAGTCGATGACCACCACCCCCACCACGGACATCAACGCCACGCTGCAGCAGATCGCGGAACTGACGGCGTCCGGCTGCGACATTGTCCGTGTGGCCTGCCCGTCGGCGGATGACGCCGAGGCGCTGCCGATCATCGCCCGCAAATCCCAGATTCCGGTCATCGCGGACATCCACTTCCAGCCCAAGTACGTCTTCGCGGCCATTGAGGCCGGCTGCGCGGCCGTGCGCGTGAACCCCGGCAACATCCGCAAGTTCGATGACCAGGTCAAGGAAATCGCGAGGGCGGCCAAGGACCACGGCACGTCCATCCGCATCGGCGTCAACGCCGGGTCCCTCGAGCCGGGCATCCTGAAGAAGTACGGCAAGGCCACGCCGGAAGCGCTGGTTGAATCGGCCGTCTGGGAGGCCTCCCTGTTCGAGGAGCACGGCTTCCACGACTTCAAGATCTCCGTCAAGCACAATGACCCGGTCATCATGGTGGCGGCCTACGAGATGCTGGCCGAGAAGGGTGACTGGCCGCTGCACCTCGGTGTCACAGAGGCCGGCCCCGCCTTCCAGGGCACCATTAAGTCCGCCACCGCCTTCGGGGCGCTGCTTTCGCGCGGCATCGGCGACACCATCCGCGTCTCCCTGTCCGCCCCGCCGGTCGAGGAGATCAAGGTGGGCAACCAGATTCTGCAGTCGCTGAACCTGCGCCCGCGCAAGCTGGAAATTGTCTCCTGCCCGTCGTGCGGACGCGCGCAGGTGGATGTGTACACGCTGGCCGAACAGGTGACCGCCGGACTCGAGGGCATGGAGATCCCGTTGCGCGTCGCCGTCATGGGCTGCGTCGTCAACGGACCGGGCGAAGCACGCGAAGCGGACCTGGGCGTTGCGTCCGGCAACGGCAAGGGCCAGATCTTTGTGAAGGGCGAGGTCATCAAGACTGTTCCCGAGAGCCAGATTGTTGAGACACTGATCGAAGAGGCCATGCGTATCGCGGAAGAGATGGGGGAGGCCGATGGCGAAGATGCTGTCAAGGGTAGCCCCGTGGTTAGCGTCTCATAAGGACGGAACAGACCCGGACGGCGCAACCGTCCGGGTACTCGGCGTCGCGGACACGGCCGGGCTGCGCCAGTTGGCCGGCGCGGATCCGGTGGCGAATGTCTTCATCCTTGCGCACCTGGAATCCACCGGAACGGCCGCGCCGACTCCCGGCGGCGCCAATGTGCTGGGCGTCTTTGAGGACGGCGTGCTGGTCGGTGCCTGCTGGGCGGGCGCCAACCTGGTTCCCGTCCAGCTTGATCCCGGCTTCACGGGGGCAGTGGCAGCGGCAGCCCACCGGTCCGGCCGCCGGTACGCCTCAATCTTCGGCCCGGCGGGCACAGTCCTTGCCCTGCACAGCCATCTGGAGCAGCTCGGCCACGCCGCACACGAGGTGCGGCCGGACCAGCCGCTCATGACGATTGCCGGACCGCCGGCCGTTGAACCTAACTGGCAGCTGGGGTACGGGCAATATGCCGACTTCGACACCATCCTGCCCGCCTGCGCGGCAATGTTCGAGGAGGAAGTGGGCTACTCGCCGTACCTGGGCGGGCGCGACTTCTACAGCCGGAGGGTGGCCGGGCTGATCCGCCAGGGGCATTCCCTGGTCCACCTGAGCGACGGCGAGGTGGTGTTCAAGGCCGAGCTCGGGGCAGTGACGTCGGAAGTCACCCAGGTCCAGGGCGTGTGGATGAACCCCAGCTACCGCGGGCTGGGCCTGAGCGCGGGCTACATGGCCGCAGTGGTGCTGCTGGCCCAGAAGATAGCGCCAATCACCAGCCTCTACGTCAACGACTACAACTCCCGGGCCCGCGCCACCTATGAACGGGTCGGCTTCCGCCAGGTCGGGACCTTCGCCACCGTTCTGTTCTGAACGTTTCTCAAAGTCTTCCCGTCAGGTAGCGCTGGATGTTCGGCGCAACGAGCCGCACCACGTCATCCTGCGAGGCCGAGGCAAGCGGCTCAAGCCTGACCACGTAACGGACCAGTACAAGCCCCACGAGCTGGCTGGCCATGAGGTTGCCGCGAATGGCCACCTCATCTGCCGTTCCGGGCACACCGGCCATGATCCGGGGCAGCACTGTGCGTGCCACCAGATCCCTAAGGAGCGCGGTCTTGGCTGTGGACCCGATGGTGCCGCGGAGGAAGGCAAGCAGGCCGCGCTGTGCCGGGCTGTCCCAAAGGCGCAGGACCGCACGGACAATGGCTTCGGCGCGCTGCCCGGGTGCGGATGCCGCCACTCCGGCAAAGACCTGCGCGGGATCGGCGGGCAGCCCCACGCTCCGGGAGAACAGCTCATCCTTGCCGCTGAAGAAGTGATGGACCATGGCGGGGTCCACGCCGGCTTTCCGCGCCACCTGCCTCAGGCTGGTGCCCTCGAAGCCCTGTTCGGCAAAAAGCCCCCGCGCGGCAGCGAGGATCTGGTCGCGGGATCCTTCCCCGCCCGCGGAACGCCGTCCGCGCCGTTCCGTCACGGCGTGCTCCGCCGCAGGGTCAGCCCAGCGAGGACCAGCACCGCCAGGACCACGGCGGCCATGACTCCGACGTCCTGCCACATTGCGGCCGTGGCCGTGCTGTTGCCGGCGATCTCCTGCAGTGCGTCCACCGAGAACGTCAGCGGAAGCACGTTGGAGACGCCCTCCAGGAAGCCGTTCATCCGGCTGCGCGCCACAAAGAGTCCGCAGAGCAGGATCTGCGGCACCACCACCACGGGCATGAACTGCACGGCCTGGAACTCAGTCCGGGCGAAGGCCGAGCAGAACAGTCCCAGTGCCACGCCCAGCACCGCGTTGACGACGGCCACCATGACCACCAGGGCAGGGCTGCCCTTGATGTCCAGGCCGAAGATCCAGTACGCCACCGCCGTGGCCACGAGGGACTGCATGGCGGCCATGACCGAGAACGCCACGGCGTAACCGAACAGCAGGTCCGCCTTGTGGATGGGCGTGGTCAGGAGCCGCTCAAGCGTCCCTGACGTCCGCTCCCTGAGCATGGTGATGGAGGTCACCAGGAACATCACCACGAACGGGAAAATCGCCAGCATCATCAGTCCCACCCGGTCAAAGGTCCGCGGGACGCCGGCGGGCAGTGCTTCATTTTCGAAGAGGAAGTAGACCGCCGTCAGCAGCAACGCCGGAACCACGAGAATCAAGGCGATGCTCCGCCGGTCGTGCCGGAGCTGGTCCAACACCCGGCCCGCCGTGGCCAGCATCATCCCGAAGTTCATGGCGCCACCTCGCTCCCGGCGCCGCGGATGATGTTGAGGAAGGCCCTCTCCAGGTCCTCGCTTCCGCCCCGCCGGCTGAGCTCCGCGGGCGTGAGCTGCGCGAGTATCAGGCCCTCCCGGAGCAGCAGGAGCGAGGCGCAGTGGCCGGCTTCCTCCATGACGTGGCTGGAAACCAAAAGTGTCGTCCCGGCGTCGGCCATGGTGCGGAAGCGGTCCCACAGCTCGGCCCGCAGCACCGGATCCAGCCCTACCGTGGGCTCGTCAAGGATCAGCAACGCGGGCTCTGACACCAGGGCGCACGCCAGCGACACCCGGCTGAGCTCCCCGCCGGACAGGTCGCCGGTCTTTCGCCCGGCCAGGTCCGCCAGGCCGACGGCGGCAATCGCCGCTGCGGCGTCGCCGCGGTTCCGGCCGTGCATGGCGCCGAAGTAGCGCACGTTGGCCTCGACGCTCAGGTCTGTGTACACGCTGGGGGACTGCGCGACGTAGCCAACCTCATGCCTAAGGCGGGCATGGCCCGCGGGCCTGCCGAGCACGCGGACAGTGCCGGAGGATATCCGCTGAACGCCGAGGAGGACCCGCATGAGCGTGGTCTTGCCGCTTCCCGAGGGCCCCAGCAGCCCGGTGATCCGGCCGGGTGGAATGGTGAATTCGAGGCCGCGGAGGACGTGGGTTCCGCCGCGGCGGACGTGGAGGCCCGCGGCTTCCACGGCGGGGCCCGCAGCGCCATGCCCGGAACCCGACGACGGGCCCGGAGCCGGGCCCGCATCTGTTGCTCTTCCCATGTCCGCCTCCGGCATCACCGGGTGGTTCCCGGCGAGTAATTCATCGGTTGATGAAATAAATCTAGATCTGCCAGGGGCTGTGATCAACGGGCTGCGATTAAACGGACGCCGGTCCGCCGGTGCGGAAGCGTGGGGTAACGGGGCTGTCAGCGGGATCATCCGGGCACGCAGACTTGAATCGGTGACCACCATCACATAGGTTCTACCTAACCGTGTCGTTCGGGCGCGGATGGTCTCAGAGAATTAGCGGCATGACCGGCCGCGGAGCCACGCCACCACAAGGATGACCAGCCGGAGACGGCCAGGGGCTTCTTTGCGGGGCGTGGCTCTTCTGCAGTGCGGCCACCGGCGCCCGGGACGCGGAAGCCGCGGCGCTGCCTTGCCGGTAGATTAGTACCCAGACAATCAGCACTTTCCCCCAGAAACGGATACCGACCCGTGGTCCTTAGACTTTCCAAGCTGTTCCTGCGCACCCTGCGTGAAGATCCCGCCGACGCAGAGGTGGCCAGCCACAGGCTCCTCGTCCGCGCCGGCTACATCCGCCGTGCCGCGCCGGGCATCTACACGTGGCTGCCCCTCGGCCTGAGCGTGCTGCGTAAGGTTGAACAGATTATCCGCGAGGAGATGGCGGCCATCGGTGCCCAGGAAGTGCATTTCCCCGCACTGCTGCCGAAGGAGCCCTACGAGGCCACCAACCGCTGGACCGAGTACGGCGAGGGACTTTTCCGGCTCAAGGACCGCAAGGGCGGGGACTACCTCCTGGCCCCCACCCACGAGGAAATGTTCACCCTCCTGGTCAAGGACCTCTACTCCTCGTACAAGGATCTGCCGCTGAGCATCTACCAGATCCAGAACAAGTACCGTGACGAGGCACGTCCCCGCGCCGGCCTGCTGCGCGGCCGGGAGTTCATCATGAAGGACTCCTACTCGTTCGACGTCGACGACGCCGGGCTGGACGCCAGCTACGCCGCGCACCGTGCCGCCTACCTGAAGATCTTCGAGCGCCTTGGCCTGGAGGTCATCCCGGTGGCGGCCACCGCCGGGGCCATGGGCGGCTCCAGGAGCGAGGAATTCCTGCACCCCACCGAGATCGGCGAGGACACGTTCGTGCGTTCGGCCGGCGGCTACGCAGCCAACGTCGAGGCCGTTACCACCGTGGTGCCGGCCGAGATCGACTTCACGGACACCCCCGCTGCCGAGATCCGCGACACCCCCAACACGCCCACCATCGAAACCCTGGTGGACGCGGCGAACCAGCTCGTGCCCCGGAGCGAGGCCGACGGCGGCGCCTGGACCGCCGCCGACACCCTGAAGAACGTGGTCCTCGCCGTGACGCTGCCCACCGGTGAGCGCCAGATCGTGGTCATCGGCGTGCCCGGTGACCGCGGAGTCGACCTCAAGCGCGTCGAGGCCAACATCGGCGCCTACCTCCCCGTCGCCGGCGAGATCACCGTGGAAGCGGCAGGAGACGAGGACCTCGCCAAGAATCCCTTGATTGTCCGGGGATACCTCGGCCCGGGAATGTCCCTCGGCGCACCCCTGCTCGGCCTCGAGGGCGCCGCCAAGCTCCTTTACCTGGTGGACCCGCGCATCGTGAACGGCACTGCCTGGGTGACCGGCGCCAACATGGCCGGCAAGCATGTCTTCGGACTTGTGGCCGGGCGCGACTTCGGCTGGGACGGCGTCATTGAATGCACCGAGGTCCGCGCCGGCGACGAGGCACCCGACGGCTCCGGGCCGCTGGAGACCGCCCGCGGCATCGAAATGGGCCACATCTTCCAGCTCGGCCGCAAGTACGCCGAGGCCCTGGAGCTGAAGGTCCTGGACCAGAACGGCAAGCAGGTCGTGGTGACCATGGGCTCCTACGGCGTCGGTGTCACCCGCGCCGTGGCTGCCCTGGCCGAAGCCAACCACGATGCCAAGGGCCTGATCTGGCCCCGGTCCGTGGCCCCGGCGGACGTCCACGTCGTCGCCGTCGGCCGTGGCGAGGAAATCTTCGCCGCAGCCGAGCAGCTCTCCGTCGAACTCGAAGCCGCCGGACTGGACGTCATCTACGATGACCGCCCCAAGGTTTCCCCCGGCGTGAAGTTCGGCGACGCCGAACTCGTCGGCGTGCCCACCATCGTGGCCGTCGGCCGCGGACTCGTGGACGGCGTGGTTGAGATCAAGGACCGCCGCACAGGCGAAGCGGAAAACGTGGCCGTGGACAAGGCTGTTGACTTCGTGGTCAACGCCGTCCGCAGCAACTGACGTCCCTGAGCCGCCAGGGTGGTCTCGGGGTTCGAATCGATCCAGCTCGCCACTCTCGTCCTGATAGTGGTGGCCGGATTCGCTGCCGGCTGGGTGGACGCGGTAGTGGGCGGGGGCGGGCTGCTGCAGCTTCCGGCGTTGCTGCTGGTACCGGGAATCACGCCGGTGCAGGCGCTGGCCACCAACAAGATGGGGTCCATCTTCGGCACCACCACCAGCGCCGTGACGTACTACGGCCGCGTCCGGCCTGACCTCAGGACGGCGCTGCCCATGGCCGTCATTGCCCTGGCCGGCAGCTTCGGCGGCGCCTTGCTGGCCGCCCGGCTGCCGGCCGAAGTCTTCAAGCCGATCATCGTTGTGGCGCTGGTCGCCGTCGCGCTTTTCACCGCCCTCAAACCCGACGCCGGCCACCTGACGGTACTGAGGCACGACGGCCGCACACACTACGTGGTGGCCTGCACCATCGGCGCGGTGATCGGTTTCTACGACGGACTGATCGGCCCCGGAACAGGCTCGTTCCTGGTGATCGCGCTGGTCTCGGCCATGGGCTACGCGTTCCTCGAAGCCAGCGCCAAGGCGAAAATCGTCAACATGGCCACCAACGCGGGCGCCCTGCTGTTCTTCCTGCCGCACGGATCGCTGCTGTGGGGGGTGGGCTTGGTGCTCGGGCTGGCGAACATGGCCGGAGGATACCTGGGCGCTCGGACGGCCGTGAGGCAGGGGAGCCGGTTTGTGCGCATCGTGTTCTTGACGGTTGTTGCCGCCCTGATCATCAAACTCGGGGCTGACGTGTGGCAGGAAAACTTCGCCTGAAGCGCGCTCGGTGGCGCGCCCCGGGAGGGGACAAACGGACCTCGCGAGCCGCCCGGGGAAGGCGTAGCATGCCCGTATGTCAGCCGGTGCGGAACCCTATGCGGAGGCCCTTCATGCTGCCGTAGGCCACGCCACAAGATGGCTCGCGAGCCAGCCTGGCCGCCGCGTGGGGCCGGCGCAGACGGCCGGTGAACTGGCGGCCGCGTTCGGCGGCGACCTTCCGCGCTCCGGAATGCCGGCGGCGGAGGTCGTGGATTACCTCGCCCTGCATGCCGAACCGGGGCTCATGGCCATGCCGTCGGGCCGGTTTTTCGGCTGGGTCATCGGGGGAACACTGCCGGCAGCCATGGCGGCGGACTGGCTTGTCAGTGCCTGGGACCAGAATTCGGTGCTCCGCTACGCCACGCCCGCCATGGCGGCCATCGAGGAAGCAGCGGGCGGCTGGCTGCTGCGGCTGCTGGGCCTGCCGGAGGAGTCCGACGTCGGGTTCGTCACCGGTGCCACCATGGCGAATTTCACCGGCCTTGCCGCTGCGCGCTGGCGCCTCCTGACGGACGCCGGCTGGGACGCGGACCGCGACGGCCTGTCCGGCGCGCCTCGAATCCACTGCCTTGTCGGCGAGGAACGGCACGACACGATCGACCTCGCGCTGCGCTACCTGGGCCTGGGCAGCCCCACCGTGGTCCCTGCCGACAGCCAGGGACGCATCGACGCCGCGGAACTGGACTGTGCCCTGGACCGCGCCCTGGCGTCCGGACCCGCCCCGATACTGGTGTGCCTGCAGGCCGGAAACCTCCATTCCGGGGCCTTCGACCCCTTTGCCGCGGCCATCGCGGTGTCGAAGGCACACGGCGCCTGGGTGCACGTGGACGGGGCCTTCGGGCTGTGGGCCGCTGCCGTCCCCGAACTCGCCGAGCTGACCGCAGGCGTCGCACGGGCCGACTCGTGGGCCACGGACGCCCATAAGAGCCTCAATGTCCCGTACGACTGCGGAGTCGCCGTCGTGAAGGATGCCCGGGCAATGCGGAGCGCCATGGGGGTCAGCGCCAGCTACCTGATCCAGGATGCAGACGGCGCCGGTGATCCGAGCCAGAAAGTCCCGGAACTCTCCCGCAGGGCGAGAGGCGTGCCGGTGTGGGCCGCCCTGAAATCGCTGGGCAGCGACGGCGTGGCCGCGCAGATCCGCGGGCTTGCTGCCTCGGCGGCAATGCTCGCGGAAAAGCTTGCGGCCATGGACGGGGTGCAGGTGCTGAACGAGGCCGGCTTCACCCAGATTTCCGTCGCCTTCGGCGACGACGCCACCACGCGGGACGTGACGGCGCGAATCCTGGCGGACGGGAAGGTCTGGATGTCCGGATCCCGCTGGCACGGCAGGGACGTGCTGCGGATCTCGGTCAGTAACTGGAGCACCGGCGCGGACGACGTCGACACGGCGGCCGAGGCCGTCAAACAGGCTCTTGAAGCTGTCCGAGCCCGCTGACAGCCGGACCCCGTACGGGCAGTGCTGCTGCCGACCCTGCCGCCTGGCCCGGTTCGGGCAGCGCGTGCGGAGCCGGGAGCCCGTCCAGGGTCCGGCCGGCCAGCGTGCTGGAAATCCAGAGGGAACGGGCCAGGTCCCCGCCATGACCGGCCTTCGAGGCGTAGTGCAGGGCGTTGTCCACCTCCCGGGCGATGCTCCACTGGCGGGCGGTCTCGGGATCCAGGCCGGCCGCGAGGCTGAAGTCGCGGCAGCGCTCGAGCAGCCCTGCCGCGGGATCGGCGGCGGGGAGGTCCCGGATGCGGTTCCACAGCAGGGGCGCTACGGCGAACTCGGCCTCGCCCACCATCGGCTGCGGATCGATGGCGGCAAAATTCCCCGGCCCGGGCTGCTCCGGCGCGCCGGGGCGGGCCAGGATATTGAGGAAGTGGAAATCCGTATTGACCAGTACGTCGGAACCGGAACGGCGGCCCACGGCACCCCTCGTCTGGCACACCTCAAGGGCGGCCTCCAGGAGCCACCGCGGAAAAGGCCTGCCGAGCTGTTCCCAGTCGGCGGGCAGGTCATCGCTCCACTGCTCCGCGCGGGCCGCGACATGGGCAAATTCCCGCCACTGCGGGCGGCCGTCAGGCACCAGGCACAGATCCCGCATGAGCCCGCCCCACACCTCCACGGCCGTGTCCATCGGCTCGGTATGGAGCGACCTGCCGGCATACAGGCGCTCCAGCAGCATGGCGCATGTTCCGGCGTCGGAGGCGAGCAAGCGAACGGCGCCGTGCCCGTCCCAGAGGGTCAGCGCATGGCGCTCCACGAGGGCCTCGTCATGGGGGAAGGCCACCTTCAGGGCCGCGGCGGTCCCGTCTGACCGCACCGGCACAACGATGCCGCCGTGTCCGCTCCACGGAAGCGCATCCTGCCCGAGGTCCAGTTCGAGTTGCCACTGGTCCATGCGTCCGCGGATCATGCCGGGAAGGGAGGCCAGCCAGGCACGGCCCGCGCTGTTACCCGCGTAGCGGCGCGCCAAGTCCGGCGGAATGGGGACGTCTCGTGGCTGGCTCATCCGTTCCAGCGTAGTTGACGGGCCTTCCTCAGCCCGGAAGGCTCCGTCCAGGCGGGCTAGACGATGCCGCTGGCCCCCAGCAGGTTGCCGATGGTGAACGTGGCGGCCAGGGCAAGCCCGCCGCCCACCACCACCCGTGCGGCAGCCCGGACCTTGGAGCCGCCGCCGATCCATGCCCCGAGGCCCCCGGTCAGGGCCAGCGCCACCAATACGGCGCCGAACGTCACCGCCACCCTGATGTTCTCCGGCGGCAGCAGGATGGCCAGCATGGGCAGGACCGCGCCCAGGGTGAAGGCGATGGCCGAGGCAAAGGCGGCGTGCCAGGGGCTGACGATGTCCTCCTCATCGATGTTCAGCTCGGCCGAAAGGTGCGCCGCCAGTGCATCGTGCTCAGTCAGCTCCCGGGCCACAGTCCTGGCAGTCTCTTCGCTCAGTCCTTTGGTCCGGTAGATTGCCGCGAGCTCATGAAGCTCTTCCTCGGGTTCCTCGGCGAGCTCGCGGCGCTCCTTTTCGATCATCGCCTTCTGGCTGTCGCTTTGGCTGCTGACGGACACGTACTCGCCCAGGGCCATGGACACGGCGCCGCCCACAAGCCCGGCAGCGCCCGCCGCGAGAATTGGCCCGTGTTCGCTCGTGGCGCCGGCAACCCCCACCACGATCGCCGCGACCGACACGATGCCGTCGTTCGCGCCGAGGACGCCCGCGCGCAGCCAGTTCAGGCGGTGGACGATGTCGTTGCTATGGGGCTCGTTTTCGTGCTGCCCTTCAGGGGGCAATGCCGCATTGTCCGCTGAATCCATGCCTCCAGCAAACCACTCAGGGCGTCACGCTGCCAGAGTGCATCTCTTCCGTGCTGGGGCTAGCCTGCCGGCAGCGGCGGCAGCAGGGTGGTGTCCAGCACGATTCCCGGAACCGGGCCGGTGTCGGATCCCCAGCGGATAGAGCGTTGTGCGGCTTGAAGGAGCGATGCGATGGCCCAGCGCCGGGTCCCGCCGTCGCTCAGGGCTACAAGGTCGCCGTACACCGGCAGTGTTCCGGCCTCCAGGCTGGCCAGGCCGGCCGCGGGCGTTTTCAGGAACGAGGTGCCGAGCGTGTAGCCCGGATCCCTGGGAGGGATGGGCGCGCAATGGGCACGGCTGTGCCCCTCGGCCTCATCCACCAGCGCCTCGTGTCTGGCCAGCAGGTCCTTGGCCTGTCCGGCGGCGGCGCCTTCCAGCCTCGTGAGGGCCACCTGGTATCCGTAGACGGTCTCCACCTCGGTGCGGACCACTCTGTCCAGCGCGTCCGCCAGGGACGCTGCCCCCGGGTTGGGGGAGGCCGTCCCCGCGTCAGCCGTAGCGGCGCCACCCGGCGCCGGGCGGGACGCGGGCGCGGGGGCCGGCGCCGGCGGGGAGGCTGATGCCGCGCACGGGTCCGCCGCTGTGCGCTGCGGTGCCGGGGCTGTCGGCAGTGCCGGGACCGGCGTCCCGGACGCCTCGGCGAGGGACCTCGCCTGAAGCAGCTGCGCGGTACCTACCGCGGCCAGCAGGCGGGCCATCCCGCCGTCGGCCGTTTCCGCCTGGACGAGGCGCTGTTTGCCGCTGGCGGACAGTCCGGCCACCAACGCAGCAACGGTGGCCGGAGCCGCGGTGGCCGAGGCCCTGCCCGTCGCCGGACCCGTAGCCGAACCTGGCGACGGGGAGGCCGGTGCGCCGTCGGGTCCATTTTCGGCCGGGAGGACCAACGCCCTGGCCTGCGTAGTCAGCAACGTCACAGTCCGCGAGAAAAGCTGCCGCTGGGCACCGGAAGCGCCCTCGGCAAGTTCGTGGCCCGCGGCCCGCAGCCGCATGGTTTCAGCCAGCGCCGAGGCGCGCGCCTGCTCGGAAAAAGGAGGTACGGCGGGGGCCGGAGCTTCGCGCGGAATCAGCGCAAAACCGAGACTCAACACCAGGAACGCGGTGAAGCAAAGCAGGGAATAGCGGAAAAAGTTCCGCGGCCTGCTGTTTTCCCTGGTGTCGTCTTTCACAACAGACCATGTTGTCACGGCCGGAAGGAACTCGGTGCACCAAGCCCGTCGGAAAATGGCTACGCTAGTAGTCACAACATCATCTATCGGGAGGCGGCCGGCATCGTGAGCAATGCAGAAGCCACGGCTTCATCAGACCGGACCGACGCGGGAAGGGCTGAACCCGCGGCAGTCCACAATCCCGAGGCTGAACGCCTCCGGGCCTTGCTTGAGCCCGCGGTTTTGGCGAACCGGCTCTACCTGGAGGATGTTGCCATCAACATCGCAGGCTCCAACCGCGTGGTCAACGTGGTGGTGGACCTGCCGCAGGAAGAAACCGGCGGGGTCAGCCTTGATGTCATCGCAGACATCTCCAAGGAGCTCTCCGACATCCTGGACGGCGATCCCAGCACCGACAGCCGTCCGTACGACCTTGAAGTCTCCTCGCCCGGCGTGGGCCGCCCCCTGACCGAGCCGCGGCACTGGCACCGCGCCCGTGGACGCATGGTGAGCGTCAAGGTCATCCAGGGCGAGAACGTCACCGGGCGGATCCAGTCCGTGGACGAATCCGGAGTGACCCTCGTCCCCGAAATTGCAGTGAAAAAAGGCATGAAGCCGAAACAGGGCGACCCCGTAAAACTTCCTTTCGACAAGATCCGCAGCGGAAAAGTCGAAATTGAGTTCAGCCACCTCGACGAGGCCGGTCTGGAAAATGAACACAATGGACCTTCTGAGGAGGCCTGATGGATATTGACATGAGCGCACTGAGACTCCTGGAGCGTGAGCGCGAAATCCCGCTGGATCTCCTCATCCCCACGATCGAGCAGGCGCTGCTGGTTGCCTACCACAAGTCGCCGGGAGCCTTCGAGAAGGCCCGCGCCGAGCTGGACCGCAAGAGCGGCCACGTGACCATCTGGGCCACCGAAATCGACGACGACGGTGCACCCATCGGCGAGTTCGAGGACACCCCCGCCGGTTTCGGCCGCATCGCAGCCAGCACCGCCCGCCAGATCATCCTCCAGCGCCTGCGCGACGTCGAGGATGACAACGTCCTGGGCGAGTTCAAGGGCCGCGAGGGCGAACTCGTTGCCGGCCTGATCCAGCAGGGCAACAACCCGCACATGATCCAGGTCAACCTCGGCACGGTGGAGGCGCTGCTTCCGCCGCCCGAGCAGGTGCCGGGGGAGAAGTACGTCCACGGGAACCGTCTGCGCGCGTTTGTGATTGACGTGCACCGCGGCACCAAGGGTCCGTCCATCACGCTGTCCCGGTCGCACCCGGGCCTCGTGCGGAAGCTCTTCGAGCTGGAGGTACCCGAGATCGCCGACCACTCCGTGGAGATCGTTGCCCTGGCCCGTGAGGCCGGCCACCGCACCAAGATCGCAGTGAAGGCCAACACGCCCGGCATCAACGCCAAGGGTGCATGCATCGGAGAAATGGGTTCCCGCGTGCGGGCCGTCATGACCGAGTTGAACGACGAAAAGATCGACATCGTGGACTTCAGCGAGGATCCGGCGACGTTTATCGCCAGCGCACTGTCGCCTTCACGTGTGAATTCAGTCACCATCACCGACGAAGCGACCCGCTCGGCGCGGGTAGTGGTGCCGGACTACCAGCTCTCCCTGGCCATCGGCAAGGAGGGCCAGAACGCCCGCCTCGCTGCGAAGCTGACCGGCTGGCGGATCGACATCGTTTCCGACGCCGCCGCTCCCCGCGGCTAAAAGGACTCCTCCCCGGCCCGGCGCCGCCCGGACCGGCACCGAAACTGCCCGCGATTGCAGCGGGCAGTTTCGGGTGACAGGCCCCTGAGGGGCTAGAATAGAACATGACCGCGCCTCGCAGCCGGCATCAGCGTGCTTGTGTGCGCCCGCAAATTTGCCTCACGGCAGCAGCGGGCCGCCGGGCAGGCAGTTATGTATAGGCAGGAAGATACTCGACAGTGGCACACGTGCAACACCTCGGGAATCAGCCGCAACGTACCTGCATCGGATGCCGGAAAAAAGGATCGCGGTCTGAGTTACTCCGGCTTGTCTCCGGCGCCGGCGGTTCGTCCGCCGTCGTAGTGGATGAACGACGCCGGATGGCTGGCAGGGGTGCATGGCTGCACCCCAGCGAAGCGTGCCTCGCACTGGCGGTCAAACGTCGAGCGTTCGGACGCGCCCTCAACGGCGCGACCGGAACAGCCGATGTTGAACGCCGGATCACGGCAGGCACGCAAGCCGTGGACACTCCGGTGGCCGCAGCAACAACCGTCCAACCTGAAAGCGGGTCAGAAAACTGATGGAAACCCGATGAGTTCCCAGCGATGAGTGCGCAACGATGACAACTTTGTTGCGCTCTGCAATGGGCCTTTCAGCTGCACTCGCGGCGGAGGCCCGCAGTAAGAAGTAGACGGTTCGTGCCTGGCTCGGTGCGGACCGAGACAGGAGAAATGTGGCCAAGGTCCGCGTACATGAGCTTGCTAAAGAGCTCGGTATCACTTCCAAAGATGCAGTAACCAAACTGCAGGAACTGGGCGAATTTGTTCGCTCCGCCTCTTCCACCATTGAGGCCCCCGTGGTGCGGAAACTCCGTAACGCCTTCCCCGACGCGACTGCTTCGAAGTCCGAAGCACCCGCATCCGCGCCAAAAGCACCGGCCAAGGCGGCAGAATCACGTCCCGCCCCGGCTCCCGGTCCCGCCGCCCCCAAGGCTGCGGCACCCGCTCCGGCGCCGGCCGCCAAGGCTGAAGCTCCGGCCGCGCCCGCAGCACCTGCTGCTCCCGCCGCCGCTGCCCCCGCAGCTCCTTCCGCCAGCGCTCCCGCGGCACCCTCCACGGGCGCCAAGCCCGGGGCACGCCCGGCACCGAAGGCTGAAGCTCCGGCCGCGCCGGCAGCCCGCCAGGGTGGTTCGGCTCCGCGTCCGGGCGGCCCGCGCCCCGGCAACAACCCCTTCGCCACGTCCCAGGGCATGCCCCGCGGCCGTGGCGGCGACGGAGACCGTCCGCCGCGCCCGGGAAACAACCCGTTTGCACCGTCCCAGGGCATGCCCCGTCCCGGTGGCAGCCGCACTGACGGCGACCGCCCCGGCGGCCCCCGTCCGGCAGCAGGCGCCGGCGGTCCCCGTCCGGCAGCAGGCGCAGGTGGCCCCCGTCCGGGCGGTCCCCGTCCGGCAGCAGGCGCCGGTGGCCCCCGTCCGGGCGCTCCCCGTCCGGCTGGCGCCGGCGGAAACCGTCCGACTCCCGGCATGATGCCGAACCGCACTGAGCGTCCCGCACCGGCCGGTGCAGGACGTCCCGGCGGCGGCGGCGGCGGACGCGGTCCGGGTCGTCCCGGCGGCGCTCCCGGAACCGGCGGCCCCGGTGCCGGCGGCGGTGCTCCGGCCGGCGGTGGCTTCGGCAAGGGCGGCCGCGGTCGCGGCGGAACCCAGGGTGCGTTCGGTAAGGGCGGCGCTGGCCGTGGCAAGCAGCGCAAGTCGAAGCGCGCAAAGCGCCAGGAGCTTGAGCAGATGAGCGCCCCGTCGCTGGGTGGCGTGAGCGTACCCCGCGGCGACGGCAACACTGTAGTCCGGCTTCGCCGTGGCTCGTCCATCACGGACTTCGCCGACAAGATCGAGGCGAACCCCGCAGCGCTGGTGACCGTGCTCTTCCACCTCGGTGAGATGGCAACGGCCACCCAGTCGCTGGATGAGGAAACCTTCGCACTGCTTGGCGAGGAGCTTGGTTACAAGCTTCAGGTCGTTTCGCCGGAGGACGAGGAGCGCGAGCTGCTCTCCACCTTCGACATCGACTTCGATGCCGAGCTCGAAGCAGAAGGCGACGAAGACCTTGAGGCGCGTCCTCCGGTAGTCACCGTCATGGGTCACGTTGACCACGGTAAGACCCGACTGCTTGACGCCATCCGCAAGTCCGACGTCATGGCGGGCGAGCACGGCGGCATCACGCAGCACATCGGTGCCTACCAGGTCACGCACAACCACGAAGACATTGATCGGAAGATCACCTTCATCGACACCCCCGGTCACGAGGCGTTCACCGCCATGCGTGCCCGTGGTGCGAAGGTCACCGACATCGCCATCCTCGTGGTCGCAGCGGACGACGGCGTTATGCCGCAGACCGTTGAAGCCCTCAACCACGCCCAGGCGGCCAACGTGCCGATCGTCGTGGCCGTGAACAAGATCGACAAGGAAGGCGCCAACCCGGACAAGGTCCGCGGCCAGCTGACCGAGTACGGCCTGGTTCCGGAGGAATACGGTGGCGACACCATGTTCGTGGAGGTCTCTGCCCGCCAGAACCTGAACATCGACGAGCTGCTCGGCGCGGTCCTGCTTACCGCAGACGCCGCCCTGGACATGCGAGCCAACCCGAACAAGGACGCCCGCGGTATCGCGATCGAAGCCAACCTGGACAAGGGCCGCGGTTCCGTGGCCACCGTCCTGGTGCAGTCCGGTACGCTGCGCGTCGGCGACACGATCGTTGCGGGAACGGCCCACGGCCGCGTCCGTGCGATGTTCGACGACGACGGCAGCGCCCTGACCGAGGCCGGCCCGTCCCGCCCCGTGCAGGTGCTGGGTCTGTCCAACGTGCCGCGCGCCGGTGACACCTTCTTCGTGACTGCTGACGAGCGCACCGCCCGCCAGATCGCCGAGAAGCGTGAAGCAGCCGACCGCAACGCCGCCCTGGCCAAGCGCCGCAAGCGCATCAGCCTGGAAGACTTCGACCAGGCCGTCGCCGAAGGCAAGATCGACACCCTCAACCTCATCCTCAAGGGTGACGTGTCCGGTGCCGTGGAAGCCCTCGAAGACGCGCTGCTCAAGATCGATGTCGGCGAGGGTGTCCAGCTCCGCGTTATCCACCGCGGTGTCGGTGCGATCACGCAGAACGACGTCAACCTGGCAACGGTCGACAGCGCCGTCATCATCGGCTTCAACGTCAAGCCCGCCGAGCGTGTTGCCGAACTGGCAGACCGCGAAGGCGTGGACATGCGCTTCTACTCCGTCATCTACGCAGCAATCGATGACATTGAGGCAGCCCTCAAGGGCATGCTCAAGCCGGAGTACGAAGAGGTCCAGCTTGGTACCGCCGAGGTCCGCGAAGTGTTCCGTTCCTCCAAGTTCGGCAACATTGCAGGCTCGATCGTCCGCTCCGGTGTTATCCGGCGCAACGCCAAGGCCCGCATCAGCCGCGACGGCAAGATCATCGGTGACAACCTCGCCGTTGAGACGCTCAAGCGCTTCAAGGACGACGCCACCGAGGTCCGCACGGACTTCGAGTGTGGTATCGGGCTTGGCTCGTACAACGACATCAACGAGGGCGACATCATCGAGACCTTCGAGATGCGCGAGAAGCCGCGCGTCTAGGTTGTTCTAGCTGACACAAAGGTGCGCGGGGCCGTTGGATTTTTCCGGCGGCCCCGCCCCTACGCTGGGCGGCATCGGATCTGCGATCCTTTGCCGCCCAGCTCCGGCAGGCCCGACGCCACTCCCACGCCGCCGGAAAAAATCCAACGGGAGTCCGTCGTAGACTCGCCTTAGGTGCGTGGCAACAAATCCCAACGTGTGTACGAAAGCCGCTAACGCGCCGTCGTGCATCCAAATATTTAGGAGTGGAAATGGCTGATCCGGCACGCGCTGCCAAGTTGGCGCAGCGGATTAAGGTTGTTGTTGCAGAGGCCCTGGGCCGGAAGGTCAAGGATCCGCGGCTTGAGGGCATCACTGTCACCGACGCCCGCGTGACCAATGACCTGCAGCACGCCACGATCTACTACACCGTGTTCGGCGACCAGGCCGTGCAGGCCGATGCCGCCAAGGGCCTGGAGAAGGCCAAGGGTGTGCTGCGGCAGGAGGTGGGCCGGAACATCACTGTCCGCCTGACTCCCACGCTGGAGTTCGTGGCGGACCAGATCCCCGTGAACGCCTCCAACCTGGAGGAACTGCTCCGTGCGGCGAAGAAGCGCGACGCCGAGGTTGCGGCCCTGGCCGAGAACGCCAAGCACGCCGGCGACGCCGACCCGTACAAGAGCGACATTCCCGAGGACGTGGAAATCGACGAAGACGATTTCGACGAAGAGGACATCGACCTCAGCGCCGACGGCGCCATCGACGAGGACCGGAACAAGTAACGTTCGCCTCGGAATTGCGTTCCCCTAATGGTGCGGCCGGATCCACGGGAGCCGGCCGCACCATTTTCTATTGGTCCTCCAGGGGCGCCGTCACAACGTGCCCGTCGGGAGCCTTGTTCGAGTCCGGCAGTGCGTTGACCGTGGCGTAGAGGGTTTCGCCCCTGACGTCCACGTCCGCCGTCAGTGCGCCAGGGAGGGCCACGCTCTGCTCGCCCGAGCGGGCAGCAAGCCTGAGCACGCCCTCGCCGAAGAGTGAGGCAACGTAGACGTTGCCGTCATCGTCCATGTCCAGCCCGGTGGGGGACATCACGTCGTCGGCAAACAGCTTCACCCGGCCGTTGTCCGGATCGACCTTGTACACCGCACCGCGGGCGCCCAGGGCCGGATCTTCCGGTCCGCCCGGGAGCACTGTCACATACAGCCAGCCATCCGGACCCCGTTTGACGTCGGTGGGCACAGGCTCGAATTCATATGTGTGGCCCGCAATGCAGCCGGGGAGCTTCAGCGCAGTCGCCTCTGCGGCCGTGAAACGGTGCGGCCGGGACGGCAGCACCGCCACGGTCTGGGCCTCGCCGGTCTCCACCTCCACGGAAACGATGCTGTTGGCTCCGGCATCGGCCACGTAGATGGTGCCGCCGTCGACATCGATGCCATACGGATGCGAATCGATCTGGCCCTTGTACGAGGCTTCAACGTCCGGGGGTAGCTGGGCCGCGCAGGCGGCGGGAAGATCGCGGAATCCGTAGCTTGAACCGCCGTCGGCATTTTCCTTGGTCTCGAGGGCGGCAAGATCCCCGAAAGTGCGCTGCTTGCCGTCGGAATCAATGCTGCGGATATGCCCGGCCAGGGCTCTCGGATCCATCGGCCCCGCCCCTTGGCTCTCCGCCAGATAGACCGTCCCGCCCCGGCGGTCCGTGCCGGCAACGTCCCAGGCTGGGTTCTCGTAAACGACGGACTTCGCACCGGCGCGGGCGAGCTGCGTGAGCCTGCCGGCGAATTCTTCGCTCACCAGAACAGATCCGTCCGGTCCGTCGCTGAGGTGGAGCGGAGTCAGCAGGCCTTTCGCGAGCACGGTTGCTGCCGCGGGCGACGCGGTAACGCCGGTCGGTTGCACGCCGTTCGGATCACCGGCGGCGTGGCTGGCCGGAGCAAAGGACACAAGAAGCGAGGAAGCGGCGACGGCCGCCACAAATGAACGTCGATTTTTCATGGTGTCTCCAATGTCAATGGTGTTCATCCAGAGCATTGAGACCGTTGTTTGGCGCGAAATGCGGGGTGCCCCCAACGCGCGCATTTTAATCCCGCGGGTCCCGGCTGTCGATGGGCTCCGCATTACCGAACGTGTAGGGGCCCGGACGGGCGCGTGCTGGCTATGATCAGATCATGCTTGCCCAACCTTCAGCTGCAGATGTCGTGGAGTACCTGAATCAGGCTGTGGCCTTGGCGGAACGGAATGTGGCCGCCGGCGGCGGGCCCTTCGGTGCCCTCGTTGTCACCGCCGACGGCACCATCCACGAAGGCGTCAACCGGGTCACCCGGGACAACGATCCCACCGCCCACGCTGAGGTGGTGGCCATCCGGACTGCGGCCGCGGAATCAGGCAATTTCGATCTGGGCGGCGCGGTCCTCTACACCAGCTGCGAACCCTGCCCGCTCTGCCTGGCGGCGGCGCTCTGGGCCCGTATCGACCGCGTCTACTACGCGGCGGACCGGCACGGCGCTGCAGCGGCGGGATTCGACGACGCCGTGTTCTACGAATACTTCGGCGGCACCCGGCCGGAACTGCTTCCGGTCAGCCACACTCCGGTTCCGACGTCGGACGCCCCCTTCCGGGCCTGGCGCGGCAACGCGGAACGCACCGATTACTGATCGGACCCTCAGCATGTCAATTGAAGAGAAAGGCGGAGAGGTGGCCTCACAGCTGCTTAGTTGTCCAAGCTGCGGAACGACAAACCGGGTTCCCGATGCGGCGACCGGCCACCCTCGCTGCGGACGCTGCCGCAAGGACCTCCCCTGGATCGTGGCGGCAGGTGATTCTGACTTCGCAACGATCGCGGAACAGTCAGCCGTACCCGCTCTGATCGATTTTTGGGCCGCTTGGTGCGGCCCCTGCCGGATGGTCAGCCCGGTGCTCGACAAGCTCGCACAGGAAAGAGCAGGAGAGATCAAGCTTGTCAAAGTCGACGTGGACCGAGCCCCGGAACTATCACGGCGTTTCGCCGTGCAGTCGATTCCCACGCTTATGGTCATCAGCGGAGGCAAGGTGGTGGCCCGGCAAACCGGAGCGGCACCCGCTCCCGCGCTTCGCTCCTGGCTCGAGCAGGCACTCGCCGACATCAGAGGCTGAGCTACGCCGGCTTGGAGACGGCACCCACGCCGCCGCGGGGGAGCCGGCCCAAGCCCTCCACCAGTTCCGCCCTGTCCGCGCATAAGGCTATGCGGATCCAGCCCTCGCCAATGGACCCGAAGGCGGTGCCGGGGGCGAACGAAACGCCGGACTCGGCGAGGAACTGGCGAACCCAGGCCCGGACATCACCGCCGCTGACATGCGAGACGTCGGCCCACAGATAGAACGCGCCCTGCGCGCTCAGGAACGGGATGCCCTTGGCCGCCAGGACGGATGACGCCGCGTCACGGTTGGCGCGGTAGTGCGAACGGGCGTGCGCCACGTAATCCTGCGGGCCGGTCAGGGCCGCGAGCGCCGCGTACTGGGAGGGTGAAGCCACGCAGGAGATGATCGCCTCCATCACATTGTTCATCCGCTGCTCGAGGCCGGGCGGGCAGACCAGGGCGCCGATCCGGAGCCCGGTCAGCCCGTAGGTCTTGGACAGCGTCAGCGACGTGAACACCCTCGCTTCGCCGGGAACGGCGCTGTCGAAGCGGGCAGGGCTCACATGCGGGACGTCGTACGTGAAGGCCTCGTAGCATTCGTCGGAAATGATCCAGAGGTCGTGGCGCCGGGCCAGTTCCACGAGCCGGCGGGTCAGGTCCTCGCCCAGCACGGCGCCCAGCGGGTTCGACGGCGAATTGAGCATGAGGACCCTGGTCCGCTCCGTGATGAGTGCTTCGATGTCCTCGATCCGGGGCTGGAAGTCGTGCGCGGGATACAGCGGATAGCCCACCGGCACGGCGTGAAGCAGCCGGCTGGTCATGGCGAAGGTGGGATAGCCGGGATTGGGGATCAGGATCTCGTCACCCGGGGCGAGCAGCAGGCTCATGGCAAAGTGCAGGCCCTGCTGGGCTCCGTCAACCACGTACACGCGGTCGGCCCCTATGTCCGCGCCGGACTGCTCACGGAACCTGGCCGCGAAGGCTTCCCTCAGCGCGGGGATCCCGGCGTTCGGTGTGTAGTTCGTCTCGTCGCGGTCCAGGCAGGCCATGCCCGCCTCCAGGACGTGCCGGGGGAGGGGAAAGCCCGGTTCCCCGATGCTCAGCACCACAGCGCCCGGCGTGCGCCAGGCCGCCTCGGTGATCTCGCGGATCTGGTTGACGGGGACTTCGCGGACGTGCGCTGCAAGCTCGGGCATGACTGCCATCCTAGCCCCGCCCCTCCGGGACCGGCCGTGTCATCCGCCCGCGCGAACCATGCGGCCTCGGCGAGGCGGCGGCTGGAGGACGCGGCACCGGGCGCCCGGCTGGCCCCGATATACTGGGAGGCGTGCTTTCTGGACTGGTAATAGTGGACAAGCCGCAGGGATGGACCAGCCACGATGTGGTTGGCCGGATGCGGCGGATCGCCGGTACCCGGAAAGTGGGCCATGCCGGGACGCTGGATCCCATGGCAACCGGCGTGCTCGTCGTCGGAATCAACAAGGCCACACGGCTGCTCACCTACATTGTCGGCACCTCCAAGACCTACACGGCGACCATCCGGCTGGGTGAGTCCACCGTTACGGACGACGCCGAGGGAGACATCGTCAGCAGCGCCAGCGCCGCGGACGTGACCGACGACGCCGTCCGCACCGGGGTAGCCGCCCTGACGGGCGAGATCCAGCAGGTGCCCAGCAGCGTCAGCGCCATTAAAGTCAACGGCGAACGTGCCTATGCCCGCGTCCGTTCCGGCGAGGACGTCAAGCTCGCGGCCAGGCCCGTGACCATCCACCGCTTCGAAGTCCACGGAATCAAGCGGGAACAGGGCGGGGAGGTGGTGGACGTGGATGTCACGGTGGAGTGCTCCTCCGGCACCTACATCCGTGCGCTGGCCCGCGACCTGGGCGATTCCCTGGGTGTCGGCGGGCACCTGACGGCGCTGCGCCGGACCCATGTGGGGCCGTACTCGCTGGAGCAGGCCCGGACGCTCGAACAGCTCGCCGAAGAGCTGGAGGTCCTGGAAATGTCCCAGGCCGCCCGTGCCCTCATGCCCAACCGTGAGCTCAGCGCCGAAGAAACCACCGAGATCTCCTTCGGTCGCCGGATCGCCGCCGGCGCCCCGGCAGGCTCGGCTGACGCCGCCACAGCGGAGCGTCCGGCGGCGGCGTTTGCGCCCGACGGTTCACTCGTGGCGCTGCTGGCGGACACCGGCAGTTTCGCGAAGCCCGTGCTCGTGTTCGCGCCGGGAACCGGCGGACAGGACAGCGGCGGGCAGGCCGGATAGCCTTGGACGCGTATTTCTACATCATCCTGGCCATCGGCCTCCTGTCCACCGTCATCTGCGCGGTGGCCGGCATCCTGAAGAAGGCCCCCAACGATGTCACCATCCTGTCGGTGGCCGCCGTCGAACTGGCCTTGCTGGTCTACCTCGTGGGGTCGATCGTCCGCGTGATCGCCGGGGAACGCATCGCGGGGGAGGCCTGGGAATTCTGGGGCTACATCGTCACCGCCCTCATGCTGCCCGTCGCCGCCGTGTACTGGTCCATCCTGGAACGGACCCGCTGGAGCAACTTTGTCCTGGCCGCCGTGGGAGTGACCGCCCTGGTGATGGCCGCCCGAATGAATCAGATCTGGTACTGAAGTGGAAGAAGCAGACAACGTGACAGCTACGTCCTCCGAACATGCGGCCAAGAAGCCGGCCGACACCCGGAACACGGGACCGGGCCGCCTCCTCATCGCCGTCTACGCCGTCTTCGCCATTTCTGCCACGGCCCGTGCCGGCTACCAGATTCTCACCAAGTTCTCCGAGGCCCCGCTGGCGTACCTTCTGTCGGCTGTCGCCGCCCTCGTGTATCTCGTGGCCACGGTGTCGCTGGCGAAAGCCGGACGGACCTGGTTCAAGGTGTCCGTCATCGCCGTGCTGGTGGAACTGATCGGCGTGCTCGTGGTGGGCGCGCTCAGCGTGTTCGACTCCGTCCA
The DNA here is from genome assembly GCF_039748055.1 of Burkholderia sp. RS01. Taxonomy (NCBI): domain Bacteria; kingdom Pseudomonadati; phylum Pseudomonadota; class Betaproteobacteria; order Burkholderiales; family Burkholderiaceae; genus Burkholderia; species Burkholderia sp. RS01. The sequence continues at coordinate 343,298 of NZ_JBDLAK010000001.1, forward strand.
GTTCCCGCACGAAACCGTGTGGTCATTGTTCGGCCGCGGCTACGCTTTCATCCCGCTCATCCTGCCCGTGCTCGGCCTGATCTGGCTCTACCGCCGGCGGCCGGCCCCGCGGTCCGCGTAGTCACTGCCGCGGGCCGGGCTCCTGTCCGCCCGGATTTTCCTCGCCCGGCAGGTCCACGTCGATAAGCTCGCCGGGCGTCACTGACCGCTGCGTCGGCAGCCCCTGCGCGGGCTGTGACTCCTGCGCCGCTGCCTCCGGGGCCGGGTCGGAGGGGCTCCCCTCTGCAGGCTCCGGAGCCGGCTGTGGCTGCTGCGGCTGGCCGCCGCCCAGGATGCCGCCGAGGATGTCACCCAGGCCACCCTGCCCCTGCCCGCCTGCGCCGGCCGCGCCGCCGAGGATGCCGCCCAGGATGCTGCCGAGATCGATGCCGCCCGCTCCGCCGTCGCCGGTTCCGCCGTTGCCCGCTCCGCCGGGCAGCGGCGAAGCCTGCCCGCCACCCTGCTGTCCGCCGAGGATCTTCTTGGCCAGGTAGGACATGATGATGGGGGCGAGAATCGGAAGGAGCCTGCGGACCAGGTCCCCGCCGGCGCCGCCCAGATTGGCCGTTCCCGCCAACTGGTTCGCCACCTGGTCCTGCTGCCCGCCGAACGCGTGGCCGACGATCTTCTCGCCGTCGGCGGTGTCCACCTGCGCGGGGTCCACGCCGCCGTCGGCCAGGCCGTCCTGGTGCTGGGCCAGCGCGGATTCGAGGGACGCCGCGCCGTCCGGGGCCTGGGCGTTGTTCTGCAGCCCGGCAAGGAGCGTGGGCACCGCAGCTTCCACGGCGGCCCGCGCGGACGCCGTGTCGGTGCCGAGCAGGCTTGCGATCTGGTCAACCGGGATCTGGTGCAGGAGGTCATGGAGGTCGGTCAAGGCGTACTCCTTTTGGTCCGCAGGCAGCGCGGATTCTCGGGGGAGCGGCGCAGGTTCGCGTCGCCGGACAGCTGCCCCTGCATCGTAGTCCGGGACTCCCGCAGGCGCTAGATCACCGCGTCGCCGGGCTCCGCCGCGGTCCGTGGCGCCGGACGAATGCGGGTAATCTTAGAGAGTTCCGGAGCCTGGATGGGCACCCGGACGTGTTTCCTGTCAGGCAGTAAAAGGCGAGGTTGATGGTCCACATCTGGAACGATCCGACCGAGGTCCCCGGCGACTTTGGTCCTTCCGTTGTCACTATCGGCAATTTCGACGGCGTCCATCGCGGCCACCAGCAGGTGCTGTCCCAGCTGATCCGGACCGCACGGATGAACCGCGCCAAATCGGTCGCCGTGACTTTCGATCCGCACCCGGCGCAGGTTCACCGGCCCGAGAGTGCGCCCGAGCTGATCATGGGGCTGGAGGACAAGCTCCAGGCCCTCGGCGAGCTTGGCCTGGATGCCGTGCTGGTCATGAAGTACTCGCTCGAGCTTGCGAGCCTCACCGCCGAGGAGTTCGTGGCTTCGGTCCTGGTGGACAGCCTTCACGCCAGCCACGTGGTCATCGGCCACGACGCCCGCTTTGGCCGGGGCAACTCCGGTGACCTGAACACCATGAAGCAGCTGGGCGAGAAGTTCGGCTTCGAGGTGCTGGTCATCAGCGAATTCGGTTCCGAAGGTTTCCCGCTGCACGACGACGGCGGGACGGACCGCCGCTGTTCGTCCACCTGGGTGCGCGAGGCGCTGAACGACGGCGACGTCGCCACCGCAGCGGCCGTCCTGGGCCGACCGCACCGGATGCGGGGGGAAGTGGTGCACGGGGCAGCACGGGGCCGTGCCCTGGGATTCCCCACTGCCAACCTCGCCCATGAAGCGAGCGGCCTCATCCCCGCCGACGGCATCTATGCGGGCTGGCTGGTGGACCAGGACGGCACGCGGTGGCCAGCCGCCATCTCCGTTGGATCAAATCCGACGTTCGACGGCGTCAGCCGCCAGGTGGAAGCCCATGTCATCGACCGCCCGGAAGAGACCGTGGACGAGTTCAATCTGTACGGCCAGACAGTAGTGGTGGAATTTGTTGCCAGGCTCCGCGGCATGGTGGCATACCGTGGGCCTGAAGCCCTCGTGGAGCAGATGCGCGAGGATGTGGTGCAGACGCACGGCATCCTCCTCAAGCGCTGAACCGTCAGCCCCACACAGTTCTTGGCAAGGAAGGCAACGCTGTGAGCGTGGAGAAGAACACCAGAAAACTGGACAAGGGGATCGTCCGCGACTTCAGTTCGCGGATGAGCTACGCGTCCTATCTGCAGCTGCCCACGCTGCTCAGCGCCCAGCAGCCGGTCAGCGAGCCGGAACATCATGACGAACTGCTGTTCATCATCCAGCACCAGACCACCGAACTGTGGCTCAAGCTCGTGCTCCATGAACTGCGGAGCGCCGCGGAACGGCTGCGGGCCGACGACCTCGGCACAGCGCTCAAAGGCATCGCGCGGGTCAAGCACATCCAGAAGACCCTGACGGAGCAGTGGTCGGTGCTCGCCACGCTGACGCCCACGGAGTACTCGGAATTCCGCGGTTTCCTGGGCAACTCCTCGGGCTTCCAGTCCAGCCAGTACCGGGCCGTGGAATTCGTGCTGGGCAACAAGAACAGGAAGATGCTGCCCGTGTTCGAATCCGATCCGGAGGCGCATGCCCTGCTGCAGGAAGTCCTCGAGGCTCCGAGCATCTATGACGAATTCCTGGCGTACCTGAAGCGGCAGGGCTTCGACGTTCCCGATTCCGTGCTCAACCGGGATGTGACCAGGGCTCACGAGTTCGCGCCCGAGCTGGTGCCGCTGTTCAAGTACATCTATGAAAACGCCTCCGCCAACTGGGGCGCCTATGAGGCCTGCGAGGAACTCGTGGACCTGGAGGACAACTTCCAGCTCTGGCGGTTCCGGCACCTGCGCACCGTGCAGCGGACCATCGGCATGAAGGCGGGGACCGGCGGTTCCAGCGGTGCGGCCTTCCTGCAGAAGGCCCTCGAACTCACCTTCTTCCCGGAGCTGTTCGCCGTCCGGACGGAGATCGGCCGGTGAGCGCCCTGAACCCGCAAGCGGCTGACCCGCAGGCGGCTCACGCCACGGACGCCCTCCGGCAGCGCGCCGTCGAGCTCGACGCCGCCGACCCGCTGGCCGCCTACCGCGGCCACTTCATCGGCACGGAAACCGACCTGTCCTACCTGGACGGCAACTCCCTGGGCCGGCCGCTCAAGCGCACGCCCGGCGACATCAGCACGTTCATCCATGAGGGCTGGGGCGGCCGCCTGATCCGCGGCTGGGACGAAGAATGGCTGGATTTGCCCCAGGCCATCGGCGACCAGCTGGGCCGTGCGGTCCTCGGTGCCGCCCCGGGCCAGGCCATCGTCGCCGATTCCACCACCGTGGTCCTGTACAAGCTGATCCGCGCGGCCCTGGCTGCCGTGAAGGACCGCGCACGGACAGAAATCGTCCTGGACACGGACAATTTCCCCACCGACCGCTACTTGGTCGAGGGCATCGCGCGGGAGGAAGGGCTGACCCTGCGCTGGATCGACGCCGACCCCGCCTCCGGGGTGACCCTTGACCAGGTGAGGGAGGCCGTAGGGCGGGCCACCGCCGTCGTGCTTCTCAGCCATGTGGCGTACCGCTCCGGGTTCCTGGCCGATCTGCCCGGAATCACGGCGGCCGTGCACGACGCCGGCGGGCTGATGGTGTGGGACCTGTGCCATTCCGCCGGGTCAGTGGAGCTGGAACTGGACGCCTGCGGCGTCGATTTTGCCGCCGGCTGCACCTACAAGTACCTGAACGGCGGCCCCGGCTCGCCGGCCTTCGCCTACGTCAACGCCCGGCACCTTGCCGGGCTGTCGCAGCCCATCTGGGGATGGATGGGCCGGAAGGACGCTTTCGAAATGGGGCCCGGCTACGAGGCGGCTCCGGGAATCCGCGGCTTCCTCAGCGGCACCCCCGCCATCTTCGGAATGATCGCGATGCGGGGCACGCTGGACCTGATCGAGGAAGCCGGCATGCCCGCCATCCGGGAGAAATCGCGCCGGCTCACCGCGTATGCGCTGGAACTGCACGACGCGTGGCTCGCACCGGCCGGCGTGAAGCTTGCAACGCCCCGGGATCCGGAACTGCGCGGCAGCCACATCACCATCGACCACCCGGCCTTCCGCGAGGTGACGGCGAAGCTGTGGGAGAAGGACGTCATCCCGGATTTCCGCGCACCGCAGGGCATCCGCATCGGCCTCTCCCCGCTGAGCACGGGCTTTGCCGAGGTGCACCGGGGCATGGACGCCATCCGCGCGCTGCTTCCGGCGGGCTGACGGGCTTCCTGCCGCGTTTCGACAAGATTGCAACAAGGCCGGTAAACTAAGCGGTGGATCCGGCTGCAGTCCGTGGTGGCTGGTTCTTGCCTTGTGCGGGACTCCCTCTTTGAGGGGACGATCCGCCCGGCACACCCGGCAGTGAAGTACTGACTCGGGCCTCACGGCACATCTCTAGGAGTTATTGTGGCACTTGACGCCGCTGTAAAGCAGTCCATCATCAAGGATTTCGCAACGTCCGAGGGCGACACCGGTTCGCCGGAGGTCCAGGTTGCGGTCCTGACTCAGCGGATCAAGGATCTCACTGAGCACATGAAGGAGCACAAGCACGACTTCCACACCCAGCGCGGTCTGCTGGCCATGGTCGGTCGTCGCAAGCGCATGCTCACCTACCTCAAGAACACGGACATCGCCCGCTACCGTGCGCTCATCGAGCGCCTCGGCCTGCGCCGCTAGTCTGAACCAGGGGGCGGCCCTTTCCTCTGATGGAACGGGCCGCCTTCTTCAGTAGAAAAATTAAACAGGAGGATCAACCGCATCACGCATTCGCGGTCCTCGGTAGTGATCCCCGGGAAGCTTCGTTGACTGAAGCCCGGCCCGTGGGTCTCGATCGATGACCGGGTGCAGTGCAGGCCAGTAGACAGATGCTGGGCTGGGTTGATGCGGCTGGACTTCCGTTAAACAAGAAACGGAGGTGACTCTCTTGGAGGGTCCCGAAATCCAGTTCTCAGAAGCAGTCATTGACAATGGCCGCTTTGGCAAGCGTGTAATCCGCTTCGAAACCGGCCGTCTTGCCAAGCAGGCAGCCGGCGCAGCCATGGTGTACATCGACGAAGACACCGCGCTTCTGTCCGCCACCACGGCCGGCAAGCACCCCCGCGAAGGCTTCGACTTCTTCCCGCTGACGGTCGACGTCGAAGAGCGCATGTACGCCGCGGGCCGCATCCCGGGCTCGTTCTTCCGCCGTGAAGGCCGCCCGTCCACCGAGGCCATCCTGGCTTGCCGCCTGATGGACCGCCCGCTGCGTCCGGCCTTTGTGAAGGGCCTGCGCAACGAGGTCCAGATCGTGGTCACTGTCCTGGCCATCAACCCGGATGAGCTCTATGACGTCGTGGCCATCAACGCCTCCTCGATGTCCACCCAGCTGTCCGGACTTCCGTTCTCCGGCCCGATCGGCGGCGTCCGCGTTGCCCTTGTGGCGGACGAGCAGGGTTCGCAGTGGGTTGCCTTCCCGAAGCACTCCCAGCTGGAGAACTCCGTGTTCAACATGGTGGTTGCCGGCCGCGTTGCCGGTGACGACGTCGCGATCATGATGGTCGAGGCAGAAGCCACGGACAACTCCTGGAACCTCATCAAGGAACAGGGCGCCACTGCCCCCACCGAAGAGGTTGTTTCGGAAGGCCTCGAGGCCGCCAAGCCGTTCATCAAGGCCCTCTGTGAAGCCCAGCAGGACCTGGCAGCCCGCGCCGCCAAGCCCACCGTTGAGTTCCCGGTCTTCCTGGACTACCAGGACGACGTGTACGCCGCCGTTGAGGCAGCTGCAGCCGAGAAGCTGACCGCCGTGTTCCAGATCGCTGACAAGCAGGAACGCGACAACGCCGCGGACGAACTGAAGGACGAAGTTGCTGCTTCCCTGTCCGGCCAGTTCGAAGGCCGCGAGAAGGAGCTGTCCGCAGCCTTCCGCTCCGTCACCAAGCACGTGGTGCGCCAGCGCATCCTCAAGGACCAGGTCCGCATCGACGGCCGCGGCCTGACGGACATCCGCCAGCTCACCGCCGAGGTCGAGGTTCTGCCCCGCGTCCACGGTTCGGCTATCTTCGAACGCGGCGAGACCCAGATCATGGGTGTCACCACGCTGAACATGCTGAAGATGGAACAGCAGATCGATTCGCTGTCGCCGGTAACGCGCAAGCGCTACATGCACAACTACAACTTCCCGCCGTACTCCACCGGTGAGACCGGCCGCGTGGGCTCGCCCAAGCGCCGCGAAATCGGCCACGGTGCCCTGGCCGAGCGCGCGCTCGTGCCGGTGCTGCCGTCCCGCGAGGAGTTCCCGTACGCCATCCGCCAGGTGTCTGAGGCCCTCAGCTCCAACGGTTCGACGTCGATGGGCTCGGTCTGCGCCTCCACGCTGTCCATGCTCAACGCCGGTGTGCCGCTGAAGGCCGCCGTTGCCGGCATCGCCATGGGCCTGGTCTCCGACCAGGTTGACGGCCAGACCCGCTACGCGGCCCTGACCGACATCCTTGGCGCCGAAGACGCTTTCGGCGACATGGACTTCAAGGTCGCCGGTACGTCCGAGTTCGTCACGGCCATCCAGCTGGACACCAAGCTCGACGGCATCCCCGCCTCCGTGCTGGCAGCAGCGCTGAAGCAGGCCCGCGAAGCACGCCTGCACATCCTCGAGGTCATCAACGCCGCGATCGACACCCCGGACGAGCTCTCCGAGTTCGCACCGCGCGTCATCGCCGTCAAGATCCCCGTGGACAAGATCGGCGAGGTCATTGGCCCCAAGGGCAAGATGATCAACCAGATCCAGGAAGACACCGGCGCTGACATCTCCATCGAGGACGACGGCACCGTCTACATCGGCGCCACGAACGGTCCGTCTGCTGACGCTGCACGGTCCGCGATCAACGCCATTGCCAACCCGCAGGTTCCGGAAATCGGCGAGCGCTACTTGGGCACGGTCGTTAAGACCACCACGTTCGGTGCTTTCATTTCCCTGACCCCGGGCAAGGACGGCCTGCTGCACATCTCCGAGCTGCGCAAGCTCGCCAGCGGCAAGCGCGTGGACAACGTCGATGACGTGGTCTCCGTGGGCCAGAAGATCCAGGTCGAGATCACCAAGATCGACGACCGCGGAAAGCTGTCCCTGTCTCCCGTGGTGGCTGACGAAGAAGGCGCCGGCGAAGGCGAGCGCGTTCACGCCTCGACGCCCGCCGAGGGCTCTGACTCCGCCGAGTAGTTCCAGGGTTCCGGCACTGGCACACAGTCATTGCTGAACCGAAGACGGCGGGGCCGGTGGGTTAATCCACCGGCCCCGCCGCCGTTAACCCGGGCTCCCGGGGAGACGCCGACTGCGGGGCCCGCTGGTACGATTGCAGGCAGATTTGGCTCCGCTTCCTGAAAGGCCTTGATGACTGTCGTACCCCTGCCCCTGGCGCAGAACCACCCCGGCGAGACCCTGATCCACGGAGCCGACGGAGGCTCCGAAGTGCGCCGTTCCGTCCTCCCCGGCGGCGTGCGGGTGCTGACGGAGGCGATGCCGGGCCAGCGGTCCGCGACCATCGGTTTCTGGGTCGGCGTGGGCTCCCGCGATGAAGCCCCGGGCCAGCACGGCTCCACGCACTTCCTGGAGCACCTGCTGTTCAAGGGCACCAAACGGCGCACCGCACTCGAAATCGCGTCGGCCTTCGACGAGGTCGGCGGCGAATCGAATGCGGCCACGGCCAAGGAGAGCACCTGCTACTTCGCCCGCGTCCTGGACACCGACCTGCCCATGGCCATTGATGTCATCGCGGACATGATCACCGGGGCCGTGCTGGACCCCGCGGAGATGGAGCAGGAACGGGACGTCATCCTGGAGGAAATCGCCATGGACAGCGATGACCCCACCGATGTTGCCCACGAGCACTTCGTGGCCGCGGTGCTCGGAACCCACCCGCTGGGCCGGCCCATCGGCGGCACGCCGGACGCCATCCGGGCCGTGGCCCGCGATTCAGTCTGGGACCACTACCGCCGTTACTACCGTCCCGACGAACTCGTGATCACCGCCGCCGGCGGCCTGGAGCACGACGTCGTCTGCCGCCTCGTGGTGGACGCCCTCCACACAGCCGGCTGGTCGCTTGAGCCCGGCGCGGCGCCGGTTGACCGCCGGTCCACGGTACGCGCGGACATCACCGGGACGGCGGGCCTCCACGTGGTCAAGCGCCCGGTGGAGCAGGCCAACATCATCATGGGCTGCCCCACGATCGTGGCCACGGATGAGCGCCGCTACGTCATGAGCGTACTGAACGCCGTGCTGGGCGGCGGAATGTCCTCCCGGCTGTTCCAGGAGATCCGCGAGAAGCGCGGACTGGTTTACTCCACCTATTCCTTCGCCTCCTCCTACGCCGACGCCGGATACTTCGGGATGTACGCCGGCTGCACTCCCACCAAGGTCCGCCAGGTGGTGGAACTCCTCGGCGCGGAACTCGACAAGCTCGCAGACGGCGGCATTTCCGACGGCGAACTCCGCAAAGCGGTGGGCCAGCTGTGCGGTGGCATCGTGCTGGCGCTGGAAGACACCGGCTCGCGCATGTCGCGCCTGGGACGTGCAGAGCTCGTGTCAGGCGAGTATCAGGACATCGACGAAACGCTCCGGCTCATCAAGGCCGTGACGGCAGGGCAGGTCCAGGAACTGGCCCGCGAACTTGCGGCCGCGCCCCGCACGGTGACGGTGGTCGGACCCTTCGAGGAGACCGAAACCTTCGGCCTCTGACGCATCGGTGACCCTGGCGGCGCCGCCCGGCGGCATGCCGCTGGACAGGCCTCGCGGGCCGGACCATGATGGAGCCAATGCCACTCGGGAGGAAGAATGGACCGTCCGCAACCGGGGTCAGCACACGAGGCTCTCGAGATTTTCGTCGGGCGCTGGCTGGGAACCACCGAGCTCGCCGCCTCCTACTGGGGGCCCGCCCGGACCGCCACGGCAGAGGTGACGTTCACCCGGGCCGCGGGCGGCTTCGCCGTGGTCCAGACCTACCGGCACACCGAGGCCGACGGCAGCCACTTCGAGGGCCACGGCGTCTTCACTGTGGACCCCGACCACGATGAAACCCTCTGGTATTACGTCGACAGCATGGGACGGCCGCCGGCGGCGCCGGCGCGCGGTGTCTGGCATGATTCCACGCTGACCGTGGAGCGGCACAGCGACCGCGGAACCGCCAGGCACACGTTCCGGGTTGACCGGGGGGTCCTGACCCACACGGCGGAACTTAGGCTGGGCGACGCCCAGGACTTCAGCCCGTTCATGACGTCGATCTGCCACCGCGCCTGAGCTGCTATGGGGTCCTGCAAGCCGGGCGACTAGCCCACTACCTCAACGACCCGGGTTTTCGGGGAGCCGGACAGGGCAGGCGCCACGTCGGGGGAGTTCCACACGTTCTCCTGCAGCTTGGCCAGCAGCCCCTCGGCCTGTTCCTGGCTCTCAAAGTCGAGTTCCACCACCACGTAGTGCGGATCGTCCACCGGGCGGCTGATGCGGTGGGTGATCACTCCCGAGCCCGCACGGTCCACCGGGTCGCGGTCAAACGCGGCCCTCCACATGTCAAAGTCTTTGATCGCGTGCTCAATTTGCAGCGTGAACATTCCGGTCTCCTTAGGCGTACCGCTCTCCGTCGGGCGGTAGTGCCATGGTAGATCCCGGTGTGCGGCGGCGACATAGCACTGACGCAACTGGGTAGCAGCTGGCGCGCTTCTGGGCGCTGGGAACGGCGCGAGCTGCGACCTAGTTGGGCCGATGGGGTGCCGAGATGGGGTGCGGGGGAAGGCTGCGGGAGACTATCCGCCGGCGAAGGGCGGCAGGACGTCAATCACGTCGTCGTCGGACAGCACAACCGTCCGGTCCCGCACGGCGATCTCGTTCAGCAGGAAACTGCTCCGGGCCAGGATTCGGTCCAGCGGGGGAGTACCGGCCGGCGGCACGGGACGTTCGACACCGAGCACTGCGGCCAGCAGCGCTTCCACCGTGGAGCCGGGAGGAAGCTCGAAGCGTTCCTCGTCGACGCCTGCCGCGGCGCGCGCCGCAGCGAAGTACCTTACGTTCAACTGTTCAGCCTCCGATGGCGCTCATGCTGCGGTCCGGCTGGACGAAGTCCGGCGCATCGAGACCCACGTGGTCCATCCCGTGGGCTTTCGGCTTGACCCACATGGCGTCCTGCCAGCGCCCGGCCAGCTGCCGGTCGCTGGCGCCCTCCCGGAGCAACCCGAGCAGGTCAAACTCCTCGCGGGAGAAGAGGCAGCTCATGATCTTGCCCTCTGCAGTGATCCGCGTCCGGCGGCAGTCCGAACAGAACGGTTCGGTGACCGAGGCGATGATGCCCACGGTTCCCAGCACGGGGCCGGCGGCTTCGGCCGAACCGGCCACCCGGCGTCGTACTTCAAAACGTTCGGCGGGCGCACCGTCGCGTTCCCGCGGATCCGGGCTGAGGACGTACTCGGCCGAAAGCAGCTCCCGGATTTCCGACGCCGTGATCATGTTCCGGCGCGTCCAGCCGTGGTCGGCGTCGAGCGGCATCTGCTCGATGAAGCGGAGTTCATAGCCGCGTTCCAGCGCCCAGGCGAGCAGCGACGGCGACTCGGCGTCATTGATGCCCCGCATCAGCACCGCGTTGATCTTGACCGGGCCGAGGCCGGCGGCCCAGGCGGCGTCGACTCCCGCCAGGACGCGGTCCAGGAAGGGGCGCCGCGTTAGCTCGGCAAAGGTTTCCTCGTGCAGGGAATCGAGGGAGACGTTGATGCGCGTCAGCCCGGCAGCCTTGAGTGCGGCGGCCTTCTTGTCGAGCCCCACACCGTTGGTGGTCATGGAGATCGGAAGCTCCGGGTGGGCCTTCCGCAGGGCGGCGATGATGTCGATGAGGTCGGCCCTGACCAGAGGTTCCCCGCCGGTGAGGCGAAGCTCGCGCACGCCCAGCAGATCCACGCCGATCCCCACGATCCGGACGATTTCCGCGGCGGACATGACGGCCTGCTTGGCCAGCCATTCGAGCCCCTCCGCCGGCATGCAGTAGGTGCAGCGCAGATTGCACTTGTCCGTGAGGGAAAGCCTCATGTCCGTGGCCCGGCGTCCGTAGCGGTCCGCAAGGCCGGCGGGAGCATCGGCCGGACGGGCAGCGGGAAGGGGCTGCGCGCCGGAAACCGGAACGCCTCCTTCGCGGGGCTGCGGGATGCCAAGCTGAACACTCATGAATTCAGGCTACGCCACGCGGGGGCCATCGCTCACGCTGTGACTTCGCGCTTTGCGTTCCGGCGCAGTGCGAACGGACTTCATCGAACCTATGCTGGAAGTGTGAACGAGTCCCAGCCAGCCGGACCCGGGGCGGCAGCCGGACACCAGGTCCACCCCGAAGCAAAGCCGGGACCGTCCAACGCGTTACCTGCGGGACCGTCCGGCGCCGGGGCGGCGTCCGGAGCGGGCCGGAGGGTGCCGCGCCGCTGGGCTGCCGCCGCCGGTGTCGTGGCGGCAGGCACAGGACTCGTGGCCAGCGAACTCATCGCCGGGTTCGTCAGCCCGTCCCTCTCCACCATGACCGCTTTGGGCGGTGCCGTCATCGACGCCGCCCCGCCGGGCGTCAAGGACTGGGCAGTTTCGCTTTTCGGCACCGCAGACAAACTGGCGCTGCTGGCAGGCATGGCGCTGGCGATCGCTGCCTTCGCGGCGGTGTCCGGCGTGGTTGAGCTGCGCCGGCGCTTCGCGGGCGCCGCGATTTTCGCCGCCTTCGGCATCGTGGGCGTGGTGGCGGTCCTGACGCGCGCGCAGGTGACCGTCACCGCCGTCGTGCTTCCTGTGCTTGCCGCCGGCATCGCCGTGCTGGTGCTCCGGAGCCTGATCGGACGGCTGGCCGCCTGGCACGTCGCCGGCCGGCAAGGCGAGGCAGCGGGCCTGCCCGCGCGGCGCGGCTTCTTCCAGCTGCTGGGCGGCACCGCGGCGGCCGTCGTCGTCGGCGGGGCCCTTGCCACCGCCTGGCGGGGAGGCGCCGCCGGCGTCAGCGAGCTCCGCAGGGCACTGCGGCTGCCCAAGCCGCTGCTGCCGGCGGCAGCGATTCCGCCCGGCGCCGAGATCGGCCTGGCCGGGATGCAACCGCTCGTGACGCCGAACCCCGAGTTTTACCGCATCGACACCGCGCTGTCAGTCCCGGTCATCGATCCGCGCGAATGGAGGCTCAAGGTCACCGGCCTGGTGGACCGTGAGATCGAACTTGATTTCGACGCGCTGCTGGCCAAACCGCTGAGGGAGCGCCATGTGACCATCGCCTGCGTGTCCAACGAGGTGGGTGGCGACCTGATCGGCAATGCGCTCTGGCTTGGCTGGCCCGTCCGCGAGCTGCTGGCGATGGCAGGTCCGAAGCCGGGCGCGGACATGGTGCTCGCCAGGAGCACGGACGGCTGGACCGCCGGCACTCCGCTGGAGGTCCTCACGGACGGCCGGGATGCGCTGCTCGCCGTGGGCATGAACGGCGAGCCGCTTCCGCTGGAACACGGGTTTCCGGTCCGCATGATCGTCCCCGGCCTCTACGGATACGTGTCAGCCACGAAATGGCTTACGGAACTCAAAGTCACCACGTTCGCCGACGACGTCGCCTACTGGACACCGCGCGGATGGTCCGCGCGCGGACCCATCAAGATCTCTTCGCGCATCGATGTTCCCCGTGACGGCCGGTCCGCGCCTCCGGGCCGCGTGGTGTTCGGCGGCGTGGCGTGGGCGCAGCACACCGGAATCGGGAAGGTGGAGCTGCGGGTCGATCGGGGCAGCTGGCAGCAGGCCGACCTTGCTCCCGGCATCTCTGTGGACACCTGGTACCAGTGGCAGCTCGGCGTCGATCTGCAGCCGGGACAGCACGAGGTCCAGGTGCGCGCCACCGACCTTCACGGTGCCGCGCAGACCGAGGAGCACCGGTCCGTCGCTCCGGACGGCGCCACGGGCTTCCACACCATTAGAGTTGACGTAAACCCGTAGCCGCCGCATCGAAGGCAGGACCATGCACAGCCACCCGCAGCCGCACGCCACTGCCACCACGTCCGCCCCCCAAGCACCCCACGCGCACGGGACCTCTCACGCGCCCCGGAGCGTGGCCGAGCACCGGCAGGCGGTCCGGGAGCTCCTGGCGCCGCTCGCAGCCGGCCGCAGCCAGCGGCTTCCCCTTGCCCAGGCGTTGGGCCGCGGGCTGGCCGAGACCGTCACGGCGCCGCTGAGCCTGCCTCCGTTTGCAAACTCCCAGATGGACGGCTTCGCCATCCGCTCCGCGGACGTGCCCGACGCCGGCGCGGAACTGCGCGTGGTTGCTCCCGTTCCGGCGGGCGCCAGCCCGGCAGCCCTTGAACCGGGCACGGCGGCCCCGATCATGACGGGGGCCATGGTCCCCGCCGGGGCAGACGCCGTCGTACCCGTCGAGCGGGCGGTTCCAGCCGCGTTCCCTGCCCCCGGCGAAGCAGCCACAGTGTGGCTGCCCCCGGCGGCGGCCGGGACGTTCATCCGCGACGCCGGAAGCGATATCGAGGCGGGCGAACGCGCCCTGGCTGCCAGCACTTTCCTGGGACCCGGGCAGCTGGGGCTGCTGGCCGCCCTGGGGCTGGCGGACGTCCTGGTCCACCGTCCGCTGACCGTTCTCCTCGTGACCACGGGCGATGAGGTGGTGGAACCCGGCGAACCGCTGGCGGACGGCAAGGTCTACGACGCCAACGGCACGCTGCTGGAAACCGCGCTGCGGCAGGCGGGGCTGGCCGTGGTCCGGGCGGGCATCGCCACCGACAACCCGGCGGAGCTGCGCAGCCTGTTGCGCAGCCACACGGCGTCCGTGGACCTCATTGTCACCACCGGCGGAGTCAGCAAGGGCGCCTACGAGGTGGTCCGGCAGGCCATGGACGGCCAGGACGTGGCATTCCAGCACGTGGCCATGCAGCCTGGCGGCCCGCAGGGACTCGGAATGTTCGACGGCGTCCCCCTCCTCGGGTTCCCGGGGAACCCGGTCAGTTGCCTCGTCTCCTTCGAGATGTTCCTTCGTCCCGTCCTCAGCGGACTGTTCGGGTCGCCGGCGCCGAGGCCCGCGGTCCGCGCCCGGCTCGCGCAGCCGCTGACGTCCCCGGCGGGCAAGCACCAGGTCCGGCGCGGGAACCTGCTGCCGGACGGAACCGTGCGGCTGGAGGGCGGCGAAAGCTCCCACCTGGTCCGTGCCCTCGCGCAGTCAAATGCCCTGGTCCATGTGCCCGATGGCGTCGGCGCACTCGCCGAGGGCGCCGAAGTGGAAGTATGGATGCTGTGACTGCAGAAAATGACAACGCCGCGCTGACGCACCTCCGCCGTGACGGGACGGCCCAGATGGTGGACGTCTCGGGAAAACCGGAGACCACCCGCGAGGCCACGGCCACCGCAACGGTCCGGAGCACCCCGGAGGTCCTGGCGCTGCTGGGCTCCGGCGGCCTGCCCAAGGGCGACGCCCTGGCCGTCGCGAGGGTCGCCGGAATCATGGCGGCCAAGAAAACCCCCGAACTCATTCCGCTGTGCCACCCGCTGCCGATTTCGAAGGTCACGGTCGACTTCGAACTGGGAGCAGATGCCGTGGACATCCTTGCCACAGTGAAGACCAGGGGAGTCACCGGCGTCGAATTGGAAGCCCTGACCGCCGCCTCCGTCGCGGCGTTGAGCGTGTACGACATGATCAAGGCCGTGGACAAGCATGCCGTCCTGACGGACATCAAGGTGCTCGCCAAAAGCGGCGGCAAGAGCGGGGACTGGGCACTGTGAGCAGCGCTGCAACCAATTCAACGCCCCACGTCCACGGTGAGGTGCAGGGCCGGAAGGCCGGCGTCGTCATTGCCTCGACGCGGGCCGCGGCCGGAATCTACCGGGACGAGACCGGCCCGGTCATCATCGACTGGCTCACCGAACACGGCTTTGAGCCCTTTCCGGCAATGGTGGTGCCCGACGGCGAGCCGGTGGGAGCCGCGATCCGCGCCCTCCTGACCCAGCAGCCCGCCGTCGTCATCACCAGCGGCGGCACCGGGCTGAGTCCCGATGACCGGACGCCGGAGATGACGCTGCCGCTGCTGGACCGCGAGATCCCCGGCATCATGGAGGGCATCCGGCAGGCCGGGATCGCCAAAACTCCCCATGCCATGCTCAGCCGCGGGCATGCCGGCGCGGCCGGCCGGACATTCATCGTTAATCTGCCCGGATCACCGAAGGGCGTCATGGACGGACTGTCCGTGCTGGATCCGGTGATCGGGCACCTGTGCGACCAGTTGGAGGGCGGACATGGGCACTGAACCATTCCTGACGGGGCCATCATTCACGGGGCCGGCATTCGAAGTAGTGCATGCGGTGCTGAGCGCCGAGCCCATCTCCGTGGACCAGGCCATCGCGGCCGTGGAGTCGGACACCGCAGGCGCGGTGGTCAGCTTCAGCGGCGTGGTGCGGAACCACGACGGCGGCAAGCCGGTTGACCGGCTCAGTTACAGCGCGCATCCGACGGCGCACCAGGTGATGGCCGACGTCGTGGCGCAGCTGGTGGCCGAGCACGAAGGTGCCGGCGCCTCCACGCCGCCGGTCCGGATCTGGGCAGCACACCGTGTGGGCTCCCTGGAAATCGGCGAACCGGCCCTGGTCTGCGCGGTGTCGGCGGCACACCGCGGGCAGGCCTTCGCCGTGTGCTCCGAACTCGTGGACCGCATCAAGGCACAGGTCCCCATCTGGAAGGAACAGTTCTTCAGCGACGGCACCGTCGAGTGGGTCGGGGCCGGGGCGTAGGTACCGGGCCCGGTTTTGGTTCGGGGCCTGCCCGCCGGCCGCACGTGAGGTAACGCATGGCGCCCGGTTCCTTTCGCCGGGCGGGCGAAAGGTAGTGTTGAATCCATGACCGAACAACTCGCTGTCGCCGTCCTGGGCGCGAACGGGCGCATGGGCGCCGAGGCCGTCAAAGCGGTAGAGGCCGCCCCCGACATGAAGCTCGTCGCAGCCTTGGGACGGGGCGACTCCCTGGACACTTTGCTCAGCGCCGGTGCCAGGTTCGTGGTGGATCTCACCGTTCCGGAGAGCACCCGGGAGAACGTCCGTTTCGCCGTCGAGAACGGCATGCATGCGGTCGTGGGCACCACCGGCTGGGACACCGGAAAGCTGCAGGAGCTCGGCGACCTGCTGGCAGGCCGTCCGGACGTCGGCGTGCTGATCGCGCCAAACTTTGCCCTCGGTTCCGTCCTGGCCTCGGCGTTCGCCGCCAAGGCTTCCAAGTACTTTGAATCCGTGGAAATCATCGAGCTCCACCACCCTGACAAGGTCGATGCGCCCTCCGGCACGGCCGTCCGGACCGCCCAACTGGTCGCGGCGGAACGCGCAGCGGCCGGCGTCGGGCCAAGCCCGGATGCCACCACCAGCGAACTTGCCGGCGCCCGCGGCTGCGACGTGGACGGAGTCCGTGTGCACAGCGTGCGGCTCCGCGGCCTCGTTGCACATCAGGAGGTCCTCCTCGGCGGCCCGGGGGAGCAGCTGACCCTGCGGCATGACTCGTTTGAGCGGGCGTCGTTCATGCCCGGCGTCCTCCTGGGGATCCGGAACGTCGCGAACCACCCCGGACTGACCGTGGGCCTGGACGGCTACCTGGACCTGGGGCTGTAAGTACCGTGAAAACACTCCTCGGCCCGCTGAAAAAGAACCGCACCAAAATCTGGGTGGGCGCGGTCACCCTCCTGCTGGTCTTCTACCTGGTGGTGTCCTTTCAGCGCTCGGTGCTCCTGCTCACGGATGCTGAACCCGTGGCCAAGGCCATCGGGGCGGCGTACCTTGTTCTGCCGGGCATCGGCGCGTGGGCGCTGATCCGTGAACTGCTGTTCGGCGCCCGCACCGAACAGATGGCCCGCGTGCTTGAAGCCGAAGGCGGCCTGCCGGTGGACAACCTTCCCCGCACACCCGCCGGACGGATTGTCCGTGCCGCGGCGGACCAGGAATTCGAGAAGTACCGTGCGGAAGCCGAAGCTGCCCCGGACGACTGGCGGTCATGGTTCAGGCTCAGCTGCGCCTACGACGCCGCCGGTGACCGCAAGCGCGCCCGTTCCTCCATGCGGGACGCCGTGCGGATGTTCCAGGCCTCCAAGGCGCCCTAATGGGGCAAGCGGGGACGCGGCAGCCCGGAGGTCACCGGATCCGCGCCGGCTGGTGCCGTCCCACCTGATTGGCGGCATGCCCCAGCCATTCCAGCGGGCCGCGCCACTTCAGGACGGCGAAGACCATCCCGATCAGCACCGCCAAGGCGGCATGGGCGACGTACATCCCGTCCTCGGTCCACCCGGCCGGGAGGGGCTTGAGGTGGAACGACGCCACTACGCAAACGTGGGCCGTGTACAGCGTCAGCGTCATGGCCCCGGCGCCGCGCAACGGAAGCAGCAGGTCCAGATCCAGCCATTGCCCGAGCCGGCCAATCAGCAGGCAGAGTCCGACGACGGCGGCCGCCGCGCCGCTCGTGTGCAGCAGGTCCAGCGTGGTTCCGGAGTGGGGTGCGCTGCCGGCCAGCCACCACCATGAACCCTCCTGCCGGACGCCGGCGAGATTGACCTGCAGGAGGCTGTCCAGCGGGTAGTTGGGGTCGGTGAGGAGCGCCTGCAGTGCGGGCCTGCCGCCCCATTCCTCCATGGCTGCCGTGCCCAGGACCTTCGCGAAGGCGGCCACCGCGGTGCCGCCGGCCAGTAGCAGCACCGGTACCACCGCCGCCGACAACGCCAGGCGGCCGAGGATGAGCCCCACCAGCAGATACGCAATCCACTGGAACACCGGGTAGTAGCCCGTCAGGAACAGGTCGCCCAGCAGTTGGCCCGGCGTGGACAGATCCTCCCAGCCGGGGTTGTGGTTCAGCTGCAGCGGCGGATCCGCGGCCATGAGCCAGGGCCGGAGCAGGAAAGCGATCACCGGGGATGCCAGGATCCAGCCTGCGGCCCAGGCGCAGAGTGCCTTCAGCCGTAGCCCGATAAACGGCAGGATGCACAGGAAGAGGGCGGCGTAGTGGACCAGGATCACTGCCACATTGACGTCCAGTCCACCTAGGGCGAGCCCGACGACGGCAATCACCAGGGCGCGCAGGGCGATGCCCCGCCGTGCCGCAGAGAGGGCGCTGCCCTCGAGGGGCCTCTGCTTGCCGGTGGAAAGGGCCAGTCCGATGCCTGCCAGGACGGCGAAGAGGGCTGCGGCCCGCCCGGAGAAGGTCAGTCCGATCCAGGTCGGGGTCAGCGCGGCGTCGGATTCGAACGTCGGCAGCAGGTGGGTGGCCATCATTCCGAGGAGGGCGAGGCCACGCGCGGCGTCTATTCCCGCAAGCCGGGTGCTGACTGCTGCGCCTTTCTTGGTTCCGGACTGTGCAGCCGTGCTCCGCGAGGTCATGAAGCGATCGTCTCACATCCGGATATGGCGCCGTTCCCTCACGGCCTGCCGTCCTGCGTGGCTCCGACGCGGCGTGGATGGAAGCAGGCCTTGTATTCGAATATATGTTCGAATAGCATCGTCAGCATGAACAACTCATCGAGGCATATGTCAGAGCGCGGCTCGGACAACCGCGCGGACAAACCGGCTGCACGCAGCACGGCAGGGCCACTGAAGGCGATGAGCCCCGGCGTGGTGGACTACCTGTTCCGGCAACTGGTCGCCGGCGAGCCTGCCGAGGACCTGCAGTGGAGCAGCCAGGGAATCGCGCTGTCGGCACAGGTTCCCGGGGCGGAGCTGGCGCGCCGGCTGTCCGAAACCGACCTGGATGCGCTGACGCCCACGGAGCTGTTCCACTACGTCCGCGCCGCCCAGCGCCTCGCCAGCTGGGCGGAGTCCCTGCGGGAGGCGGCTGTGGAACGCTACTGCGCGGGGACGGACCCTGCCTAGGATGGAGGCGTGACCTCAGCGCTGACCGTATCCGCCGTCCAGTACCAGGCCCTGGAGGGCGGCATTGCCGTCAACGCGCCGGAGCACGTGCGCCTCATCGAGGATGCCGATTCGCACGGTGCCAGGCTGGTGCTTTTCCCCGAACTCTCGCTCACCGGATACAACCTGCCCCTTCTCCGGGACGGGGATCGTCCGGGCGGGGACCAGTGGCTGGTGCCTGGCGACGTCCGCCTCGATCCCGTTCGGGAAATCTGCCGGCGGACAGGGAACACCGCGGTGGTCGGTGCGGCGTATCGTGAAGCGGATGGCACGCCACGGCTGGCTGCCCTGGCACTCCACCCGAACGGCGACGCCGATGTCGGCTTCAAGACACACCTCCACGGGGACGAGGAGTCCCTGTTTGCCGCCGGGCCGGGCCCGGCTGTCCTGGACGTCGACGGCTGGAAGATTGCCCTGGCCATTTGCTTCGACGCAGCCCACCCCGGCCACTCGGGCACGGCCGCGGACGCCGGCGCCGACGTTTACGCCGTATCTGCCCTCTACACGGAGGGGGAAGGGCACCGCCTGGGGCTGCACCTGGGGGCGCGGGCCATGGACAACCGGACCTACACGGTGCTGGCCAACCTGGGCGGCCGGACACCCCTGGGTCCGTCCTGTGGCCTGAGCGGCTTCTGGGGCCCGGACGGCCTGCCCATGCAGCATGCCTCCGGGACCGGAACGGAAGTGGTCACCGCCGTGCTGCGGCGCGGCCCCCTCGATCGGTACCGGCAAGAACGGCTACGGCACGATCGGTAACGGCAGCCGAGCTGGCGGCACGGCCGCAGATCCGCTGTTTTCCCGAATTTGACGATCATCACGCACCGGCCATTGTCCTAACCTGCAGGTGACAGGGTAACGTTTTTCCCATGGCTGACACTTCCGCGCACATTCCTGCTCTTGGTACGCTCTTGACCGCTATGGTCACGCCCTTCACCAAGGATGGCAAAGTGGACTACCAGCAGGCTGCGGAGCTGGCCAGCAAGCTCGTCGACGACGGCTGCGACGGCCTGGTGGTCACCGGAACCACGGGGGAAACCTCCACCCTCAAGGACGAGGAAAACCTCGGAATGTTCCGCGCCGTCAAGGAAGCGGTCGGCGGACGGGCCAGCATTATCGCCGGCACCGGGACCAACGACACAGCCCACTCCGTGCACCTTTCCCAGCAGGCGGCTGCGCTCGGTGTCGACGGGCTCCTGCTCGTCACGCCGTACTACAACAAGCCCAGCCAGGCCGGCGTCCGCGCGCACTTTGAGACCATCGCGTCGTCAACGGACGTGCCCGTCATGCTCTACGACATCCCGGGCCGCTCCTCCATCGCGATCGCGCCCGAGACCATGATCCGCCTCGCGCAGCACCCGAATATCGTTGCCGTCAAGGACGCCAAGGCCGATTTCGCCGCTGCAACGCGTGTCATGGCCGAGACCGACCTTCTCTTCTACTCCGGCGACGACGGCCTGACCCTTCCCTGGATGGCCCTGGGCGCCGTGGGACTCGTGGGCGTGACCACCCACGTTGCCACCCGCCGCTTCCGGGAACTCATCGACGCCGTCAATGCGAACGACCTCGGCACCGCCCGCAAGATCAACTTCGAACTTGAGCCCGTGGTGCGCGCAACCATGACCCGTATCCAGGGAGCCGTTGCGGCCAAACAAATTCTTAAATGGCAGGGAGTCCTGCCCAACTCGGTTGTCCGTTTGCCCCTCGTGGAGCCGGACGAAGCTGAGATCGAAATCATCCGCGAGGACTTGGCGGAGGGAGGGCTGGTCTTTTCCTGACGGACTGAGACCGGCACTCTTCCGCCTGGAAAGAAGTGCATTATGACCCAAGTAGCCCTACCCGGCCTCGTCACGCCTCCCCGTCTTCCCCAAGGCACCCTGCGGATCGTTCCGCTCGGCGGGCTCGGCGAGATCGGCCGCAACATGGCTGTGTTCGAAATCGACGGCAAGCTGCTCATCGTCGACTGCGGCGTCCTCTTCCCCGAGGAAACGCAGCCGGGCGTCGACCTGATCCTGCCCGATTTCTCCTACATCGAGAACCGGCTGGATGACATTGTCGCCGTCGTCCTGACCCACGGCCACGAGGACCACATCGGCGCTGTGCCGTACCTGCTCCGGCTCCGCAACGACATCCCGCTGGTGGGATCGCAGCTGACGCTCGCCCTCATCGAGGCAAAGCTGCAGGAACACCGGATCAAGCCGTACACCCTCACGGTGGTCGAGGGTCAAGTGGAGAAGTTCGGCCCCTTCGAATGCGAGTTCGTGGCCGTCAACCACTCGATTCCCGATGCCCTCGCCGTCTTCCTGCGCACCGCGGGCGGAACCGTCCTGCACACCGGTGACTTCAAGATGGACCAGTTGCCGCTGGATGGCAGGATTACGGACCTCCGCCACTTCGCCCGCCTCGGCGAAGAGGGCGTGGACCTGTTCATGTCGGACTCCACCAACGCCGACGTCCCCGGGTTCACCACCGCGGAAAAGGAAATCGGCCCCACCCTGGACCGGCTCTTCGGGCAGGCCAGCAAGCGCATCATTGTGGCCTCCTTCTCGTCCCACGTGCACCGTGTGCAGCAGGTCCTTGACGCCGCGGGCAAGCACAACCGAAAGGTCGCCTTCGTGGGCCGGTCCATGGTCCGCAACATGGCCATCGCCGCGAAGCTTGGCTACCTGGACGTGCCGGACGGCATCCTGGTGGACGTGAAGAACATCGGGAACCTGCCGGACAACCGCGTGGTGCTGATGTCCACCGGTTCCCAGGGCGAGCCGATGGCCGCGCTGTCCCGCATGGCCAACGGTGACCACCCGGTGGTGGTCGGCGAGGGCGACACCGTCATTCTGGCTTCTAGCCTTATCCCGGGCAACGAGAACGCCGTCTTCCGCATCATCAACGGGCTGCTGAAGCTGGGTGCGGACGTCATTCACAAGGGCAACGCCAAGGTCCACGTGTCCGGCCATGCCGCGGCCGGAGAGCTGCTGTATTGCTACAACATCCTTGAGCCGCTCAACGCCATGCCCGTGCACGGCGAGACCCGCCACCTCATCGCCAACGGAAAAATCGCCGAGGAATCGGGCGTGCCGGAGGCGAGCATCCTGCTGGCGGACAACGGCACCGTGATTGACCTCAGGGACCACCAGGCTGACGTGGTGGGCCAGGTTGAGGTCGGCTTCGTCTACGTTGACGGCTCCAGCGTGGGCGAAATCACGGACGCGGACCTCAAAGACCGCCGTGTCCTGGGCGATGAAGGCTTCATTTCCATCATCACGGTCATCAACCGCGCCACCGGCAAGGTGGTCTCGGGGCCGGAAATCCACGCCCGCGGCGTCGCGGAAGACGATTCGGTTTTCGACGACATCATCCCTCGGATCAATGCTGCGCTGGAGGAAGCCGTCCTCAACCGCACGGACCACACCACCCACCAGTTACAGCAGGTTGTCCGCCGCGTGGTCGGAACCTGGGTCAACCGTAAGCTCCGCCGCAAGCCGATGATCATTCCGGTGGTCCTGGAAGCCTAGGCGGCCGTCGCGGCGCCGGCCGCGCTGGCGAACACAGCCCCGAAAGCCCGTAAATCCGCGGATCCGGGGCCCGGGTGGAGTACCGTGGCACATATGGCCACACGTACTTCCCCCGCGCCAAAACGTACTTCCGGCGGCAAAGCAGGCACGTCCGCGAGCCGCTCCGGTTCCGCCGCGGCCAGATCCGGCCGGGCGGGAGCGTCGGCCGGCTCTGGCCGTACGCGGCAGATGCCCGCCGTCGAAGCCCGGCAGCCCTGGCTGCTGCGGGTGGTCGGCGGCGCGTGGCTCGGCATCGGGCACCTGGTGGGCGGGGGAGTGCGGAGAATCGGCCACGACGTGAGCGACCTCGCCCCAGAGGACCGCCGCGACGGTGCCGCGCTGTTCAACCTGGCGCTGGCGGTCTTCATCGCCACCTTTGCCTGGTGGGGCCTCCGGGGCTGGTTCCCGGACGCCGTCTACGCGGTGGTCAACGGGACGTTCGGCTGGATGTCGCTCGTGCTGCCGCTGATGCTATCGGTCTGCGCCTTCAGGCTGTTCCGCCAGCCGGCCGACGGCCGGGGCAACAACCGCGTGGGCATCGGCTTCCTCATCATGACGTTCGCGGGGTGCGGGCTTGCCCACATCGTCGGCGGCCAGCCGACCGTGAGCGACGGCTTTGACGGACTGCGTCAGGCCGGCGGCATGCTGGGCTTCCTGGCGGCCACGCCGCTCGTGGCCATTCATGCGGCGGTGCCGGTGGTCCTGTACGCCTTGCTGGCCTTTGTCTCGCTGCTCATCATCACGGCCACCCCCTTCGGTGCCATTCCCCGGCGCCTGCGCGGCGCCTACGAGCACCTGATGGGCATCGACCTTCAGGACGACGGGGACGACGGCGGCGGCCACGACCGCAGCTACCTCTACGACAGCGCCCCGGCCGAGCCGAAAAAGAAGCGGAAACGGCTTTTCGGCAAGAACGACGACGCCGACGCCCGGCTCGAGGGATACGTCGGAGACGAAGCCTTCGAACATGCCGTCATCGACGATGACGCCGAACCCGGCCCCGCCAAGGGCACGAAGGGCGCGAAGGGCGCCAGCGCCGTGGCGCCCGGCGTGCGCCGCCCCACGCAGGCCGAAATCGCCGTCGAGAAGATCAAGGCAGCCCAGGGACTGGGCAGCACTGCCGGAGAGGCGGGCGAAAACGCCACCGAGGCCATCCCGCTCGTCACTCCCGGAATGGTCGCCGCCGGTTCGTTGAACCCGGCAGCCGGTGCGGCGGCCGCCCAGGTCCCGTCGCGTCCCGTCGCCCCCGCGCCGCCGCCCACACCGATTCCGCAGCGCACCGAGCAGCTGTCGCTGGCCGGCGACGTCACGTACACCCTGCCGTCGTCGGACGTCCTGACGCCGGGATCCATCCCGAAGGAGCGCACGGAAGCCAACGACGCCATCGTTGCCTCCCTGACCGAGACGCTGACGCAGTTCAACGTTGACGCCCAGGTGACCGGCTTCAGCCGGGGCCCCACAGTGACCCGCTACGAGATCGAGCTGTCACCGGGCACCAAGGTGGAACGCGTCACGGCCCTGTCCAAGAACATCTCCTACGCCGTCGCCTCGAGCGACGTCCGCATCCTGAGCCCCATCCCGGGCAAGTCCGCCATCGGCATCGAGATCCCCAACACGGACCGCGAAACCGTCTCGCTCGGCGACGTCCTCCGCAGCCAGAACGCCCGTCGCACCGACCACCCCATGGTGATGGGCGTCGGCAAGGACGTCGAGGGCGGCTACGTCGTGGCAAACCTCGCCAAAATGCCCCACCTGCTCGTGGCCGGCGCCACCGGTGCCGGCAAGTCGTCCTTCGTGAACTCGATGATCACGTCCATCCTGATGCGTGCCACCCCGGACGAGGTCCGCATGGTCATGGTGGACCCCAAGCGCGTGGAACTCACGGCGTACGAAGGCGTCCCGCACCTGATCACGCCCATCATCACCAACCCCAAGAAGGCCGCCGAGGCGCTGCAGTGGGTGGTCCGCGAGATGGACGCCCGCTACGACGACCTCGCCAACTACGGGTTCAAGCACATCGATGACTTCAACAAGGCCGTCCGCGCCGGCAAGGTCCACCCGCCGGTCGACTCCAAGCGCGTCATCCGCCCCTACCCGTACCTGCTGGTGATCGTGGACGAGCTCGCCGACCTCATGATGGTGGCGCCCCGCGACGTCGAGGATTCCATCGTCCGCATCACCCAGCTGGCCCGCGCCGCCGGCATCCACCTGGTCCTGGCCACCCAGCGCCCCTCCGTGGACGTCGTCACCGGCCTGATCAAGGCCAACGTGCCGTCCCGCATGGCGTTCGCCACGTCCTCGGTCACGGACTCCCGCGTGGTCCTGGACCAGCCGGGAGCGGAAAAGCTGATCGGCCAGGGCGACGCCCTGTTCCTGCCGATGGGCGCCTCCAAGGCCATGCGCGTCCAGGGCGCCTGGGTCACCGAGTCCGAAATCCACAAGGTGGTGGAACACGTCAAGGGCCAGCTCAAGGCGGTCTACCGTGACGACGTCGCCCCGGAAGCGCAGAAAAAGCAGATCGACGACGACATCGGAGACGACCTCGAGGTGCTGCTGCAGGCCACGGAACTGGTGGTCACCACGCAGTTCGGCTCGACGTCGATGCTCCAACGCAAGCTCCGCGTCGGGTTCGCCAAGGCCGGCCGCCTCATGGACCTCCTCGAGTCCAGGGGAGTCGTGGGGCCCTCCGAAGGATCCAAGGCGCGCGACGTGCTGGTCAAGCCGGACGACCTCGCCACCGTTCTGGCCGCCATGAAGGGGCAGGAATCCCCGGCGATGCCCGATTCCCAAACCGCAGCGCTCAGTGACAACGCCAACGCCAACATCGCCCAGGGCGGATACGCCGAGGACCTCGTTGCCGCCGGCCTGGACAACCGCACCCAGAACGTGGAGTACTACGACGGCGCGGACGGCAGCTCCGGCGACGACGAGGACGGTTCCGAAGACGCCTGGTCCCTCACCGGACGGTAGCCTAGAAGGGTGACTAGCACCGAAGCGACCGCGGCCGGCTCCAACAGCTCCGGGATCTGGAATCTTCCCAACATCCTCACCATGCTCCGCATCGTGCTGGTGCCGTTCTTCGTCTGGTTCCTTATCGCCGATGCCCCCGGCCAGCACAGCGAGTCCGGGCCCTGGCGCTGGGCCGCCGTGGCGGCGTTCGCCGTCGCCATCTACACGGACAAGCTCGACGGCGACATTGCCCGGAGCAGGGGACTGGTCACCGACTTCGGAAAGATCGCCGATCCGATTGCCGACAAGCTCCTAATCGGCTCCGCCCTGGTCATGCTCTCCGTCCTGAACGAGCTGCCCTGGTGGATTACGGTGCTCATCCTGGTCCGCGAATGGGGCATCACCGCCCTGAGGTTCTTCGTGATCCGTTACGGCGTGATCCCGGCGTCCCGCGGCGGCAAACTGAAGACCGTAGTCCAGACCGCGGCCATTTTCCTCTACCTCCTCCCGCTCTCCGGCCTCGCGCCGTGGCTGGTCTGGGTGGCCTTCGCCGTCATGCTTGTCGCCGTGGGGATCACCGTGTGGACCGGCGCCGAGTACGTCATTGAAGCGATGAAGGTACGGACCCAGGGGCTGCGCCGGCGGGCCGAGGAACGCCAAAACCAGGAACACCAGGAGCACCGGAAACCGGAAACCCAGGAGGGATGACCATGACCAACCTGCACCGGATCGCCGGCGAGGCTGTCGCCGCCGCCGTGCAACGGGGAATCACCGTTGCCACCGCAGAATCGCTCACGGCCGGCATGGTCACGGCGATGCTGGCAGACACGCCCGGCGCATCGGCCATGCTGCAGGGCGGCGTTGTTTCCTACCAGAACTCCGTCAAACGGGACGTCCTTGGCGTTCCGCAGGCGCTGCTGGACTCCCTCGGTTCCGTTGACGGCGCAGTGGCGGCAGCGATGGCCGACGGCGCCCGACGCACCTGCGGTGCCGACCTTGGAGTGTCCACCACGGGAGTCGCGGGGCCGGACGAGCACGACGGCAAGGCGGTGGGAACAGTGTTCATCGGGGTCGCCACGGCCCAGGGCTCGACGTCGTTTCCGTACAGCTTCGAGGGCACCCGGGCAGAGATCCGGGCCCTGGCCTGCGCGGCCGCCCTGGAGCGACTGCAGGAGGCCCTAGCGTCGCTAAGCTACCGGGAGTAAGGTTGCCGGGAACAAAAAGCGAATCCGAATAGTTGTTATTTTGTGTCGCCCCCGCATTAGGGAGGCGCCTAGGATGAAAAGACCAACAGCGGTTCGCTTCACGCGAACCGGACTAACGAGGGAGCAAGGCGATACAGATGGTAAAGCAGCCCGTATCCGTAAACGGCGTTGTCCGCTGGAAGGATGTGGGCCTCGCCGATCAGGCAAAGAGCGAACAGAAGGAGCGCAAGATGGTAGTACTTCGTCACGAAATCGGTGATGTTCTGCGCGACGTTCGCCAGCGTCAGGGCCGGACCCTCCGCGAAGTTTCACACAGTGCCAGGGTTTCCCTCGGCTACCTCAGTGAAGTGGAGCGCGGCCAGAAGGAAGCCTCTTCGGAGCTGCTGTCTTCGATCTGCTCGGCCCTCGACGTTCCGTTGTCCAGCATGCTCCGAGAGGTCAGCGACCGCGTCGCCGTGGCCGAAGGTGTTGCCGTTCCGGACACCGTCCCGCAGGAATTCTCGCAGCGTTACGGCCGCGACCTTGACCGCGAACTCAATACTGAACTGTCTGACGAACTGGCCACGGGGCTGCTCTCGGGCGCCCGGTAACCAGCTCCACGGAATATAGACGCCAGGCCTCCGGCACATGCCGGAGGCCTTCGTCGTGCCATGCCAGTCGTGCCGCCAGTGCCGCGCCAGGGCCGCCCGGCGTCCTAGGGGGTCCCGTCCTTGGGGAACCCGTCGCGTTCGTACGTGGCGTTGAGCTTGGCCATGTAGGAGGCCAGCGCCTCAAGGTCCTCCACGGGCCATTCGCCCAGCCTCTCGCGGAAAACCTCCCGCCTGGCGTCCTGCACCTGGTGCATTTTCTCTTCACCGTGCGCCGTGAGCCTGATGGTCTGGGCACGGCCGTCCAGCGGGTCCGCTTCCTTGACTACGAGGCCGATGCTTTCCAGGAAGGCAATCTGCCGGCTGACCGATGGCTTGCCCACTCCGATGCAGGATGCCAGCTCCGTCAGGCGGATAGGGCCCTCTTTGCGGATCACCGTCAACAGGCCGTAGGCCGCGGGCTCCATGTCCGGGTGCACCTGGCGTGACAGCTGCTGAGAGACGGACCGGGCGCGCCGCCAGAAAATGCTGATCTGATGCTCCACGGTCTTTAGCGCGGCATCGAGGGTGTCCTCGGAGGGGGCAGAGACTCCGGGGGCGTCGGCTGGGTTGCTCATGGCAACCATTCTAAGGTCCGCGCCCGTGAGAGACTCTATGTCGTGAGAATTAGTGATTTCTGGCGGCTTATGGACGACGAATTCGGCGCAGGCTACTCGCGCGTGCTCGGTGGTTCTCTGGTCCTCGCCGGCGTCGGCAGCCGGACGGCGGAGCAGGCTCTCGCCGCCGGCGTCAGCCCCCGCGATGTGTGGCTCGCCGTCTGCGACGTCCAGGACGTCCCCGCGGAGCGCCGCCTGGGCCGCGACATCAAGCCCAGCAGGAACTGACAGGCGCCCGCCTGCCTGAAGAGCCCTGACACGCCGACAGATTGTTCGAATATCTGTTCGGGTGCGGCTATGCTTTTTTCGAGCAGGTTATCCACATACGCACGCCCGTCCGGCAACAATGTCAGAGGGCGGGGATAGCGTCAGTGATGACAGAAACAGGCCGCACAGGCCACTCCACAGCGAGAAAGCATTAGAGGTGTGAACCATGGCGGCAGCCCCGGATCGTGAAAAGGCGCTCGAAGCAGCGCTTGCCCAGATTGACAAGCAGTTCGGCAAAGGCTCCGTCATGCGGCTGGGCGATGAAGTCCGGGCCCCGATTGAGGTCATCCCGACCGGCTCCATTGCCCTGGACGTCGCCTTGGGAATTGGCGGACTGCCGCGCGGCCGGATCGTTGAGATCTATGGACCGGAATCGTCCGGTAAGACCACCGTCGCCCTGCACGCCGTGGCGAACGCGCAGCGGCAGGGCGGCATCGCCGCCTTCATCGACGCCGAGCACGCCCTCGACCCCGAGTACGCGGCCAAGCTTGGCGTTGACACCGACGCCCTGCTGGTTTCCCAGCCGGACACCGGTGAGCAGGCACTGGAAATCATGGACATGCTGATCGGCTCCGGCTCCCTTGACGTCATTGTCATCGACTCCGTGGCTGCGCTGGTGCCGCGTGCGGAAATCGAGGGCGACATGGGAGATAGCCACGTTGGTCTGCAGGCACGCCTCATGAGCCAGGCGCTGCGAAAGATCACCGGACGGCTGAGCCAGACCAAGACCACCGCCATCTTCATCAACCAGCTCCGCGAAAAGATCGGTGTCTTCTTCGGCTCGCCGGAAACCACCACCGGCGGTAAGGCGCTGAAGTTCTACGCCTCCATCCGGATCGACGTCCGCCGGATCCAGACGCTGAAGGAAGGCGCCGACTCGGTCGGCAACCGGACCAAGGCCAAGATCGTCAAGAACAAGATGGCCCCGCCCTTCAAGATCGCCGAGTTCGACATCATCTACGGCCAGGGCATCTCCCGCGAGGGCGGCATCATCGACATGGGCGTCGAGCACGGCATCATCAAGAAGTCGGGGTCCTGGTTCACCTACGACGGTGATCAGCTCGGCCAGGGCATGGAAAACTCCCGCCGCTTCCTGCGCGACAACCCTGAACTGGCTGCGGAGCTGGAACGGCTCATCAAGGAAAAGCTGGGCGTCGGGGTGGCCCCCGCAGCCGCTGACGCCGCGGCCTCGCCGAAGCTGAAGGCCGTTGACGGGTTCTAGCAGCAAGCGTTCCGGCAGCAAGCGCCGCGCCGCGTCCGCCGGCCAGGATCCAGTCCCGCCGTCCTCGTCCGCCGAGGACAGGTTCGCGGGGGACCGGGAGCCTGACCCGGCGGCTGTGGCGCGCGCTATCGTGCTCCGGCAGCTGACCAGTTCGCCCAAGAGCAGGCTGCAGCTCGAGCGCAAGCTGGCGGAGCGCAACGTGCCCGAGGACGTCGCCGCGGCAGTCCTGGACCGCTTCGAAGAAGTCAGGTTGGTCGACGACGCGGAGTTCGCCGAGATGTGGGTGCGGAGCCGCTCGCAGACCCGGAAACTGGCCAAAGGTGCCCTCCGGCGGGAGCTGGCGGAAAAAGGCATCGACGGGGACGCTGCGGCGTCTGCCCTGGAACAGCTCAGCGACGCCGACGAGGAAACGGCGGCCCGCCAACTGGTGGAACGCCGCCTCCGGCCGGGAACTGACCTGTCGGACCGTGCCGAGCGGGACAAGGTCACCCGCCGGCTGGCGTCCATGCTTGCACGCAAGGGGTACCAGCCGTCGCAGGCCTTCCGCATCGTGGGTGAAGTGCTCGACGCCGCATCCGGCAGCTAAGGCACTAATACGCTGAGACCTGGGCGGCCCGGCTTCGTGCCGACACGGCGTCGGGCACTTTGGCCGCCCGGTGGCCGGGGCGACGGGGAGTTGGGCGCAGCCGGTACGCTTAACGGGTGAGTCTGACCTACCCTTCCCCCGCATCCGGCACCGTTCCAGCAGCAACCGACGCCTCCGCCGCGCCCCGCACTTACCAGGTGCGGACGTTCGGCTGCCAGATGAACGTTCACGATTCCGAGCGGATGGCAGGGATGCTGGAGGCTGCCGGTTACGTTCCGGCGGACGGTGCCCAGGCCGACGTCGTGGTGTTCAACACCTGCGCCGTCCGGGAAAATGCGGACAACAAGCTGTACGGCAACCTGGGCATGCTGGCGCCCATCAAGGAAGCCAACCCCGGGATGCAGATCGCCGTGGGCGGCTGCCTCGCCCAGAAGGACCGAGAAACCATCCTGAAAAAGGCGCCGTGGGTGGATGCCGTCTTCGGGACGCACAACGTGGGCGCCTTGCCGGCACTCCTCGACCGGGCACGCCACAACAACGAAGCGCAGCTCGAGATCCTCGAGTCGCTGGACGTCTTTCCGTCCACCCTGCCCACCAAGCGCGACTCCGTCTATTCGGGCTGGGTGTCCATCTCCGTGGGGTGCAACAACACCTGCACGTTCTGCATCGTCCCGGCCCTGCGGGGCAAGGAGAAGGACCGCCGGCCCGGAGACATCCTCGCCGAGGTCCAGGCGCTGGTGGATGACGGCGCCATCGAAGTGACACTGCTTGGCCAGAACGTCAATTCGTACGGCGTGGAATTCGGCGACCGCCAGGCGTTCTCCAAACTGCTCCGCGCCTGCGGTGAGATCCCGGGCCTGGAAAGGGTCCGCTTCACGAGCCCACACCCGGCAGCGTTCACTGACGACGTCATTGACGCCATGGCCGAGACCGGGAACGTCATGCCCCAGCTGCACATGCCGCTCCAGTCGGGCTCCGACAAGGTCCTCCGCGACATGAAGCGGTCCTACCGTTCCGCGAAGTTCCTCGGAATCCTGGACAAGGTCCGGGAGAAGATTCCGCACGCCGCGATCTCGACCGACATCATCGTCGGCTTCCCCGGCGAGACGGAAGAAGATTTCCAGGCCACCCTGGACGTCGTCGAAAAGTCACGGTTCGCCACGGCCTTCACCTTCCAGTACTCCAAGCGTCCCGGCACGCCGGCCGCCGACCTGCCGGACCAGCTGCCCAAAGCCGTGGTGCAGGAACGCTTCGAACGGCTCACCGCCCTGCAGGACCGCATCGCCGCCGAGGAGAACGCGAAGCAGCTCGGACGCCGCGTCGAGGTCATGGTCACCGCCCAGTCCGGCCGCAAGGCGGAGGAAACCCACCGGTTGTCGGGCCGCTCGCAGGACTCGCGGCTCGTGCATTTCTCCATCCCGGAAGGTGCCCCGGCGCCGCGCCCGGGCGACGTCGTGACGGTCACCGTGACGGAAGCGGCGGCATTCCACCTGGTCGCGGACCCGGCGACGCCCGACGACTACGTCCTCCGGCGTTCGCGCGCCGGCGACGCCTGGGACAGGGCACAGGCTGACTCCTGCGGCGCCCCGGCACCGGGAGCCCCCGGCACAGCGGGGAAAACCGGGGTATCGCTAGGCATGCCGTCCCTTCCGGTCCGGACCCGCTAACAGCGTGGGCGAAGGTTCCCCAGCCGTGAGTGACCACCCGGCCAGTCCGGAGCAGCCGCCCGTCATCGCCGTCGTCGGGCCCACGGGCTCGGGAAAGTCCGACCTCGCCGTCGAACTCGCCCTGGCGCTGGACGGCGAAGTCATCAACGCCGATGCCATGCAGTTCTACCGGGGCATGGACATCGGAACGGCCAAGATCACCGATGCCGAGCGCAGGGGAGTCCCGCACCACCTGCTGGACATCCTCGACGTCACCCAGGAAGCGTCTGTCTCCGACTTCCAGCGGCTGGCCAGGGCAGCCGTCGCCGACATCCACAGCCGCGGAAAGCGGGCCATCCTGGCAGGTGGATCCGGCCTGTACGTCCGTGCAGCGCTCGACGTCCTCGATTTCCCGGGGACCGACCCGGACATACGCGGCCGGCTCGAGCAGGAACACGCCGCGGCCGGGACGGACCCCCTGCTGGAACGACTGCGCGCCGTCGACCCGGTGTCCGCCGGGCGGCTCGGTGACAGCCGCCGCATCATTCGTGCGCTGGAGGTCTTCGAGCTCACAGGGCGGCCGTTCAGCTCCTTCATGCCCACCCGCGAGTACGTCCGGCCGGCCGTGCAGATCGGCCTGGAGGTTGACCGGGACGTGCTCCGCGAACGGCTGGCCGAACGGGTTCACCGGATGGTGGAGCGCGGACTGCTGGCCGAGGTTGAACGGCTCGACGCTGCCGGACTGCGCCGCGGCAGGACGGCTCCCCGCGCCCTGGGCTACGCCCAGTTCCTCAAGGTGCTCGACGGCGAGGCTGACCTCACCCAGGCCACCGAGGAAACCATCGTGGCCACGAGGCAGTTCGCCCGCCGCCAGCTCACCTGGCTCCGTGCGGATCCGCGCATCGGCTGGCTTGGCTGGCAGGATCCGGACCTGACAGCCAAGGCTGCGGCGCTGTGTTCCTGAAAGCCCGTTTTCCGGACCGTGGCGGCGTGAAGGTAACCTTGAAGCATGGATGAAACCCTTGCCGAAACAGCCGAGTCTGCCACCGCGCGGCTGAGCGGACTCCGCTTCTCCAAGGGCCACGGAACGGGCAACGACTTCGTCCTCATCGCCGACCCCGAGGGCCTGCACGCCATCTCGCCCGAGCAGGTGGCCGAACTGTGCGACCGCCACCGCGGCATCGGCGGCGACGGGCTCATCCGGGCCGTTCCTTCCCGGCTCCTCGACGAAGGGCGGCAGCTTCTTGCCACGCACCCCGACGCCGAATGGTTCATGGACTACCGGAACGGAGACGGCTCACTGTCGGAGATGTGCGGCAACGGGGTCCGCGTGTTCGTGCACTTCCTCCTCGCCGAAGGCCTGGCAGAGCTCCCGGCCGGCGGTTCGCTGACCATCGGCACCCGCGGCGGCGTCAAGACCATTGTCCGCACGGGGAACGGATACGCCGTCGATATGGGGCCGTGGGAGTTCATCTTCCCGGCTGAGGCGGCGGCGCGGGCCATGGATTCCCTGGTCGGCGCCGACGGCCTGGAAGTGCCCCGCCCGGCGCTGTCCGTCAGCATGGGCAACCCGCATACGGTGGTCGCGCTGGCCGAACTCGCTGAGTTGGAGGGCATGCGGCTTTTCACG
This sequence comes from Burkholderia sp. RS01, assembly GCF_039748055.1. Taxonomy (NCBI): domain Bacteria; kingdom Pseudomonadati; phylum Pseudomonadota; class Betaproteobacteria; order Burkholderiales; family Burkholderiaceae; genus Burkholderia; species Burkholderia sp. RS01. Next base: position 376,541 of record NZ_JBDLAK010000001.1, read on the forward strand.
GCACCGCACGTTGACCCCACCCCCGCCCACGGCACCAACGTCGAGTTCGTCGTACCGTCGGAGCCGCTGGTCCATGACGGCGTCGGCACGGTGACCATGCGCGTCCACGAGCGCGGCGTCGGCGAAACGCAGTCCTGCGGAACCGGAGCATGCGCTGCGGCGGTGGCGATCCGTCACTGGGCCGGACAGGGCGCACCGGACGCCTGGCACGTGAAGGTGCCGGGCGGCGTCGTCGGGGTTAAATTCTTCACCGTGGCCGACGGCCGCGAGCACGTGGAGCTCAGTGGCCCGGCAACGATCGTTGCTACCGGGACGCTTTCCTGACCCGGAGGATCCGGAACGACTTCGATGTACTCTCCCGGCTCACACTGAACGAGTCGTCGAGCACCTCGACCAGCCAGCGCTGAAGGGAATCCGAGCCCAGGTTCTTCTGCACCACGAGCCAGGCGGAACCGCCAGGGGCCAGCCGCGGCAGCCACAGCAGAAGCAGTGAATGCAGTTCATCCTTGCCGATCCGGATCGGCGGGTTGGACCAGATCGTGTCGAAGCGCAGGTCGGGATCAACAGCTTCGGGCGTGCTGGCCGTGACGTTGTCCAGGCCAAGCAAGGCGGCGTTCCCGTTCGTCAGCGCGATGCAGCGCTCGTTGACGTCAACGGCGAAAACCCGTGCATGCGGAGCGCGCAGCGCCATGGTCAGGGCAATCGGGCCCCATCCGCAGCCGATGTCCAGCAGGTTCCCCTGCGGTGCCGGTGCCGGAACATCTGCCAGCAGGACCGCCGTGCCTTTGTCGATGCCGTCCGGGCTGAAGATTCCGGCGGAGGTCTGCAGGTTCCGCGTTTCACCCGCCAGTTCAACCGTGAGGGGCTTGCGGGTGAAGGGCCCCGCGGGCGAGGCGCTGAAATAGTGGGCAGACTCCATAACTGGCCAGATTAGTGGGCCGCCCGCCCGATGGGAAACCGGACCATACGGTCTGCTAGTCTGGAACGCATGTTCTTGATCTTTGAGTAGTCGGCCCCCTTCGCCGGCCTTGAGCTGCCCCCTTCGGACCTCTCCGAACGGCCAGCCATCCCGGCCTCACCGGCACAGACGTCCCCTCCCGGAGCGATGCAGGTACTGACCTTCCGCCCGGCGCGCCGCAGCACCCCACTCAGATCAATTTACCGGCCCAGGCGTGTCCGCCACGGCCTCATAGGAGCCTCTCCATGACCCCTCGCCGTCAGCCCAGCGCGAATACCGCGCCCAAGGGCAGCAATCAGCACTATTCTGAAGATGCAGAACCTTTTAGGGAGACCATGACCAGTCAGCAAAACTCCGGATCCGAGCCGGCGGCCCAGGACATGAGTCCTGAGGAAATCCAAGCTGTCATCGACCGGATCCTCGCCAAGGACGTCCCGGCCAGGAATGCCTCGGCGGCAAACGGCGGCGGAGCCGGCAGCAAGGCAGTATTTGGCAAGGCCCAGGCGATTTCCGGGATCGATGAGGAACACAGCCTGTTCGACGGCGATCAGCAGGACCTCGAGGAACGCCGGGCACTGCGCCGCACCGCGGGGCTGTCCACCGAACTCGAAGACGTCACCGAAGTCGAGTACCGGCAGCTTCGCCTGGAGCGTGTGGTCCTGGCAGGGCTCTGGACCGAAGGCACCTTGGCGGACGCCGAAAACTCGCTGCGTGAACTTGCCGCGCTGGCGGAAACCGCGGGCTCAGAGGTCCTCGACGGCCTGGTCCAGCGGCGCGCCAAACCGGATCCCGGCACGTTCCTCGGCTCCGGCAAGGCCTTGGAACTCAAGGACATCGTGATGTCTACCGGTGCGGACACCGTCGTGGTGGACGCGGAACTGGCACCGTCGCAGCGGCGCGGACTCGAAGACATCGTCAAGGTCAAGGTCATCGACCGCACGGCCCTCATCCTCGACATCTTCGCCCAGCACGCCAAGAGCCGCGAAGGCAAGGCCCAGGTGGAACTGGCCCAGCTGGAATACCTCCTCCCTCGCCTCCGCGGTTGGGGCGAGTCCATGTCCCGCCAGGCCGGTGGCCAGGTGGGCGGCGCCGGCGCCGGCATGGGATCGCGTGGTCCGGGTGAAACCAAGATCGAACTGGACCGGCGGCGGATCCGGACGCGGATGGCCAAACTGCGGCGCGAGATCGCCGCGATGAAGCCGGCCCGGGAGACCAAACGTGCCAACCGACGTCGCAATGCCGTGCCTTCGGTCGCGATCGCCGGCTACACCAACGCCGGAAAGTCGTCCCTGCTGAACCGGCTCACGGATGCCGGAGTCCTGGTGGAGAACGCCCTGTTCGCCACCCTGGACCCCACCGTCCGCAAAGCCGAAACCGCTGACGGGCTCGGCTACACGCTGGCTGACACCGTGGGCTTCGTGCGTTCGCTTCCCACCCAACTGGTGGAGGCGTTCCGTTCCACCCTTGAGGAAGTCGCGGATTCGGACCTGATCCTCCACGTGGTGGACGTCTCCCACCCCGATCCGGAGGGGCAGATCGCCGCTGTGCGCGCCGTTTTCGCCGAGGTGGACGCCCGCAAGGTGCCCGAGATCATCGTGCTCAACAAGGCGGACGCAGCGGACCCGTTTGTCGTGGAGCGGCTCAAGCAGCGCGAACCGCGCCACGTGGTGGTGTCCGCCCGCACGGGTCAGGGCATCCCGGAGCTCCTGAAGGCCATCAGCGAGTCCATTCCGCGCCCGAGCGTCAAGCTCGAGCTGCTCGTCCCGTACCACCGTGGCGACCTGATCAGCAAGCTCCACGACTCCGATGCGGAGATCCTGAGCCTGGATCACGAAGAGGGCGGCACCCGCGCCGTGGTCATGGTCCGGGAAGGCCTCGCGGCTGAACTGGAATCCTTCATCAGCAATGACTGAGCGGGCGGCGGACCACGCCGATGCCACGGCCGGCGAGCAGTTCGTCATCGAACTGCTCGACCGCGCCGTGGCCGGCATGGGCGGCCAGAGCCGCAGCGGCCAGCATGAGATGGCCCGGCAGGTGGCCAGGGCGATCGAAACCGGGGACCACCTGCTGGTCCAGGCAGGCACGGGAACCGGAAAGTCACTCGCCTACCTGATCCCCCTGATTGCCCACTCGCTGGAAAGCGACAAACCAACCCTCGTGTCCACGGCCACCCTGGCACTGCAGACCCAGATCGTGGGCCGGGACCTGCCGCGGCTGCTCAAGACCATCACGCCCGCCCTGGACAGGCCCGTCAAGATCGCGCTCGTCAAGGGCCGGTCCAACTACGTGTGCCGGCACAAGCTGGAGGGCGGCTTCCCCTCGGAAGAGGCCTCCGAAGGCCAGCTCTTCTCCTTAGGCGAGGACACCAGCGTGCCGCATTTCGCCGCGGCCATGGGCGGGCCGTCGTCGCAGCTCGGCAAGGAAGTGGTCCGGCTCCGTGAGTGGGCCGAGAAGACCGACACGGGGGACCGCGACGAACTCCTCCCAGGCGTGACGGACCGGGCCTGGCGGCAGGTCTCGGTCACCTCCATGGAGTGCCTCGGGGCGCAGAAGTGCCCCCTGGCGGCCGAGTGTTTCAGCGAACTCGCGCGGCACAACGCCGCCGAAGCCGACGTCGTGGTCACCAACCACGCGATGCTCGCAGTCAGCGCCTTTGAGGGCCTGGCCGTCCTGCCCGAATACGACGTCGTGGTGGTGGACGAAGCCCACGAACTCCAGGACAGGGTCACCGGAGCCGTCTCCGGGCAGCTGTCGGTGGCCATGGTCCACGCGGCTGCCTCAGGCGCGCGAAAACACACCGGCATCACCGTTGATGCGCTCAACACGGCCGCCGCGAACCTCGAACTCGCCGTGGCCGGGGTGCCCAGCGGGCTGCTCCCGAACGGACTCAATGACGAGCAGCTGGACTGCGTGGACCAGCTCCGCGAGGCCTGCCGGGCAGCATTGTCCGATTCCAAGGGGGACAGCAACAACACACCCGACGGCGGGCGGCAGCTCGCGCGTTCCCGCCTCCTCGTGATCCTGGAACTGTGCGAGCGGCTGCTGGCGGCGCGTGAAAACCGCGAAGTGGTGTGGTTCTCGCGGAACAGCACGTTCGATCCGCAGCAGGGCTACTCGGCGCCGGACGAATCGTCGCCCGCCCTCATCAACATCGCTCCGCTCAGCGTCGCGGGCCGGCTGCGGGAAGGCCTCTTCGCCGGCCACACCGTGGTGCTGACCTCAGCCACGCTTGCCATCGGCTCGGCCTTCGAACCCGCTGCCGGCGGGCTTGGCCTCGTGGGCGAGGGCGCTCCGAGCTGGACCGGTGTGGATGTAGGGTCGCCCTTCGACTATCCCAAGCAGGGCATCCTGTACGTGGCCGGCCATCTGCCCAAGCCGGGCAGGGGAACTTCGCCGGAGGCCCTCGACGAACTTGAGTCGCTGATCCGTGCCTCCGGCGGGGGAGCCCTGTGCCTCTTCTCGTCGCGGCGCGCCGCCGAGGACGCCGCCGAGGCGCTGCGCCCCCGGCTGGATGTCAGCGTCCTGTGCCAGGGCGATTCCACCATGACGGCCCTGGTCAAGCAGTTTGCCGATGAGCCGGACACGTGCCTGTTCGGAACGATGTCGCTGTGGCAGGGTGTGGACGTGCCCGGCGGGTCATGCCGGCTCGTGGTGATTGACAGGATTCCGTTCCCCCGGCCCGACGACCCGCTGATGACCGCACGCTCCCGGGCCGTGGCCCAGGCCGGCGGCAACGGCTTCATGTCGGTGTCAGCCACCCACGCGGCGATCAGGCTGGCCCAGGGGGCGGGACGGCTGATCAGGTCCACTGATGACAAGGGCGTGGTGGCGGTGCTGGATTCGAGGCTGTCCACCGAGCGGTATGGCGCTTTCCTCCGCGCAGCACTGCCGCCGTTCTGGCCGACGACGGACCGGAAGATTGCCGTGGCTGCCCTGGAGAGGCTGGCCGGCGCGCGGTCCTAGGCTTTACGGCCAGCTGGGACTTATAGCCGGCCGGGATACGGGCGGCATCGTTGAGGCGTAGCCGGGCGCAGACGGGTGGGGCTAGAGCGAACGCAGCACTGAGACCACTTTGCCCATGACCACGGCGTGGTCGCCCAGGATCGGTTCGTACTGGGTGTTTTGCGGAAGCAGCCAGGTGTGGCCGTCCCGCTGCCGGAAGGTCTTGACGGTCGCTTCGTCGTCGAGCAGGGCGGCAACGATGTCGCCGTTGACGGCGTCGCTTTGCCGCCTGACCACCACCCAGTCGCCGTCGCAGATGGCGGCATCCACCATGGAATCGCCGGCCACCCTCAGCATGAAGAGTTCGCCATGGCCGACGAGCTGGCGGGGCAGGGGCATGAGCTCCTCCACGACCTGGTCCGCGAGGATGGGCCCGCCTGCTGCAATCCGGCCGACCAGCGGCACCATGGCCGTGTCCATGGCGCTGGGCAGTTCAGAGACGGTTCCGCCTCCCACGCTGTGGAGCGCGGCGTCCTTCGAGGCCCCCGGGGCCTTTGCTGCGCCCGCGTCCAGGGTGAGCGGCATGAGGACTTCCATGGCCCGCGGGCGCTTGGGATCGCGCCGCAGGTAACCGAGCTTTTCCAGCTGCGAGAGCTGGTGGGTGACGCTGGACAGGCTGGCCAGGCCGACGGTGTCGCCAATTTCGCGCATCGACGGCGGATAGCCGTTCTCGTTGACTGACCGCTGGATCGTTTCCAGGATCCGCTTCTGGCGGACAGTGAGTCCCTTGGGTGTCCGCTGAGACCGCTGGCTGCGCTGGGGAGCCGTGCCGCCGGAGGCTTGTGCTGCCATGTTTGCCAACGCCTTTCCATTCCACCCGGCATCCGTGGCTGCAGTTGCCGGGAACTTCCGGACTGAAATTGTCAGACCCTGCTGATCAACTGCAGATGTGGTTGTTCTTTGATTCCCAACGTAGGCCAGCCCTACGGCTTTTTCAAACATTTGTTCTAGCGAGTCTCGACTTAATTCGTTGATAAGTGCTAAAACTGAGGAAAGCAAAGTTCGAACATGTGTTCTAGTCAAGCAGTCGAGTGTGCGGGTTATTCGAATATCCCGGCGATCGGCCGGTGGACAGGCGCAAACCGGGCAGCACAGATTGGTCCAGGAGGGCTCAGGTCATGTCAGCTTCAACAACAGTTCAGTGCTCACTTCCGCAGGGTATGGAAACGGCGGCGCGGCAGAGTTTCCGGCACAGTGACCGGCGTAGTGCGCCGGTCAGCGGCCGGCCGGTCAAGCCGCCGCGGCTGCGTCTCACGCGCCGCGGCCGGATCGTCCTGATTGGCCTGCCGCTCGTACTGCTGGCCGCACTTCTGCTGTCGCTGGCCGGCCTGCTGAACTCCCCGGCCAAGGCGGCCGACATCGCCAGCGAGCTGGCAGTCACGCCGACGGTGTCCGTGACGGTCCAGCCAGGGGAGTCCTTGTGGGCCATTGCCGGGGCGGTGGACCCCGGCCGCGACCCGCGCGACGTCATCGCGGATATCGTCCAGCTGAACGATCTGGATGGCGGCAGGGTTATGCCGGGCCAGCAGCTGTTTGTTCCGTCCAAGTAGCCAGCGTGTGTTTGGACGCCGGGCGTCCGGTTTGCTTCGACCGACACGGTGGTCCGGACCCCGCCAGATCGTCACAGTTTCAGGCCCGCCGCCCGTGGCACTTAAACTGTTCCAGTGAGTGACCAGCTTGAGCGACTTAACCGATTGCCCCTCCGGACCAACCTGCGGGGGCTGACACCCTACGGTGCGCCGCAGCTTGACGTCCCCATCCTGCTCAACGTCAACGAGAACACTCATGGCGTGCCGGCCGATGTCAGGGCCGCCATCGCCGTGGCCGTGACCGAGGCCGCCGCGGGCCTCAACCGCTACCCGGACCGCGAATTCACCGAACTCCGGGAAGCCCTCGCCGAGTACCTCGGCCACGGGCTCGGCGCCGAAAATATCTGGGCAGCCAACGGCTCCAACGAAGTGCTCCAGCAGATTCTGCAGGCCTTCGGCGGGCCGGGGCGTACGGCGCTCGGGTTCCCGCCCACGTACTCCATGTACCCGCTGCTCGCCAGCGGAACGGACACCGGCTACATTGTCGGCAAGCGCGCCGGGGATTACGGCTTGAGCGCTGAGGACGCTGCACGCCAGGTCCGCGAGCTGCAGCCGAACATTGTGTTCCTGTGCTCACCCAACAACCCCACCGGCACCGGCCTCGGCCTGGACGTGGTGGAGGACGTCTACGAAGCCGGCGAGGCCAGCCAGACCATTGTGATCGTGGACGAGGCCTACCATGAGTTTGCCCACGACGGCACGCCAAGCGCTCTCACCTTGCTGCCGGGCCGGGAGCGGCTCATCGTGTCCCGGACCATGAGCAAGGCATTCGCCCTCGCCGGCGCGCGGCTCGGCTACATGGCGGCGGCACCGGAAGTGGCCGACGCCCTGCGCCTCGTGCGCCTGCCCTACCACCTGTCGGCCATCACCCAGGCCACCGCCCTCGCGGCGCTGCACCACCGCGAGGCGCTCATGGCCGACGTCGAGGACATCAAACTGCAGCGCGACCGCATCGTCGCCGAACTGACGCGGATGGGGCTGCGGCCGGCGGCATCTGACTCCAACTACGTCTTTTTCGGCGGCCTCGAAAACCCGCACGAAGTCTGGCAGGCCCTGCTGGACGCGGGCGTGCTGATCAGGGACGTCGGCATCCCCGGGCACCTGCGGGTCACGGCAGGAACTGAGACGGAAACCACAGCATTCCTGGAGGCGCTGGAAAGCATCCTGGCCAGCCGGGCTGCCCTTCCGGCCTAAACTTGAGCGTAGACCAAGCAACGTCTGAACCCTCCTTCGTCAAAAGGACACCTATCACCATGAGCGACACCGGAATCAAGGCTGCCGGGACCCGGACTGCACGCCTGGAGCGTGCCACCAGCGAATCTTCCGTCCTGGTGGAGATTAACCTCGACGGCACCGGAGTGTCGGACATCAGCACCTCGGTCCCGTTCTACGACCACATGCTGACCGCGCTGTGCAAGCACTCACTCATCGACATGACCGTCAAGGCCACCGGCGACATCCACATCGACGTGCACCACACCGTCGAAGACGTCGCCATCACGTTCGGCGAAGTACTGCGCACCGCACTCGGCAACAAGGCGGGCATCCGCCGCTTCGGCGAGGCCACGGTGCCGCTGGACGAAGCCCTTGCGCGCGCCGTGGTGGACGTTTCCGGCCGCCCGTACCTGGTGCACGGGGGAGAGCCCGCGGGGCAGGAGTACCACCTGATCGGGGGCCACTTCACGGGATCCCTGACCCGGCACGTCTTCGAGGCCATCACACTGCACGCCGGCATCTGCCTGCACATGAACGTCATCGCCGGCCGCGATCCGCACCACATTGTCGAGGCCCAGTTCAAGGCCTTCGCCAGGGCGCTGCGCGCAGCCGTGGAACCGGACCCCCGAGTGGAAGGCATTCCGTCCACCAAGGGTGCCCTGTGACCGGCAAGGTCTTGCGGGAGGGCGCCATCATCGATCCCTCGGCCACCGTCAGGCCGGCCTCCCCGGAGGGGAAGCCGACCGTCACTGTCCTGGACTACGGCTCCGGCAATGTCCGTTCCGCCGTCCGTGCCCTCGAGCGCGCCGGCGCCGAGGTCATCCTGAGTTCCAAGCCCGAAGACGTCCTCAATGCGGACGGGCTGCTTGTTCCTGGTGTCGGCGCCTTCGAGACCGTGATGCGCGAGCTCAAGGCAGTGGACGCCATCAGGATGATCGGCCGCCGCGTAGCAGGCGGCCGGCCGGTCCTGGGCATCTGCGTGGGCCTCCAGGTGCTGTTCGAGGCCGGCGTCGAACACGGAACCGAAGCTGAAGGCATGGGGGAGTGGCCCGGCAAGGTGGAACTCCTGCCCGCAGACGTCGTTCCGCACATGGGCTGGAACACCGTAAAGGTTCCGGAAGGCTCCAAGCTCTTCGAGGGCGTGGAGTCCGAGCGCTTCTACTTCGTGCACTCCTACGGTGTCCAGAGGTGGGACTTCGACGTCGTGCAGCCCCGCATGGCCCCTCCGCTCGTGACGTGGTCGGAGCACGGCGCGCCCTTCATCGCCGCCGTCGAAAACGGACCGCTGTGCGCCACCCAGTTCCACCCGGAAAAGTCGGGCGATGCCGGCGCGAGGCTCCTGAAGAACTGGGTGGAAGGGCTCCGCAGCCACCACCAGCGGCACGCAGCGTCCGCGTCGGGCGCCACGCCGGCCGACACCACCCCGGCAACCCCAGCGGCGGACGCCTAGATGTGGTCCATCGTGCTGATGGGCCTCGCCGGCCTGCTGGCGGGCGGCGCGCTGTCCTTCCGGCAGCAGAACAAGCCGCTCTGGACGCAGATCGGGTTCTACGTGCTGGCAGGAATGTCGCTGCTGGCGGCGTACCTGCTGACCTTGCCCGGCCAATAACCGGCGGCCTCCGGAACCACCGGCGGCACAACAGCGCTTCACGCCACAACCGCGCTCCATGGAAATCAGCGCTACACGAGAACTGAGGACACGAGATGATCAGCCAAACCGAGCTTCCTGTACTGGAGCTGCTCCCCGCAGTCGACGTCGTGAACGGCCAGGCTGTCCGCCTGGTCCAAGGTGAAGCGGGCAGCGAGACGAGCTACGGCACGCCGCTGGAGGCGGCCCTCAACTGGCAGGAGCAGGGCGCGGAATGGGTCCACCTGGTGGATCTGGACGCTGCGTTCGGCCGCGGCTCCAACGCCGAACTCCTGCGCGAGGTGGTGGGCCGGCTGGACATCAACGTGGAGCTGTCCGGCGGCCTGCGCGATGACGAGTCGCTGGAAAAGGCGCTGGACCTGGGCGTGGCCCGCGTGAACCTCGGCACGGCCGCGCTGGAAAATCCGGACTGGACGGCGCGGGCCATCGAGCGCTTCGGCGACAGGATCGCCGTCGGACTGGACGTCCGGGGCACCACGCTGGCCGGCCGCGGCTGGACCAAGGAAGGCGGCGACCTCTGGGACGTCCTGGGCCGCCTCGAGGAGGCCGGCTGCGCCCGTTACGTGGTCACCGATGTGACCAAGGACGGCACCCTCCAGGGCCCCAACGTCGAACTACTGCGGCAGATGGTCGAGAAAACCGGCAAGCCCGTGGTGGCGTCCGGCGGCATCTCCAGCCTTGACGACCTGAAGGTCCTCCGCTCGCTGGTTCCGCTCGGCGTCGAGGGTGCCATCGTCGGCAAGGCCCTGTACGCCGGGGCATTCACCCTGCCGCAGGCCCTCGATGTCGCCGGCCGCCGCTAGGCGGCGCATGTCATGGCCGAGCACAGGCTGACGCCCGAAGGTGGGGCAGGCGCGCAGGAGGAACAGCCTCCGGCACGCCGCCTTCCCGGGCACATCCAGGCTGCCCTTGCGGGCGCCGGCGGCCTCACGGATTCTGCCGGCCGGCCGTGGGCGGGCCGCAGTCTTGAGGGTGAGAACGCCAGCATCCACAACTTCGAGGACGACGACGGCACAGCGGACACAGGGTATCTCGCCGCCGTTTCGGCCCTCCTCACCGCCGACGGCGACGAAGCCGCCGTCGTCGCTTCCCTGGCCACGGCGCGCGTTTTCGTGCCGATTGTGGCCCAGTTGGCCGAGGAAGCCGAGGGCGTGGACGGGCTGCATGCCGACAAGCAGGCCGACATGGCACTCGTGACGCTGAAGGCGCCCGACGGCCGGCTCGCGATGCCGGTGTTCAGCTCGGCCGGGGCCCTGGCCGCGTGGCATCCCGACGCGAGGCCCGTTGCGGTCTACGCGGCACGGGCGGCGCTGTCCGCCGTGGCCGAAGGCGCCGAGTTGCTGGTCGTGGATCCGGGATCCGAGGTCACCTTCGTGGTGCGGCGACCGGCCGTCTGGGCACTTGCCCAGCAGAAGCAGTGGATTCCCGCCTACCGTGACGCAGAGCTGGCGGCCCTGCTGCGCTCGGCCGCGAAAACCCGGCCGGCGGTCCGCGGCCTGGAAGTCCTCCCCGGCGCAGGCGTGGCAGCAGCAACGGCCTCAGGCGTTCGGATTGACGGTGGCGGGCCCGGGCCGGAACTGCGCGTGGTGCTCTACCTTGAGGACGGGCTCGATGCCGCCGCGGTCCAGTCCCTCGTCGCCGGCCTCCAAAACGACTGGAGCCGGAATGTATTGTTTGGTGAGCGTGTTGACTCGATCGAAGTCAAGCTAAGGCGCGCCGCGGAGTAACCGGCGGTCCCCAGATGGTCCGTCCTGCTGCTGCCCGGCCGCGGAACTAAGGACCTACCTGTGAATTTCACCCTGTACCGGGAGCTGCTGGCCGTCAGGCCCATCCGGCGCCTCCTGGTCGTCGGCATGATCGCGCGCATTCCCCATTCGGCGGCCGGCGTGCTCCTGACCCTGCACATCGTTCTGACCCTGGGAGAGGGCTACGCCGCTGCCGGGGCAGCAGCGGCCGTCATGACCATCGGCATTGCCCTCGGCGCCCCGTGGCGGGGGCGGCGCGTGGACACGGCCGGACTCCGGACAGCCCTCATCCCGTCCGTCGTTTCCGAGACCGTCATCTGGTCCATCGTGCCGCACGTCTCCTACCAGTGGCTGCTGCCGCTCGTCTTCGTCGGGGGACTGCTCACACTTCCCATTTTTAGCGTTGTCCGCCAATCGCTGGGCGTATTGGCGGACGGTGACCAGCGCAGGACCGCCTTCGCCCTGGACGCCATCAGCACCGAGGTGGTGTTCATGATCGGGCCGGCCGCAGGAGCGATCGTCGCCACGAGCGGACATTCGGTCCTCGGACTGACGATCGTCGGCGTCTCCACATCCCTGGCCGGGCTTTTTCTGATGTGGTTCAACCCGCCCACCCGCAGCGCTGGCCGCGATGAGGCATGCGAGGCGGACGAGCAGGAGGCCGCCGAGGTTGCCGTCGTGGCGGCCGCCCCCGCCCACCTGCAGGAAGCTGCTGCCGAGCTCGGGCCCGCGGCCGCCGGCAGCCGCCGCCGTGCAGGTATCCGGCGCAAGGTGGCCCACAACTTCAGCTGGTTCACCGCGTCCGTTGCCGCGGTCTTTGCCGTCGCCTCCGGGGCGGGCATGGTGCTGAGCGGCACCGATGTGGGCATCGTTGCCGCGCTGGAGACCGGCGGGCATCAAAGCGAAATCGGGATTGTCTTCCTCTTCTGGTGTGCCGCTTCGGTCATCGGCGGCCTCATCTACGGTGCCATGCACCGCCCGGTGTCGCCGATCCTCCTGCTCCTGGGCATGGCGGCGCTGACCATCCCCATGGGCTTCGCCACAGACACGCTGACGCTGAGCCTGCTCGCCCTGCTCCCGGGCCTCCTCTGCGCGCCGGTGCTCTCGGCCGCCTCGGAAAAAGTCGCTGACCTCGTGGACGAGGCACGGCGCGGTGAGGCGATGGGCTGGTACGGATCCGCGCTCACTGCCGGCGTCGCCCTGGGTGCCCCGCTCGCCGGGGTGTTCATCGACGGCGTCGGGCCGTGGGGCGGGTTCGTTTCGGTGGGGGTGGCCGGCGTCCTGCTGTGCGCCGTCGGACTCACCCTGCAGCGCCGCCGCCGGCGGCGCGCGGCCATGGCCTAAGAGGGCGCCAGACGCGACTGCCCGCGAGACAGAACGACGGCGGGCCGACCTCCCAAGGTCAGCCCGCCGTCGTCGTGATATGTCTTCGTGGGACTTAGTTAACTGCTCCGGTGTACTTTTCGCCCGGGCCCTTGCCCGGAGGATCGGGGATGATCGACTCTTCACGGAAGGCGAGCTGCAGGGAGCGGAGGCCGTCACGCAACGGTCCGGCGTGCTGGGAACCGATCTCCGGAGCGGCTGCGGTCACCAGGCCGGCGAGGGCCGTGATGAGCTTCCGGGCCTCGTCCAGGTCCTTGAGTTCTTCTGCGTTCTCTTCGGCAGCCAGGCCGAGTTTCACGGCGGCGGCGCTCATGAGGTGCACGGCGGCAGTGGTGATGACCTCGATGGCCGGAACCTCGGAGATGTCGCGGACCTGCTGGGAAACATCGGCCTGGTCTCCGGCGGCCTGGTAAACGTGTGAATTACTGTCTGGAGTGCTCATACGGTAAGCTTGTCACAGACCGACTGGATGTCGTTATTTTGCCGTGGATGAGACCCACTGCCCGCAATGTGCGGGAAGCGGGAATCTTTCTGTAGAATTGACATTCAGTTTGCAAGCGGAGTTCTCTCCCACCCGCGTCAGCCGTTTTTCCGAGTAGTTACGGGAAGCAAGGTTGCCGGGTAAAGGTCGGGCGTTTTCATCAGGCAGGAGCCTGGGAAAGTGCGTGCAGTCCCTGCGGGGCCTGCGCATCCGATCCTCGAGGCCTTCGATTGCTCCGGCAATTGGGGGCCTTCTCTATTTTGCCGGTGGAATACCCATCACGAACACAGGAGCTTTAACATTAGCGAGCCAAGAATCAATGAGCGTATCCGCGTCCCTGAGGTGCGGCTGGTCGGCCCTGCCGGCGAACAGGTAGGAATCGTCCGTATTGAGGATGCCCTGCGTCTGGCTGCCGAGTCCGATCTTGATCTCGTTGAAGTTGCACCGCAGGCCAAGCCTCCGGTGTGCAAGCTGATGGACTTCGGCAAGTACAAGTACGAGGCCGCAGTCAAGGCCCGTGAGGCCCGCAAGAACCAGACCAACACGGTTCTGAAGGAAATCCGGTTCCGCCTGAAGATCGACACCCACGACTACGAGACCAAGCGCGGCCACGCCCTGCGCTTCCTTGGAGCCGGGGACAAGGTCAAGGCCATGATCCAGTTCCGTGGCCGCGAACAGCAGCGCCCCGAAATGGGCCTGCGCCTGCTCCAGCGCTTCGCCGAAGACGTCAATGAAGTTGGCGTGGTTGAGTCGAGCCCGCGCATCGATGGCCGCAACATGGTCATGGTGATCGGTCCGCTGAAGAACAAGGCGGAGGCCAAGGCCGAAGCCCGCCGTGCAACGCAGCGTGCCGAAGCCAAGGCCCAGAACGAAGCGAAGGCATCGGGCCGCGTCGACACCTCGGGTGACGATCAGGCACCGCTGACACAGTCGCTCGCCGACCTTCTGCCGGAAGGCTTCCAGGTTTCCACGGAGGAAACCGTGCAGGACGCCCCGGCAGCAGCTGAGACGGCCGCTCCGGAAGCCGCCGTCGAAGCGCCTTCGGCTCCGGCCGAAGCGGCTCCGGCTGCCGAAGCTCCCGCCGAGGAAGCACCGAAGGCTGAAGCACCGAAGGCTGAAGCCCCGAAGGCGGAAGCACCCAAGGCTGTCAAGGAGGCCGAGCCGAAGCGCGAGGCTCCCGCAGCGGCTGCTCCCAAGGCAGCAACCGCTGCGCCCAAGGCGGCAGCACCTGTTGCTCCGAAGGCGGCTGCTCCCGAGGCTGCAGCGCCGGTGGCACCGAAGGCGGCAGCACCTGCTGCTCCGAAGGCGGCAGAGGCTGAGAAGGCTGCTCCGGCAGCGCCGAAGCCTGCAGCTGTTCCTGCTCCGCCCAAGCCGGTGGCCAGGCCGGCCGCGCCGAAGCCCGCTGCGCGCCCCGCGCCGCGTGCCACGCCGAAGCCGGCAGGCAAGAAGACCACTTAGTTCACAACTGCGGAAGGTATCGCCTTCAGGCAGTCAGCAACCAGCATGCCGCCCGCAGGGGCGGCTGCACGAAAGAACTGCGGACATTGTCCGCGGATACGTTAGGAGATCGGTTCCCATGCCGAAGATGAAGACCCACAGTGGTGCTAAGAAGCGCTTCAAGCTGACCGGCAGCGGCAAGCTGCGCCGCCAGCAGGCCAACCGCCGCCACTACCTCGAGCACAAGTCCTCCAGGCTGACCCGCCGCCTCGCCGGCGACAAGATCGTCTTCAAGGGCGACGCCAAGGTCATCCGGAAGATGCTCGGCATCTAATTTCCAAGCATTCTGACTGACTGCCACCTGGCACCAGTCAACTACCAATAAGCCTTCTCAGGCCGGCCGGGTTACCGGCAGTAGACGCTTGGGAGCAGATTTTTGAAGGAGTACGCACGTGGCACGTGTGAAGCGGGCGGTAAACGCCCACAAGAAGCGCCGGGTTATCCTCGAACGCGCCAAAGGTTACCGTGGACAGCGCTCACGCCTGTACCGCAAGGCCAAAGAGCAGCTGCTGCACTCGTTTGTGTACAGCTACGGTGACCGCAAGAAGAAGAAGGGCGACTTCCGCCGCCTGTGGATCCAGCGCATCAACGCTGCATCCCGCGCCAACGGACTGACCTACAACCGACTGATCCAGGGCCTGAAGGCCGCTGAGGTCGAGGTTGACCGCCGCATGCTGGCCGAGCTGGCTGTCTCCGACGCCAACGCCTTCGCCGCGCTGGTCAAGGTCGCCAAGGACTCCCTGCCCGCCGACACGTCCGCTCCCGCCGTCAAGGCTGAAGCTGCTGCGGCTCCCAAGGCAAAGGCTGCTAAGAAGCCTGCCGCCAAGAAGACTGCTGCGAAGAAGCCGGCTGCAGCCGCTGCCGAGTAGTACAGCAACAGGTGGTTCAAGGACGGGTGGCAACTGCCACTAAGGTTCTTATATGAACGAAACCGGGCGCCCGCAAGACTTTCCGCTTTCCAACCCCCGAGCTGATCGGGTGAGGAAGGTGGCACAGCTTGCCGGGCGCCCGGCCCGTTTAAAGCGCCGCGAGTTCCTGGCCGAGGGGCCGCAGGCCGTGCGCGAAGCCCTGACGCTGCATCAGAAGCGGGTTGCCGCGGGGGAACCCGGCATCGTCTATGAGGTCTACGCAAGCGAGTCCTGCCTGGACCGGCACCCGGATCTGGAGACACTCGCCGAGGGCACCACGGCATACCTTGCCACCGACGAAGTGCTGGCCGCGATGGCGGATACGGTCACCCCGCAGGGCATTCTCGCGGTCTGCGGTTTCCTGGATGTAGGCCTCGAGCAGGTGCTCGACGCCGGCCCGCAGCTGGTTGCCGTGCTGTGCCAGGTCCGCGACCCCGGCAACGCCGGAACCGTGCTCCGGGCGGCCGACGCGGCCGGCGCCGACGCCGTCATCCTGACAGCCTCCAGCGTTGACATCTATAACCCCAAGGCCGTGCGCTCGACGGCCGGATCCCTCTTCCACCTGCCCGTGGTGCTCGGCGCTGAGGTCGGGGACCTGGTGGCCCGCTGCAAGGAACGCGGCATCGGGGTCCTCGCGGCGGACGGCCAAGGCCAGCTGAACCTGGACCGTCTCCAGGACGAGAACGCGGCCCGCCGCCTGGGGGCCTCGGCGGCCGAGTCGGTATATGCGCTGGAGAGCCCCACGGCCTGGCTCTTCGGCAACGAGGCCCAAGGCCTGTCCGAGGACGAGATCGCGCTGGCCGACCACCGGGTGGCCGTGCCGGTCTATGGGGAAGCCGAAAGCCTGAACCTCGGCACCGCGGCCACCGTCTGCCTTTACGCGAGTGCCCGTTCCCAGCAGCCGGTCCCGTCCGGGCCTAAGTAAGCGCCCGGCGCAAGAAAAGCGGGGACCCACCGGCTGGTGGGTCCCCGCTTTCCTATGTGCAGCTGGCATGCCTTCCGGCTGACCAGCGCCTCGTGGTCTTAGGTGGTCCGGTTGCGGCCGGTGATGGCCCCGTAGACACCGGCGACTACCAAGCCGCCGATAATGGCGAGGATCCAGGTGCCGAGGTCGAAGAACGCCAGGTCACCCTTGCCGAAGAGAAGGCTGCCGATCCAGCCACCAACGATGGCGCCTACGACGCCCAATACCAAGCTGGTGACCCAGCCGCCGCCAACCCTACCGGGCATAACGGCCTTAACAATTGCGCCTACGATCAGGCCGAGAATAATCCAAGCAAGAAAACCCATTGTCTCCTCCTTCATATTCGTCGGGATCGATTCGTGTCAGTCCCGATATGGCTTCAAGCTAACACAGCGCACGATTATTTGTCAGCACGCTTAGTTTCAAGGTTTTCGTGGCGCCAGCGCGTCATGCCTGGTGCACTGCCGCGGACCGGCCGGGTACGGTATTTACTAGACGGCTGCGGTAGGCGGCCTATCCATTCCCTTGTAATTTCCTGTGAAGAGGTGAAGTTCCCTTGGCTGCAACTGGCGGTACCAAGGCGATCGTCGCGGCTCTGGCTGCAAACCTGACCATCGCTGTCTTGAAGTTCGTCGCATTCATTCTGACGACGTCGTCCTCCATGCTGGCCGAAGCCATCCACTCGGTGGCCGACTCCGGAAACCAGCTCCTGCTGCTCGTGGGTGGAAAGCGTGCCCAGAAGGCTGCCAGCGAGGAACACCCCTTTGGCTACGGCCGCGAACGTTACATTTACGCGTTCATCGTCTCGATTGTGCTGTTCAGCGTCGGCGGCCTGTTTGCCCTGTATGAGGCGTGGGAAAAGATCCAGCACCCGCACGCCATCGAGGGCGACTTCTGGTGGGTTCCGCTCGCCGTGCTGGTGGGCGCGATCATCGCTGAGTCCTTCTCGTTCCGGACGGCCATCGTCGAATCGAACCACATCCGCGGCAACCAGACCTGGGTCAAGTTCGTGCGGAACGCCAAACAGCCCGAGCTGCCCGTGATCCTGCTGGAAGACCTGGGCGCACTGCTTGGCCTTGTGTTTGCGCTCTTCGGCGTCGGCCTGACCTTGATCACGGGGAACGGCATCTGGGATGCACTCGGCACGGGCATGATCGGGCTGCTGCTCGTGGCCATCGCCGTCATCCTGGCCATGGAGACGAAATCGCTGCTGCTGGGTGAATCCGCGACGCGGGACGACGTTGCCAAGATCAGGGCGGCCATCGAGTCCGACGGGACGGGCATCATCCACCTCAAGACCCTCCACCTCGGGCCCGAGGAACTGCTCGTGGCCGCCAAGATCACCGTGGGTGCCGCGGAGTCCGGACTGGACATCGCCAGGCTCATTGACGCCGCCGAAGCGCGTATCCGCACGGCCGTGCCGATTGCCAGGGTCATCTACCTTGAGCCGGACGTGCACCGTGCTGAACTGCCCAGCGGACAGGCGTTCGCGGGGGACTCCGGAGCCTGACACCCCGGGCGCCATCCCGTCTTCCGGCCGCTGGCCGCGTGCCCCTTGGTTACGCGGTCAGCGGCTTTTTACGTTCCAGCATGCCGCTGAGGACCGCGACGCCGAGTCCCAGAACGGCGAGCACGGCCCCCACGAGGGCGGGCGCGACATAGCCCCAGCCCCAGGCGATGACCAGGCCGCCCAGGAAGGCGCCCAGGGCGTTCGCCACGTTCAATGCCGCGTGGTTGAGCGAGGACGCCAGCGACGGCGCGTCCGGCGACGCGTCCAGCAGGCGGGTCTGCAGCGCCGGGACCAGCATGGAACCGGCCGCTCCCACGACGAAGACCATCACGAATGCCGACCACGGCCAGTGCACAGCGACGGCGTAAACGACCAGGGCAACCGCGATGGCGGGCAGGACCCGGTAGATGGTTCCCATGACGGATTTGTCCGCGATCCGGCCTCCCACAATATTGCCTGCCACCATTCCCAGGCCATAGAGGGCCACAACGAACGGCAGCAGCGCCGACGGGATGCCGGCTACGGACGTCATGGTGTGGGCGATGTAGGTGTAGGTAGCGAAGAACCCGCCGAACCCGACGACGCCGATCATCAGGGCGAGCCAGACCTGCGGGCGTTTGAGCGCGCCCAGTTCCCTGCGGATGCTGGCGTCGGCGTGCACCGTCTGGAACGGGACGAACCGCCAGATCAGCGCCAGGGTGACCAGCCCGAGCGCTCCCACCAGGACGAAGAGCAGCCGCCAGCCGAAGGCCTGGCCGAGCCACGTGGCGAAGGGTACGCCGATGACATTGGAAACGGTCAGTCCGGCCATGACCATCGAGATGGCCCAGCCCCGCTTTGTGGGTGCCACGAGTGAGGCCGCAATGACGGCCGCCACGCCGAAGAACGCACCGTGCGGCAGCCCGGCGGCGAAGCGCGACACCAGCATGCTTCCGTAATCGGGGGCGATGAACGACGTCAGATTGGCGACGCTGAAGAACAGCATGAGGCCCAGCGCCAGGTGCTTGCGCGGAAGCTTCGCGCCGACGGCCGCCAGCAGGGGAGCGCCGATGACGACGCCCAGGGCGTAGGCCGAGATCAGGTGGCCGGCCTCCGGCGTGCTGATGCCCAGCCCCAGCTCAACCTCTTTGAGCAGCCCCATCATGGCGAACTCCGTGACTCCGATGCCGAAGCCTCCCATGGCCAGGGCAAGGATGGCCAGTCCCGGGTGGGTGGCGCCGGACTTGAGTTTGCCGGGCGCGGTAACAGTGGTCGTCATGTGCCTTCTTTTCGCGAACGTAAGGTGGTGAACCGCCTCAGCGGGCCGGGCGGGACCGGCAAAAGCGCGCAACAAATCGTATTTTTGGATCTGAATTTTCAACGGCGAAGGCGCGGCCGGTATTCCCGCTCTTTCCATTCTGCCGCATGGCGCCCCATAGACTGGGGCCGTGACTGAACTTATCCAGGTGGTGGGCGGCGCCGTCCTTGATTCTCTGGCGGATCCCTGCCGGCTCCTCGTCGCGCGGAGGACGGCACCCCCGCAGTTTGCCGGCATGTGGGAATTTCCCGGCGGCAAGGTGGAACCCGGCGAGGCCCCCGAGGTTGCGCTGCACCGGGAACTTCACGAGGAGCTGGGCATAACCGTCCGGCTGGGCGCTGAACTGCAGGCTCCGGACGGCACGGGGTGGCCGCTGAATGAGCGCGCTTCCATGCGCGTGTGGTTCGCGGAGATCGCAGGGGGCGAGCCCCTTCCGCTCGAGGACCATGACGAACTCCAGTGGGTCAGCCTCCGTGAGTGTGACGATGCTCTCACGCTGCCGTGGATCCCGGCGGACCTCCCCATTGTCCGGGCGCTGCTCAAAACACTGGCCGCCCCGGTGCGCGCCGACTCCATCCGCCGGAATTAACTGGCCCCCCGGCCGCATATTCGTGCGTATTGTTCGGATTTGGGGCGGCTGTGTGCGCCTTGGCAGAATCTATATGCTGGACGCCGCCGCTGCGTCCACCCCTTGGACATCTCCGACGGGGACTGCCACGCATTCTTAAAAGGAGCCCCATGATCTCGGTGAGCCGCGTCGTCAAGAGCTATGGCTCCGGGGCCTCGCAGGTCCGCGCCCTTGACGATGTGACGCTGACCGTGGAACGGGGCGAGATTTTCGGCGTCGTCGGCCAAAGTGGTGCCGGAAAGAGCACGCTGATCCGTACGATCAACTCGCTGGAACAGCCGGACTCCGGAAGTGTCCACGTTGCGGGCAGGGACATGACGAGTCTGGCGGGCACCGAACTGCGGCGAGCACGCCACGACATCGGCATGATCTTCCAGCACTTCAACCTGCTCAGCAGCCGGACCGTGAAGGCCAACGTTGAACTCTCACTGGAAATCACTGGCGCGGGCCGCAGCGAACGCCGCCGGCGCGCCCTCGAGATCCTTGAACTGGTGGGGCTGCAGGGCAAAGCCGCCGCGTACCCCGCGCAGCTGTCCGGCGGCCAGAAGCAGCGCGTCGGGATCGCCCGCGCGCTGGCGTCCAACCCGACCGTGCTGCTGAGCGACGAAGCCACCTCCGCGCTGGACCCCGAAACCACACGCCAGATCCTGGACCTGATCCGCCAGCTCAGCAAGGACCTCGGGCTGACAGTGCTGCTGATCACGCACGAGATGGACGTGGTCAAGAGAATCTGTGATTCCGCGGCCGTCATGAGCCAGGGCCGGATCCTTGAGCAGGGGCCGGTCGAGAAACTCCTGACCACCGAGAAGTCCCTGCTCGGACAGGCGCTCTTTCCGTTGGGCGAAATCCCCGAAACCTCGGGCTCGGTTGTCGAAATCACCTTCACCGGCATCCCGACCGACCGCCCGGTGATCGCCCAGCTGGCGCGCCAGCACGGGCTCGACGTCGGGATCCTCGGTGCCGCCGTGGAAACCATCCACGGGCGCCAGACCGGCCGGACCCGGCTGGAACTTCCCGGTGACCAGGAAACCGTCGACGCTGCTGTTGCCGACCTGCGTTCGCAGGGACTTTTCGTGGAGGTAATCAAGTGATCGACCGCAACGACCCCTATTTCTGGGCCGACCTGCTGGACACCATCCTCAAAGGCGCGGGGGAGACGTTCTACACGGTGGGCGTGAGCCTGTTGCTGACAATTGTCTTCGGCCTCGCAGTCGGCGTGCTGCTTGTCACGACGGAGGCAGGCGGGCTGCTCGGCAAGCCGTTCGGAAGCCGGATTCTCGGAATTGCGCTCAACCGGGTCCTCGACGTCCTCGTGAACATGGGGCGCTCCATTCCCTTCATCATCCTGATGATCCTGCTCATCCCCTTCACCCGCCTGCTGGTGGGATCGTTTATCGGCCCCACTGCTGCCATTGTCCCGCTCACGATTGCCGGCGTGCCCTTCTTCGCCAGGCTCGTCGAAATCGGCATCCGCGAGGTGCCGACCGGCCTGGTCGAAGCCGCCCAATCACTGGGTGCCGCGCGGTGGACCATCCTCACCAAGGTCCTCGTCGCCGAGGCCGTGCCCGCCCTGGCGCTGGGTCTCTCCACCACGGTGGTGGGGCTGATCGGATACTCGGCGATGGTCGGTGCCGTCGGCGGCGGCGGCCTGGGCGATGTTGCCTTCCGCTACGGCTACCAGCGCTACAGCCCCGAGTACATGTTCGGCGTCGTCATCCTGCTTGTCCTGCTCGTCCAGCTGTTCCAGTCCCTGGGAAACTTCGCCGCCCGCAGGCTTTCCCACCGCTGACCTCCTCCCCGCTTTCATCCCCACCGCTCCATCTCCGAAAGAAAACCATGATCCGATCGAACATCCTCAAGGCGGCCGCACTCGGCGCGGCCGCCATCCTTGCCCTCTCCGCCTGCGGAAGCGGAGGCTCATCCGCACCTTCGGGAACCATCAAGGTCGGTGCCCTCGCGGTGCCCGCCGGCGACATGCTCAAGCACGTCCAGCGGGAGCTCGCCTCCAAGGAAGGCCTCACGGTCGACTACAAGGAGTTCAGCGACTACAACACGCCGAACCCCGCCGTCAGTGACGGCGACATCGACGCAAACCTTTTCCAGAACACCACATTCCTCGCGACATACAACAAGGCCTCCGGCAAGGACCTGGTGAGCGTGGGCAAGGTGTACCTGCCGCCGATGGCCCTGTACTCCAATGACGTGAAGAGCCTGGACGCACTCCCCGCCGGCGCGTCAGTGGCGATCCCCAACGACCCCACGAACGAGTCGCGCGCGCTGAAGCTGCTCGCGTCCAAGGGGCTCATCGAGGTCGCCGAGAACCCCATCACGCTCAAGGACGTCAAGGCGAACCCGAAGAACCTGAAGTTCACCGAGATTGAAAACGCCAGCCTTCCGCAGGCGCTCAACGACAAGGACGCCGCGATCGTCACGCTGGCTTTCGCCCTTCCGGCCGGCCTCACCGCCGACAAGCAGCTCCTCGTCGAAGGCAAGGACAGCGCCTACTACAACGTTCTCGCGGTCAAGTCTGAAATGAAGGACGATCCCCGCGTGCAGAAGCTCTACAAGATCCTCACGTCGCAGGACATGAAGGACTTCCTCCAGGAAAAGTACAGGGGCCTGGTCATTCCGGCCAGCTAGTACCGGCCGGCAGGAACTGGCGAAGGGCAGGACGGTTCAGCGTCCTGCCCTTCGTTGTCTGTTTTGCGGCCTGGCAGTCCCCGGGGGTACTTCCGTTCAGAAAAGTGTCGGCTGGGAAGCTGCGGGCGCAGCACCGGCCTGGGCCGCCCTGCCGGCACCGTCCAGGGGTATGCTGCCGGCCGGGTACTGCGCCTCTTCGCCGCGGGGATCGTCGACGTCGCGGTGGCTGAACCCGTGTGAACCGGAAAAACCATGGCGGGCCTTGAAGTAGCGGATCCTGCCTGCAAGCCACTCACGGTATTCCTTTGACGCGTAGGAGCCTGTGCCGTACAGCCTGCGGTACCGTCCGGCCAGTTCCGGGTGGCGCGCGGCGATCCACTGCATGAACCATTCGCGCGTGCCGGGTTTCAAGTAGAGAGCTCCGGCCGTGACTCCGGTGGCGCCGGCGGAGGCCAGGGCGCCGAACAGGGAGTCCAGGGCTTCGTCGCTATCCGACAGCCAGGGCAGGATCGGCATGGCCATCACCCCGCACGGCAGCCCGGCGTCGCGAAGCCGCGATACGAGCTTGAGCCGGGCCCGCGGCCCGGGGGTGCCGGGTTCCACGGCTTCCGAGAGCCGCTCGTCCGTCATGGCCAGCGAGATCCCGATGCCCACCGGGACCTGGGCGGCCGCGTGCTTCAGCAGTGGAATGTCGCGGGCTAGCAGGGTCCCCTTGGTCAGGATGGACAAGGGAGTGCCGGAGTCGGCCAGTGCCCCGATGATTCCCGGCATCAGGCTGTAGCGGCCCTCGGCACGCTGGTAGGGGTCGGTGTTGGTTCCGAGGGCGACGTGCTGCCGCCCCCACGAGGGTTTGGCCAGCTCCTTGCGCAGGACTTCAGCGGCGTTGATCTTGACCACCACCTGGCTGTCGAAATCCAGGCCGGCGTCGAAGTCCAGATAAGTGTGGCTCTTGCGGGCGAAGCAGTAGACGCACGCGTGGCTGCAGCCGCGGTACGGGTTGACCGTCCACTCGAAGGGCATCCGCGAACCGGCAGCCACCTTGTTGAGCACCGATTTGGCAGTGACCTCATGGAAGGTGACCCCGGCAAATTCAGGGGTGGAGACGGACCGCACAAGCCCGGCCAGTGGCAGCAGCGGTTCCGCGGCAGGGGCGGCGGTGCCCGTGCTGTTGGATCCTTGTTCTCCCGGCTGCTCGCCGAGCCTGGGTCTGAGTGCCTGTGCGTCCCATCTCATGCACTCCATTCGAAGGTATGTTCGAATTTAAGTCAAGGTCCGTGGCCGGTGTTTCGCGGTTCTGCTGGACCTGCCGGCCGCCCGGCATCGATGGAGGGCGGGACGCTACGCTTGGTCCATGATCCTGCTCACCGGGTTTGAACCTTTGGCGGCCACGCCGCAAACCCGTCGTGGGGGGCGGCCGTGCATGCCCGGACCATACTCCGGGGAGAAGGCCTGGCCGTGGAGGCGGTGGAGCTGCCGTGTGTCTTCGGTGCCGCGGCCACTGCCCTCGGCAATGCCCTCGATGCGCTCGAGCCGGAGCTGGTGGTGTGCATTGGCCAGGCGGGAGGCCGCGACCGGGTATCCCTCGAGCGGATCGCCATCAACTGCGAAGACGCGCCGATTCCGGACAACGCCGGCAACCAACCGGTGGACTGCCAGGTCGTTGCGGACGGGCCGGCCGCGTACTTCAGCTCACTGCCGGTGAAGGCGGCGCTCCTGGCCGTGACCACGGCCGGATTTTCCGCGGAGGTTTCGCAGACGGCGGGAACCTACGTCTGCAACCACACCTTCTATGCATTGATGCACGCGCTCGCGTCGCGACCCGGCGTCCGCGGCGGGTTCGTCCACGTCCCGTTTGAAACCGGTCAGGTGCCGGAAGGAAGCGCCGCCCCGTCGATGCCGTTGGAATCGATGGCGGAGGCGATCGCCGTCGTCGTCCGCGCTTCACTGGCGCAGCGGCCGGACCCGAAGCTGGCAGCGGGCAGTACCCACTAGCTCAGCCACTCGCCGGGGCGCTTCAGCCAAGTCAGCCCGTCCGCTGCCGCAGCCCCCATTGCACCGTGATGGTGACGCTCACAGCGGCCGTACCCGCTTCCACGGCCACCGCGTCGGTGGCAAACGCGGGCTCCATCTTTGCCACCGGGACGGGGGCGGAGGACGCGGGGTGCTCTGAGACGGTCACGACGTCGCCCAGCTCCGCATTGGCCAGTGCGGCGAACTGCGCAGCCGAGGACGCGGCGTCCTGCCAGGCCGCCTCCCGCGCCGACGCCGTCACGGCCGCCGCGTCCGTGAAGCCCAGCTGAAGCCCGTCCAGCCTCACGTCGTTCCCGCCGGCCTCCACAGCCGCGGCTATGCTCTCGGCTGCGGCCGCCACGTTACGGAGACGCACGCTCAGCACGCTGGACGCCACATAGCCGGTGACTTTCTGGCCCTGTCCCTCCTGCCAGATCACATCGGCGCGGACATTCAGGCCGGACGTGCTGATGTCACGGTGGTCGACGCCGTGGCCGCGCAGCGCCGTTGCCACCGCGGCGGACGCCGCGCCTGCGGCCGTGAACGCCTCTCCGGCGTTCTCCCTCCGGCATTCCACACCGACGGAGATGGTCAGCTGGTCCGGGACAGCCTCAGCCGTTCCGGTCCCCGTGACCGTGACGGTCCTGGACAACCCACCCACTCAGGCCCCCGTTCCGCCGGCGTTGCCGCCGGACGTTCGGCCGGTTCGCCGCGGCGGCCGGGGCCGCCTGCGATCCGGGTAGCCGCCGGCTTCCAGTCCGGCCCGGCGTTCAAAGAGGTTCCCCGACGCCGGATCGCCGGTCCGCAGCCTGGACCAGGCGGCGGCCAGGAAGTAGAACACGAGGAATGGAGCACCCAGGCACCACGCGTACTGCGTGCTGTGCCGTTCCTCATGCTGCAGGAGGACCGGGTTGGCCAAGGCTGCGTCCGGGCCGGCGCGGTAGATGACCACGTTGCCCACCGTAAATGCCCCGGCGAAGGGCAGCCTCCACCGGTAACCGGTGGCTATCACCAGGCCGCGCGGACCGTCCACCGTCCTGGTTCGCGCCAGCGTGGCCAGCAGCAGCCCAAGCGGCGTGGAGCCATTCAGCACGTTCGCGAGTTGCCGCAGCCGCTGTCCCGGGGTCATGAGGCCATGCTAGCGGCAGGCGCTCACGGTAAACATGGCTGCGGTGCCCGGCGCCGCGTTCAGGCAGCCCGGCCCCGTCAATTAGACTGGGAACAGCGCCTGCCGGCCACCCGCCGGCGAGCCTGCCCTTGTCATTGGGTGACGTCAGGGATGACTTCATGCAATGACGTGCCAGTGACGGACGCGCCGCCGGGGAACCGGCATAGCAGCACCGGCCATTGGCATCACCCGACTCGTAGCTAAGAACAGTAGATGACTGAAACTTTGCCGGGCGCTGCCATCCCGAACCCTCTGGATGAAGCCGCCATCGCCGCCGCCGTAGACCAGGCCATCACCGCCATTGCCGGTGCCTCCACGCTCGATGAACTCAAGGCTGTCCGCCTGGCCCACACCGGTGAGAAATCGCCGCTGAGCCTGGCCAACCGGGAGATCGGCGGCCTTCCCAAAGACCAGAAGGCCGCCGCCGGCAAGATCATGGGTTCCTCCCGCGGGCGCGTCAACAAAGCGCTCGCCGAACGCACCGCCGAGCTCGAGGCTGAAAACGATGCCCGCATCCTGGTCGAGGAAACCGTGGACGTGACGGCCGCACCGCGCCGCCGCCGCGCCGGAGCCCGCCACCCCCTCTCCACGCTCCAGGACCGCGTCGCGGACATCTTCGTGGGCATGGGCTGGGAAATCGCCGAGGGTCCCGAAGTCGAGTCCGAGTGGTTTAACTTCGACGCACTGAACTTCAAGCCGGATCACCCCGCTCGCGAAATGCAGGACACCTTCTTCGTGGAGCCGCCGGAAGCCCACCTGCTGATGCGCACCCACACCTCCCCGGTGCAGGTCCGGTCCATGCTGGAACGCGAGCTGCCCATCTACGTGCTGTGCCCCGGCAAGGTGTTCCGCACCGATGAACTCGACGCCACGCACACCCCGGTCTTCCACCAGTTCGAGGGCCTGGCCATCGACAAGAAGCTCAGCATGGCGGACCTCCGCGGGACGCTGGAGCACTTCGCCCGGCAAATGTTCGGCGACGAAGCCCAGATCCGGCTCCGTCCCAACTACTTCCCGTTCACCGAGCCGTCCGCGGAACTGGATATCTGGCACCCGGGCGCCAAGGGCGGCCCGCGCTGGATCGAATGGGGCGGCTGTGGCATGGTCAACCCCAACGTGCTGCGCGCCGCGGGCATCGATCCGGATGTCTATTCAGGTTTTGCCTTCGGCATGGGCATCGAGCGCACGCTCATGTTCCGCAACGAGGTCGGCGACATGCGCGACATGATCGAAGGCGATGTACGTTTCAGCGAGCACTTCGGGATGGAGATCTAACAGTGCGTATTCCCCTTTCCTGGCTGCGCGAATTCGCGCAGGTACCGGCCGGAGCGACGGCCGAAGACGTCATGGCGGAGCTCGTCAAGGTCGGCTTTGAAGAAGAAGCGGTCCACCGTCCCACGGACGGCCTCAAAGGCCCCGTCGTCGTGGGCCAGGTCCTGAGCCTGGTCAAGGAACCGCAGACCAACGGCAAGACCATCAACTGGTGCCAGGTCCGCGTTGTCCCCGAAGGCCAGGAGCAGACCCTGGCCGGCGAGGGCATCGACCCCTCCGGCGTGCAGGGCATCATCTGCGGTGCCCACAACTTCGTGGAAGGGGACAAGGTGGTGGTCACGCTTCCGGGCGCCGTCCTGCCTGGCGACTTCCACATCTCGGCACGAAAGACCTACGGACACCTGTCCGCCGGCATGATCGCCTCCGTCCGCGAACTGGGCATCGGCGAGGACCACGACGGCATCCTGGTGCTCTCCCGGATCGGGCTGGATCCGGAAATCGGCGCCGACGCCATGGAACTGCTGGGCCTCTACGACCAGGCCGCCGAGATCAACGTCACGCCGGACCGCGGTTACGCCTTCTCGATCCGCGGCGTGGCCCGCGAATACGCCCACGCCACCGGCACGGTCTTCACTGACCCGGCGTCGAAGGTGCAGGCGCCGGCAACACTGTCCGGCGGCTACGGCGTCAAGATCAACGACGACGCGCCCATCTACGGCAAGCCCGGCTGCGACCGGTTCGTCGCCCGCACCGTCCGCGGCGTGGACGCCACTCGGGCCACTCCGCCGTGGATGTCCGCACGCCTTCGCCTGGCCGGCATCCGCTCCATCTCGCTGCCCGTGGACATCTCCAACTACGCGATGCTCGAACTTGGCCAGCCGCTGCACTTCTATGACCAGGACAAGCTGTCCGGGGACATTGTGGTCCGGCGCGCCGTCGCGGGGGAGAAGCTCACCACCCTTGACGGCAAGGAGCGCGCGCTGGACCCCGAGGACCTCCTGATCACGGACGCCTCCGGCCCCATCGGCGTCGCGGGCGTCATGGGCGGCGCGTCCACCGAAGTATCGGATGCCACCTCCACCGTCCTGATCGAGGCAGCCCACTTCGAGGAAGTGTCCATCGCCCGCTCACGCCGGCGCCACAAGCTGCCCTCGGAGGCCTCCAAGCGCTTCGAGCGCGGCGTGGACTGGCAGGTGGCCAACGTCGCCGCGCAGCGCGCCGTCGACCTCCTCGTCGAGCTGGCCGGCGGGACGGCGGATGAGGCGGGTACCGACGTCGGAACCGCTCCCGACGCCGTCACGATCGCCCTGCCCGCGGAGTTCCCCGCCACGCGCATCGGCCTTGACTTCACCGAAGAGCAGATCGTCACGTGCCTTGAGGACCTCGGTGCCGTCGTCGAAAAGAACGACGGCGGCTGGTCAGTCGCTGCCCCGAGCTGGCGGAACGACCTGGAAACCAAGGAGGACCTCTCCGAGGAGATCGCCCGCCTGGTGGGGTACGACAAGATCCCGGCCACGCTGCCCGTGGCGCCTCCCGGCCGGGGCCTGACCCGCGTGCAGCAGCAGCGCCGCCGCCTGGTCCAGGCGCTGGCGGATGCCGGGCTGACCGAGGTCCTGTCCTATCCGTTCGTATCGAAGGCTGCCAACGACACGTTCGGCGTGGCCGGGGCGGGCGAGCCCAGGACTGCGGTCAAGCTCGCCAACCCGATCAGCGAGGAGCACGGCTACCTGCGCACTTCGGTGCTGCCGGGCCTCATCGAGGTGGCCAAACGCAACCATTCCCGCGGGTTCCGCGACCTGGCGCTCTTCGAAGCCGGCCTCGTGTTCCTGCCCGGCGATACCCTGGGCACGGCCAGCATTCCGCCGCTCGGCGCCAAGCCCTCCGACGAGGTGCTGGACGCACTGTACGACGGCGTTCCGGACCAGCCGCTGCACATCGCCGCCGTGCTGACCGGCCACGATTCGCCCGCCGCCGCGGGCCACACGCCCAGGGCATGGGACTGGGCGGATGCACTCGACATTGCCCGCCAGGCCGGCGACGTGCTCGGCGTTGAGATTGTGGTGAGCCAGGGACATCACCAGGCCTTCCACCCGGGCCGGGCCGCGCAGCTTTCACTGCGTACCGGCGAGGTGGTGGGATACGCCGGTGAGCTGCATCCGAAGCTCCTGGCCGCGCACGACATGCCGGCGCGGTCCGTGGCGCTGGAAATCAACGCCGACGCGCTGTTCGAGGCCGCGGCCGACGTCATTGTGGCCCGCCACATTTCCACCTTCCCGGTGGCCACCCAGGACGTGGCGCTCGTAGTGCCGCAGGAGGTTCCGGCGGACGACGTGCTGGCCGCGCTGCGCGAGGGAGCCGGCGAGCTGCTGGAAGACGTGGCGCTTTTCGACGTGTACGCGGGCAAGGGCATCGAAGAAGGCAAGAAGTCGTTGGCGTTCGGGCTCCGGTTCCGCGCCGCGGACCGGACGCTGACTGCCGACGAGGCCTCCGCTGCCCGGGAGCACGCCGTTGCCCTGGCCGCCTCGCGGTTCGGTGCGGTACAGCGCTAGGCCCAGCACAACCGGACCGGGAACTGCCGGCTTGAAAACCATGGAAGACCACGCCCGCCGGCGTGGTCTTCCGTGCTTTCCCGGGCGGTCCCGCCGACGAATTTGCTGCTGGACCGCGGCGTCAGCTCCCCGGCATGGCCGGAAGCGCCGCTTCATACAGCCAGGGGTGCAGGAGGGCTTCCGAGTCCAGGCCCGTCACGTGATCGGCGGTCAGGATGAATTCGGCGGTGGACACGGAGCCGTGGCTCTTGGTCCGGGTCCACTCCTGGAGCAGCGCGAAGAAAGCCATGTCCCCGCAGGCCAGGCGGAGCGCGTGAAGCGCCAGCGCACCGCGCTTGTAGACCCTGTCATCGAACATTAGTTCGGGGCCCGGGTCTCCCACCAGCAGGTCCTGGGGGCTGGTGCTGAGGCGCCGCCAGGCGGCCGCGGCCCGGTTCTGCACGGGCATGATGGCGGCTTCCTCCGACCAGATCCATTCCGCGTAGCAGGCAAATCCCTCGTGCAGCCAGATGTCGCTCCAGGTGCTCGCCGTCAGGGAATTTCCGAACCACTGGTGGGACAGTTCGTGCGCGATGAGGCGCTGGGACTCCCATTCGGAGCCGAGATGGTTGCGGCCCAGGATGGACAGGGACTGCGCCTCGAGGGGGATTTCCAGGGCGTCATCCGTCACCACCACCGTGTACTCGGGAAACGGATAGGGGCCAAAGCAACTGACAAAGGTGCGCATCATGTCGGCCTGGCGGGTCAGCCCTGCCAAGGCGGAATGCGTGAGCGTCGGCGGGACGGCGGCGAACTGGGCCACCCCGCCGGACGCCGGCAACGTCAGAAGCTCGTACCGGCCGATCTGAACCGTGGCCAGGTACGTGGCCATGGGCTCTGCCTGTTCGTAGACCCAGGTCTGCCGGCTCGACCTGGTGGTGTGGCCCACGAGCAGGCCGTTGCATACGGCGCGGTACCCGGCGTCGGTGGTGACAGAGATGCGGTAGCTCGCTTTATTCCGCGGGTGGTCGTTGCAGGGGAACCACGACGGCGCGCCGTTGGGCTGGCCCGCGACGAGCACGCCGTCGGTGAGCTCCTCCCAGCCCACTTCGCCCCAGAGGCCCTTGCGGGGCGCCGGATTTCCCTCGTAGCGGATGTCCAGGGTGAAATCCGCTCCCGCGTCCAGGACCTGCTCGCAGTGCACCACGAGCTGCTCGGCCCGCTGGGCGAACCGGCGCACCCGCGCGCCGTTTAGCTGGATTTTCAGGGCCCGGAGGCCGGTCATGTCGAGGACGACGGCGGACGTCCGCCGGGCGGCGACGGCATGCAGCACTGCGCGGCCGTTCAGGCGGTTGCTGGCGAGTTTGTAGTCAAGGTCCAGTTCGTAGCGCACCACGCGGTAGGCATCCGTCCCGTGCCCCGGAACGTAGGGGTCGCTGGTGCCGGCGGCGCCGGGCACAGGCAGGACCGCCGGGCCGGGGGATTCTGCGGGACTCATAAACGGGTGCCTCACTCAAGCTGTCGTCGGGACCGTCCGGGTATCCCGGCTGGCCATTATTTCAGGCGGGGGGCCGGAACCGAAGGCCCCGTCCAGGGGCTCACCGGGTTGCCCATCCAGTAGGTCCCTGCAGGAACGGTCTCGCCCCGCATGACCAGGGACGCCGGACCCACGGTGGCGCCCTTGCCCATCCGCGCCTGCGGCAGAATGACGCCGTGCGGGCCCATCGTTGCCCCGTCTTCGAGCGTAACAGTGTCAATGCTCATGATGCGGTCGTGGAAAAGGTGGGTCTGGACCACGCAGCCACGGTTGACCGTTGAGCTGGCGCCAAGGGTCACCAGGTCGGCCTCCGGCAGCCAATAGCTTTCACACCACGTGCCGCGGCCGATCCTGGCGCCGAGGGCCCGCAGCCACCAGACAAGGGCAGGCGTTCCGCTGGCAGACCTGGCGAACCAGGGCGCGCTGACCATCTCAATGAACGTGTCCACCACTTCGTTGCGCCAGATGAATGAGCTCCACAGCGGGTGCTCGCCGGCCTTGATCCTGCCCACCAGCAGCCATTTGGCCGCCACGGCGCTTCCGGCAGCCACGCCGCCGGCGAGCAGGATGACCAGGCCGCCGAGTGCGGCCGCGGCGCCGTAGTTGAACATGGCTGCCAGCCAGTCAAACGTGACCATGACCGCCAGGGCCAGGGCAACGGTCAGCATCACCGGCACGAAGCGGCACAGTTCCCAAAGGGTCCTGGCCACCTTGAGCCCGAACGGCGGCTGGAACGTCCTGGTGTCATCGGACGCCACCGCCGTCCGCCGAAGCCTGACCGGCGGGCTGCCCAGCCACGAGGTGCCGGACTTCGCCTTGCTGGGCGTGGCGGACAGGACGGCAACCAAAGAATACTTCGGAACGTTGCGTCCCGCCGCGGTCATCCCCGAGTTGCCCAGGAAGGAACGCTTTCCGATCTTGGCAGGAGCGATCCGCATCCAGCCGCCGCCCAGTTCGTAGGAGGCCACCATCGTGTCATCGGCCAGGAAGGCGCCCTCGCCCACCGTGGTCATCTTCGGCAGCAGGAGGACGGTGGAGGCCTCCACATTCTTGCCGATCTTGGCTCCCAGCAGCCTCAGCCAGACCGGAGTGAAAAGGCTGGCGTAGATCGGAAACAGCAGGTCGCGGGCCAGGTCCAGGACGCGTTCGGTGGCCCATACCTGCCAGCCGATGCGGCTCCGGACGCGGTAGTAGCCTTCCTGGAGGCCCGTGCCCAGCAGGCGCGTGGTGCCCAGAATCAGCAGGGCATTGACCAGGAACCAGGTGAGGGAAGCCAGCGGCAGCGACGCCAGCAGCTGCGGCCACGCACCCACCAGGGATTCGCTTCCCCTGATAAACAGGAAAACCACCAGTGCGGCCGACACCGCTGAGGCGTAGGGAATCATGGCAAGGACTGCGGAGGCGGCGGCGAAGGCTGCGAACCAGAGCCGGCCGATGAGCGAGCCGACCGGCTGGACATCCGGCCAGTCCTGTTTGGCCTTGCCGCGGCGTTCGGCGGGGGAGCCGGCCACGACCTGCCCGGCCTTGACCTTGCCCAGGACCGCCGAGCCCGGCTCCACCTGGGCGCCGGCGCCGATGCTCGCCCCCGGCATCAGCGTGCTGCGGGCGCCGACCGTGGCGCCGGCTCCGACGTGCACCCGGCCGATATGCACGATGTCGCCGTCGATCCACCACCCGGACAGGTCCACCTCGGGTTCGATGTTGCTGCCGCTGCCCAGGGCGAGGAATCCGGTGACGGGAGGCAGCGAGTGCAGGTGGACGTTGTTGCCGATCTTGGCTCCCAACGCCCTTGCGTAGTGAGGAACCCACGGAGCGCTGGCCAGGCTGATGGCGCTTGCGAGGTCCTGGATCTGCTCGGCGAGCCAGAGCCGCAGATGCACCCTGCCGGAACGGGGATACATCCCGGGCACGACGCCACGGAGCAACACCCGCGCCGCTGCCACCGAGATGGCCATCCGGCCGGGCGGGCTCACGAAGACGAGCCAGGACACCGCAACCCACCACCAGGACAACGTGGGAGCGGCGGCAAAGCCCGCGAACGCGGCGAGCAGGTTGTTGGCGGCCATGAGGTAGGTGAGCCAGCGCATGCCTACGAGGATGTGCAGCGGGATGCCCATGAGGGTCTGGAAGACCTGGGACTTTAGGGCCGTGGGCCGCACCGGCCGGTCCGGTGCGGGCCCCGCGGCGGCGCCTTCGGGCAGGGACTGCCGGGCGGCGTCGATCAGGGCGCCGACGCGCGGGGTGGCGTAGATGTCCGCCACCGTGATGGTGGGATAGCGGACACGGAGGGCCGAGACGAGCTGGGCTGCCGCCAGCGAGCCGCCGCCGTGGGCGAAGAAGTCTGCGTCGAGGCTTGCCACGGCGCTGCCAAGGACTGCCCGCCACTGGTCAACAATCCATTGGGCGTCGTCCGGCAGGTTCAGCGGCGCGGCCGCGGCGTCCGCCGCTCCGACCCCTTGGAGAGGCCACGGGAGTGCATGCCGGTCCACTTTTCCGCTGGTTTTCGTGGGCAGGCTTTCGACGACGGTCAGCATCGGGATGAGAGGTGCGGGCAGCGTGGCGAGGAGCTGCTCCCTGGATGCCACCAGGTCCAGTGCGGCGTCCCCTGCCGGTGCCAGGTATCCCACGAGGACCTGGTTGCCGGCGGCGGTGGTGCGGACCGCGGCGGCTGCACCTGCCACGCCCCGTAGGGACTGCAGGGCGGCGTCGATCTCGCCGAGTTCGATCCGGCGGCCGCCGAGCTTGACCTGTTCGTCGGCACGTCCCATGAAAATCAGGCCGGCCTGTTCGTAGCGGACGAGGTCGCCGGAGCGGTAGGCGCGGCGCCAGCCCAGCGAGGGCATGGGGGCGTACTTCTCCGCGTCCTTGAGAGGGTCGAGGTAGCGGGCCAGGCCGACGCCGCCGATGATGAGTTCGCCGATTTCCCCTTCGGCTACGGGAACGCCGCTGGCATCAACCACGGCGAGGTCCCAGCCGTCGAGGGGCAGGCCGATCCTGACCGGACCGCTGCCGCCCAGGGGCGCGGCGCAGGCAACGACGGTCGCCTCGGTGGGGCCGTAGGTGTTCCAGACCTCGCGGCCCTCCACGGCGAGGCGTTCGGCGAGTTCCGGCGGGCACGCTTCGCCGCCGAAAATCAGCAGCCGGACACTTTCGAGGGACTCGGCCGGCCACAGGGCCGCGAGGGTGGGCACCGTTGAGACAACGGTGATGCCGTGGCTGATGAGCCACGGCCCCAGGTCCATCCCCGTGCGGACCAGCGCGCGGGGAGCCGGCACGAGGCACGCGCCATGGCGCCAGGCCAGCCACATCTCTTCGCACGACGCGTCGAAGGCCACGGACAGGCCGGCGAGCACACGGTCCTGCGGCCCCACGGGTTCATCCTGCAGGAAGATCCTGGCTTCGGCGTCCACGAAGGCCGCCGCGGAACGGTGCGGGACGGCCACTCCCTTGGGCGTCCCCGTGGAACCGGACGTGAAGATGACCCAGGCGTCGTCGTCGGGCCGTGCGGTGCGCGGCCCGGGGTACGGCCGGGGACGATTCTTGTCGGTGACGATGTCCCCGTGGGCCCGCAGGATCCCCGACACGCCAGCCTCACCAAACACCAGCTTGGCGCGCTCGTCGGGATCGTCGGCGTCGACCGGGACATAGGCCGCGCCGACCAGCATGACGGCCAGGATGGAGATGTAGAGCTCATTCGTGCCGGAGGGGATCCTGACGCCGATCCTGTCGCCCGCGCCGAGGCCGGCCAGATGCAGCCGGCGGCCGGCGGCCCGAACCTCTGCCATGAGCTGCGAATAGCTCAGGGACTGGTGGCCGTCGTCCAGCGCCGATGCGTCGGGAAAACGGCTGGCGGAATCGGTCAGGATGTCCAGCAGCGTGCGCTCCGGCGGCGCCGCGGCGCCACCGGGCAGCTGCGGGGCGTGCACGACGGCGGCCGGCGCCTCATCAGTGGGAGTGGTGCCGGTGGTCTGCGGTAGCTGGTCATTCACAGGGTGATTCTTTCCCGGCAACATGAACGGAAGGTGTCGCGGTTTGCCTGGTGTTCATGTTGCCGGCGGCGAGTAGCCGCTTAGGGAACCAGCAGGACCTTGCCGGTGGTGCGGCGGCCCTCGAGGTCCTCATGGGCGCGCCGGGCCTCGGCCAGCGGATACGTGGCACCGATGCGGACCTTCAGGTCTCCGCTGGCTGCGGCCGCGAAGACCTCGCTGGCGCGCCAGCGCCGCTCCTGCTCGTTGAGCAGGAAATGCGCGAGCGAGGGCCGGGTCAGGGTCAGCGATCCGCCCGCGTTGAGCCGCTGCGGATCAAACGGCGGCACCGGACCGGAGGCGGCACCAAACAGGACCAGGGAACCCCTGGTGCGCAGGCAGGACAGTGACCCGTCGAAGGTGTCCCTTCCCACGCCGTCGTACACCACGTGCACGCCGGTCCCGTCCGTCAGCTCCCTGACCTGGTGCGGGAAGCCGTGGTAGCGGAGCACATGGTCGGCGCCGGCCTCCAAGGCGAGCGCTTCCTTCTCGTCGGTAGAAACGGTGGTGATGACCCGCGCCCCCTTGGCTTTGAGCAACTGGATCAGGAGGAGGCCGACGCCGCCGGCTCCGGCATGCGTCAGGACGGTGTGGCCGGGTTCCACCCGGAAGGAGGAGTTGATGAGGTAATGCGCGGTCATGCCCTGCAGCGGCAGCGCCGCGGCGGTGAGGTCGTCCACTCCGTCCGGGACCGGGAGGGCCTTGCTGGCATCCAGGACGGTGTAGCGCGCGTAGCACCTGGAGCCTTCGGCCGTGGCCACCCTGTCCCCGACGGCAACGGCGGTGACGCCCTCGCCGATTTCCTCGACCGTTCCCGAGGCCTCGGAGCCGGGAACGAACGGGAACGGCACGTTATACGTGCCGTTCCGCTGGTACGTGTCAATGAAGTTGACGCCGGTTGCCGCAACCTTGAGCAGGACCTGGCCGGGGCCAGGAACGGGGCGTTCCACTTCCGTGAGATCCAGGACTTCCGGCCCGCCCGGCTGTGGGGCAACGATGGCGTGTGTCATTGAATGTCTCCTTTTCCGGCGCCGGACCTCCGGCACCTGATCCTCACTTCATCCTAGGGACCGGGGTGCTGAAGGGTGAAGTCGGACCGCCTGCTGGTCGGCGTGCAACGGCGCGCCGCAGGTCCTGCCGTGTCGGTCAGTAGCGCCGGGTGACGGTGGCCATGGGGCATTCGAAGTGGCGACCGGCGGAGAGCCCTACGTCATTAAGGTAGCGGACGATGATGCCGTAGGACTGCAGCAGCGTGGTCTCCGTGTACGGGACCTGGTGCTTGGCGCAGAACTCCCGGACGATCACGGCGGCCTTATCCAGCTGCGGGCGGGCCATGTCGGGGAAGAGGTGGTGCTCGGCCTGGCGGTTGAGGCCGCCAAGCAGAATGTCCATGAAGCGGCCGCCGGAGATGTTCCGGGACGTCAGGACCTGGCGGCTGAAGAAGTCCACGCGGCTGTCCGCGGGCAGAACGGGCATGCCCTTGTGGTTCGGGGCGAAAGAAGCGCCCATGTAGAAACCGAAGACGGCGAGCTGGACGCCGATGAACGCCAGGGCCATGCCCCACGGCAGGAAGGTGAAGGTGAGGACCGGCAGGACGCTGAGCCTGGCCAGGAGGATGGGCAATTCAACCCAGCGGTGCGTGACCTGGGCGCGGCGGAAGATGAACTTGACCGAATCGATCTGCAGGCCGAGGCCGACCAGGAACAGCAGCGGGAAGAAGAACCAGCCCTGCTTGCGCGTCAGGAAGGAGAACCGTCCCTGCCGGGCTTCAACCGCTTCGGTGTGGAAAGCGATCGGTCCGGGGGCGATGTCGGGGTCCTTGGAAATGACGTTCGGGTGGTTGTGGTGGGCGCCATGCTTCTGCTCCCACCAGGAATAGCTCATGCCGGCCACGGAAGTGGCGAGCAGCCTGGCCGCCCAATCGTTGGCACGCCGGGAGGCGAAGATCTGGCGGTGCCCGGCCTCGTGGGCCAGGAAGCTCAGCTGGGTGCACAGGATGCCCAGGGCGGCGGCGATGAGGAGCTGAAACCAGCTGTCACCGATGAGCGCGAAACCGAACCAGGTGGCCGTCATCAGGAGCACCAGGACGGAGAAGACCGTGATGTAGAAACCGACGCGTCGCTCGAGGAGGCCCTCGGCCTTAACGGTCTTGAGGAGTTCTGAGTAGCTCAAGACAACCGCATTGGATTGCCGGACCCGGGACTGCGGGCGTTCTGAAGTGAGGGAGGGGGTCATGAACTGCATGCCTCGTAACTGTTACGGGCAACGCTGCAGCCGACATTCGGCCCGCAGCGGTCTGGATTACCCTCTCTCAAGCATACGCCGGGCGTAGTAGTCCAATGTTTCGGGAAACCCGGAGCGCGGGACGATTCCGGGCGCACCAACGCAGTGCATAAATATCGGAACCTATGCATAGTCTTGCTGTATAGTCGTTCCCATGACTATTTCTGTTGCCGTTTCCGGCGCTAGCGGCTACGCCGGCGGCGAAGTGCTCCGCCTCCTGGCCGGTCATCCCGACGTCACCATCGGTGCCATCACCGCGCACAGCAACGCCGGTTCCAGACTAGGCGAACTGCAGCCCCATCTCCATGGCCTGGCCAGCAGGATTCTTGAAGACACCACCCTGGACAACCTGTCCGGGCACGACGTCGTGTTCCTGGCGCTGCCGCATGGCGCCTCGGCGGAGATAGCAGCGCAGCTGCCCGAAGGCACCGTGGTGATCGACGCCGGAGCGGACCACCGGCTGGAAGACGCCGCAGCGTGGGAGAAGTTCTACGGCTCCGCGCACGCCGGCACCTGGCCCTACGGTCTGCCGGAGCTCCCCGGCCAGCGCGAGAAACTCAAAGGCGCCACCCGGATCGCCGTGCCCGGCTGCTATCCGACGTCGGCGCTGCTGGCGCTCACCCCCGGGTTCGCCGCCGGGCTGCTCCAGGTCGAGGACGTCGTCATCGTCGCCGCCTCGGGCACGTCGGGGGCCGGGAAGGCCGCCAAGGTGAACCTGATCGGCGCCGAGGTCATGGGCTCAATGAGCCCGTACGGCGTGGGCGGCGGCCACCGGCATACGCCCGAAATCGAGCAGGGGCTCGGCAACGCAGCGGGGGAGCCCGTGACGGTGTCCTTCACGCCCACGCTCGCCCCCATGAGCCGCGGCATCCTCACCACCGCCACGGCCCGGGTCAAGCCCGGAGTGACGGCCGAACAACTGCGCAGCGCCTGGGCCGAGGCCTACGACGACGAACCGTTCGTGCACCTGCTTCCGGAAGGCCAGTGGCCCTCCACGAAGTCGGTCCAGGGGTCCAACCACGCTGCCATGCAGCTGGCCTTCGACGAACACGCTGGCCGCGTCATCGTCACGTGCGCCATCGACAACCTCACGAAAGGGACCGCCGGCGGCGCCGTGCAGTCCATGAACATTGCCCTCGGCCTGGCGGAGACCGCCGGCCTCAACCTGCAGGGAGTTGCCCCGTGACCGTTACCGCCCCCAAGGGATTCCGCGCCGCGGGCGTCAAGGCCGGCCTCAAAGCCTCCGGAAACCCGGACCTCGCACTCGTGGTCAACGACGGCCCGTCGCAGGCGGCCGCAGCCGTCTTCACGTCCAACCGCGTGGCCGCCGCCCCCGTCCACTGGTCCCGCCAGGTGGTCTCGGACGGCCGCGTGGACGCCGTCATCCTGAACTCCGGCGGAGCCAACGCCTGCACCGGACCGCAGGGCTTCCAGAACACCCACACCACGGCAGAGAAAACCGCCGAGGTCCTCGGCATTTCAGCCACGGACGTCTTCGTCTGTTCCACCGGACTGATCGGCGAGCAGCTGCCCATGGACAAGATCGTCCCGGGGATCGACGCCGCCGCTGCCGCGCTCAGCGCGGACGGCGGAACGGACGCCGCGACGGCCATCATGACCACGGACACGGTGCCGAAGCAGGCAGTCTTCACCGGCGTGGACGCCGAAGGCAATGAATTCACCATCGGCGGCATCGCCAAGGGCGCCGGCATGCTCGCGCCCGGCCTTGCCACCATGCTGGTGGTCCTCACCACCGACGCCGACGTCCAGCCGGAAATGCTCGACGTCGTCCTCCGCGACGCCACGCGCGTCACCTTCGACCGGGCGGACTCGGACGGCTGCATGTCCACCAACGACACCGTGGTCCTGATGGCCTCCGGTGCCTCCGGTGCCGTGCCGTCCGCCGAGGCATTCGGCGAGGGCCTCACCGGCGTGTGCGCCGAGCTGGCCCGCAAGCTGATCGGCGACGCCGAAGGCGCAAGCCACGACATCGCCATCCGCACGTTCAACGCGGCCAGCGAACGGGACGCCGAAATTGTCAGCCGCGCCGTGGCCCGGTCCAACCTCTTCAAGGCCGCCATCTTCGGCAAGGACCCGAACTGGGGACGTGTCCTGTCCGCGGTCGGAACCACGGACGCCGTCTTCGAACCCGACGAGCTGAACGTCTCCATGAACGGCATCCAGATCTGCCAGAACGGCAGCATCGGCCAGGACCGGAAACTCGTGGACCTGGAGCCGAGGGAAGTGCTGGTGGAGATCGACCTCCAGGCCGGCGGCGCGGAAGCCACCGTCTGGACCAACGACCTCACGCACGAGTACGTCCACGAGAACAGCGCCTACTCAAGCTAGATCCACCAGCCATCCCTGGAGAACAGCCCGCATGAACACCCAGACCCGCGAGACCACGTCCATGAGTGATGCCCAGGACAAGGCCGGCACGCTGATCGAGGCCCTGCCGTGGATCCAGCGCTTCGCCGGAACCACCATGGTGATCAAGTACGGCGGCAACGCCATGGTCAACGATGAACTCCGCCGTGCCTTCGCCGAGGATGTCGTGTTCCTGCACCACGTGGGGATCCACCCCGTGGTGGTCCACGGCGGCGGCCCGCAGATCAACGCCATGCTGAGCCGGCTGGGCATCGAATCCGAGTTCAAGGGCGGCCTGCGTGTCACCACCCCCGAGGCGATGGATGTGGTGCGCATGGTCCTCACCGGCCAGGTGGGCCGCGAACTCGTGGGCCTGATCAACTCCCACGGTCCGTACGCCGTCGGCATGTCGGGCGAGGACGGCGGCCTGCTGCGCGCGGTCCGCACCGGAACGGTCGTCGACGGCGAAGAGGTGGACCTTGGCCTGGTGGGCGAGGTCGTGGGCGTGAACCCGGAGGGAATCGTCGACATCCTGGCCGCCGGCCGGATTCCGGTGATCTCCACCGTGGCCCCGGAGATTTTCGACGACGGCGGGGCCGACGGCGGGTCCCAGCGCGTCCAGACCACCGGGCAGGTCCTCAACGTCAACGCGGACACAGCCGCCGCCGCGCTGGCCGAGGCACTCGGCGCCTCGAAACTGGTGATCCTGACCGACGTCGAAGGCCTGTTCGCGGACTGGCCGGACCGTTCCTCGCTGATTTCGTCGCTGACGGCCTCCGAGCTCCGGGACCTGCTGCCGTCGCTCGAATCCGGCATGATCCCCAAGATGGAGGCCTGCCTGAAGGCGGTCGACGGCGGGGTGGAGCGCGCGCACATCGTGGACGGGCGCCTCGCCCACTCCATGCTGCTTGAAACATTTACGACGGCGGGAATCGGCACCCAAGTGGTCCCGGACGAGGAGACGAACGCATGAGCAACTTTGAACAATCCGCAGTCGCTGAGCAATCCCCGGTGGCCGAGCTGGTGGAAACACGCGGCCATGCCGGCGCGGAATGGCTGGCCCGCTATTCGTCCTCGCTCATGGGCGTGTTCGGCACGCCGCAGCGCGTCCTGGTCCGCGGAGCCGGCTGCCTGGTCTGGGACGCCGACGGCAAGGAATACCTGGACCTGCTCGGCGGCATCGCCGTGAACGCCCTGGGCCACGCCCACCCGTTCGTGACGTCCGTGATCGCCAGCCAGCTGGCCACGCTGGGGCACGTTTCCAATTTTTTCACCAGCCCCACGCAGATCGCCCTGGCCGAGAAGCTCCTGGCCTTGAGCAAGGCGCCGTCAGGCTCGAAGGTCTTCTTCACGAACTCCGGCACCGAGGCCAATGAGGCCGCCTTCAAACTTGCCCGCCGGAATTCCGCCGGTCCCGACGGCAAACCCAGGACCCGGATCATCGCGCTCGAGGGCGCCTTCCACGGCCGGACCATGGGGGCGCTGGCCCTCACGGCGAAGGAAGCGTACCGGGCGCCCTTCGAACCGCTGCCCGGCGGCGTGGTCCACATTCCGTTCGGCGACGTTGAAGCCCTCCGCAACGCCGTGGACGATACCGTCGCAGCGGTCTTCCTCGAACCCATCCAGGGGGAAGCCGGCGTCCGGCCCCTCCCGGCCGGCTACCTGCAGGCGGCCCGCGAGCTCACATCCCAGGCCGGTGCCCTGCTGATCCTGGATGAAGTGCAGACGGGCATCGGCCGGACCGGAAAATGGCTGGCCAGCGACGACGCCGGGATCGTCCCCGATGCCGTCACCCTGGCCAAGGGCCTTGGCGGCGGTTTCCCCATCGGAGCCCTGATCACGTTCGGCGAGAAGACCTCGTCCCTGCTGACCGCCGGACAGCACGGCACCACCTTCGGCGGCAACCCCGTGGCCACGGCCGCGGCCCTGGCCACCCTGCACGCCGTCGAAAGCCAGCACGTGCTGGACAACGTCCGGGCGGTCGGCGAGCACCTCCGCGCTGCCCTGGCCGGCGTCGACGGCGTCACGGAAGTCCGCGGCGAGGGACTCCTGATCGGCT
Organism: Burkholderia sp. RS01; assembly: GCF_039748055.1. Lineage (NCBI taxonomy): Bacteria > Pseudomonadati > Pseudomonadota > Betaproteobacteria > Burkholderiales > Burkholderiaceae > Burkholderia > Burkholderia sp. RS01. The sequence goes on from NZ_JBDLAK010000001.1 coordinate 418,255, forward strand.
TCGACCTCGACGCCGACGTTGCCCCCGCCGCCGTCACGGCCGCGCTCGACGCCGGCTTCATCATCAACAGCCCCGGGCCGCGCACCATCCGCCTGGCCCCGCCGCTCATCCTCACGGAAGACCAGGCAGACCGTTTTCTGGCCGCCCTTCCGGCCATCCTGCAAACCGCAAAGGAAGCACAGTGACTGCAGCAGTGACTCCCAAACCCATGACCCGCCACTTCCTCAAGGACACCGACCTCAGCCCTGCCGAGCAGGCCGAAGTCCTCGAACTGGCCGTCCGCATGAAAGCGGCGCCGTACAGTGTCCAGCCCTTTGCCGCGGACGGCAGCGGCCGCAAGACCGTGGCCGTGATCTTCGACAAGACCTCCACCCGGACCCGGGTTTCCTTCGCCACCGGGGTGGCGGACATGGGCGGAAACGCCCTGATCATCAACCCCGGCGAAGCGCAGATCGGCCACAAGGAATCCGTCGAGGACACTGCAAGGGTGCTGGAGCGCATGGTCTCCACCATCGTGTGGCGGACGGGCGCACACTCCGGGCTCGTTGCGATGGCGGAAAACTCCCGGGTTCCCGTGATCAACGCCCTGTGCGATGACTACCACCCCTGCCAGCTGCTGGCGGACCTCCTGGCCGTCAAGGAGCACAAGGGCGAACTCAAGGGGCTCACCATGGCCTACCTCGGGGATGCCGCCAACAACATGGCCAACTCCTACCTGCTGGCCGGTGTCACCGCCGGAATGCACGTCCGGATCGCCGGCCCCGAAGGCTACCTGCCCGCCGCCGGCATCGTGGCCGCCGCCCAGGAGCGCGCCGCCGACACCGGCGGCTCGGTCCTGATCACCTCGGACGCCGCGGAAGCACTCAAGGGCGCCGACGTCGTGGCCACCGACACCTGGGTATCCATGGGCCAGGAAGCGGAGAAGGAAGCCCGGCTGCAGCTGTTCCGTGAGTACGCCGTCGACGAGGCCGCCATGGCACAGGCGGCGGAAGACGCCGTCGTGCTTCACTGCCTGCCCGCGTACCGGGGCTACGAGATCTCGGCGGGCGTCATCGACGGCCCGCAGTCCATCGTGTGGGACGAGGCCGAAAACCGCCTGCACGCGCAGAAGGCGCTCATGGCCTGGCTCATGCACCGCTCCGGGCTGGCAGTCGTTGACGGGCTGGCGCCGGTTGACGGGCTGGCGCCGGTTGACGGGCTGGCGCCGGGGGCAGGGCAGGCCTAGTTGTCCGTCCAGCCCCCGTCGCCGGGCGCGAGCCCGGCCACCAAGACAGCCCGCCAGGCGCGGATCACCGCCATCTTGACGGGCGAATCGGTGCGCTCCCAGGCGGAGCTCGCCGCTCTGCTGGCCGACGACGGCGTGCAGGTCACCCAGGCCACGCTGTCGCGGGACCTCGTTGAACTCGGCGCGGTCCGCGTGCGCGGCAAGGAGGGGGTCCTGGTTTACGCCGTCCCCGGTGAGGGCGGGGAGCGCGCTGCCAAGAGCGGGGTCAGCCAGGAAATCCTCGACGCGCGGCTGGCCCGGCTGTGCGGGGAACTCCTGGTGACTGCCGAGGCATCGGGGAACATCGCCGTGCTGCGGACGCCTCCCGGGGCGGCGAACTTCCTCGCCCTCGCGATCGACCATTCCGTCATGCCGTCCATCCTGGGCACCATAGCGGGGGACGACACTGTGCTGCTGGTTGCCCGGGATCCCTTGGGTGGACCTGAGCTCGCGGCCCGGTTCCTGCGGCTCGCCGAGGAAGCCGGCGCCGGCCAGTAGCCGGCCAGTTGCCGGCCGCGTGCGTCGGTGTGAAAGGCTTTCACCGGGCGGCTTTTTCAGGCGAATTTATTCAGACAAGCATGATCATCAAAACAACTAAGGAGCATTTCAAGTGACTGAGCGTATTGTTCTGGCCTACTCCGGTGGCCTCGATACTTCCGTAGCCATCGGCTGGATCGGTGAAGCCACCGGCGCCGAGGTCATCGCCGTGGCGGTCGACGTCGGGCAGGGCGGCGAATCACTGGAGACCATCCGCCAGCGCGCGCTGGGCTGCGGCGCCGTCGAAGCCTACGTGGCCGACGCCAGCGACGAGTTCGCCAACGAATACTGTGTGCCCACGCTGAAGGCCAACGCGCTCTACCAGGGCCACTACCCGCTGGTGTCCGCGATCTCCCGCCCGGTGATCGTCAAGCACCTGGTCAAGGCCGCCCGCGAATTCGGCGCCACCACCGTGGCCCACGGCTGCACCGGTAAAGGCAACGACCAGGTCCGCTTCGAAGTGGGCATCCAGACCCTCGGCCCGGACCTGAAGTGCATCGCCCCGGTCCGCGACCTCGCCCTGACGCGCGACAAGGCCATCGCCTTCGCCGAGGAAAAGGGACTGCCGATCGAGACCACCAAGAAGAACCCGTACTCGATCGACCAGAACGTCTGGGGCCGCGCCGTCGAAACCGGTTACCTCGAGGACATCTGGAACGCCCCCACCAAGGACATCTACGACTACACCGCCGCCCCGGAATTCCCGCCGGCACCGGATGAGGTCACCATCTCCTTCGAAGCCGGCGTGCCGGTGGCGATCGACGGCGTCAAGGTCACCCCGCTGCAGGCCATCAAGGAGCTGAACCGCCGCGCCGGTGCCCAGGGCGTGGGCCGGATTGACGTCGTCGAGGACCGCCTCGTCGGCATCAAGTCCCGCGAAATCTACGAGGCTCCCGGCGCCATGGCCCTGATCACGGCCCACAAGCACCTCGAGGACATCACCATCGAGCGCGAGCAGGCCCGCTTCAAGGCCACTGTCGGCCAGCGCTGGGCCGAGCTGGTCTACGACGGCCAGTGGTTCTCCCCGCTGAAGCGCTCACTGGACGCTTTCATCGAAGACACCCAGAAGTATGTCTCCGGCGACATCCGCATGGTGCTGCACGGCGGCCAGGCTATCGTCAACGGACGCCGTTCGGAGACGTCGCTGTACGACTTCGACCTCGCCACGTACGACACCGGCGACACCTTCGACCAGTCCATGGCCCGCGGCTTCATCGAGCTGTGGGGCATGTCCGCCAAGGTTGCCTCCGGCCGCGACATCCGCGTTGCAGGACAGTAATCCCTATGGCTGAGCCTGTCGAAACCCAGAAGTCCGAAGCGACCAATACAGGCGCACTGTGGGGCGGCCGGTTCGCCGGCGGCCCCGCGGACGCCCTCGCCGCCCTGAGCAAGTCCACGCACTTTGACTGGCGGCTGGCCCGCTACGACATCGCCGGGTCCAAGGCGCACGCCCGCGTGCTGCACAAGGCCGGGCTGCTGGACGACGCCGAGCTCGAAGGCATGCTCGACGCCCTGAGCCGGCTGGACGACGACGTCGCCTCCGGCGCCTACCTGCCGGCGGAGTCCGACGAGGACGTGCACGGTTCGCTGGAACGCGGCCTGATCGAGCGGGCCGGCACCCAGCTCGGCGGCAAGCTCCGCGCCGGGAGATCCCGCAACGACCAGGTGGCCACCCTCGGCCGCATGTTCCTGCGCGACCACGCCCGGATCATCGCCCGCGGCGTCCTGGCCACCATCGACGCGCTGGTGGACCAGGCGAAGGCCCACCAGGGAGTGGCCATGCCCGGCCGCACCCACCTGCAGCACGCCCAGCCGGTCCTGCTCAGCCACCACCTGCTGGCCCACGCCTGGGCGCTGCTGCGCGATGTGCAGCGGCTGGCCGACTGGGACAAGCGCGCCGGGGTTTCGCCCTACGGTTCGGGTGCCCTCGCCGGCTCCTCGCTGGGCCTTGACCCGGAGGCCGTGGCTGCCGACCTGGGCTTCTTCTCGGCAACGCACAACTCGATCGACGGCACCGCCTCCCGCGACGTCTTCGCCGAGTTCGCCTGGGTCACCGCCATGATCGGCGTGGACCTGTCCCGCGTGTCGGAGGAGGTCATCCTGTGGGCCACCAAGGAGTTCTCCTTCGTGACACTGCACGATTCCTACTCCACCGGTTCCTCGATCATGCCGCAGAAGAAGAACCCGGACGTGGCGGAGCTGGCGCGCGGCAAGGCAGGGCGCCTGATCGGCAACCTGACCGGGCTGCTGGCCACGCTCAAGGGACTGCCGCTCGCGTACAACCGCGACCTGCAGGAGGACAAGGAGCCGGTGTTCGACGCCGCCGACACCCTGGAGGTCCTGCTCCCGGCAGTCTCCGGCATGATTGCGACGCTGACGTTCAACACCGAACGAATGGAATCGCTGGCTCCGCAGGGCTTCGCGCTGGCCACGGACATCGCCGAATGGCTGGTCCGCCAGGGTGTTCCGTTCCGTGAGGCGCATGAGCTCTCGGGTGCCGCCGTGAAGCAGGCCGAAAGCCGCGACGTCGAGCTGTGGGACCTGACAGATGCCGAGTACGCGGCCATCTCCGAGCACCTCACGCCCGAGGTCCGCACTGTCCTGAGCACGGAAGGCTCGCTCAACAGCCGGAACTCGCAGGGCGGGACGGCGCCGGCCGCCGTCGAACGCCAGCTTGCCGCGCTGGAAAGCGAGCTAGCCGGCGTCCGCGGGTACGCAGGCTGACAGCCACACGCTCTCTCAGTTGTTGCAGCTTTCTCGCCAGCGCTCACTCACTTTCCGCAAGAAAGTGAGAGAGCGTGGCCGATATTCATGCAACAACTGAGAGAGCGTTGGGGTCTACCGCCGAAAGCTCCCCGCAGGCCCGGCACGACCGCCGGCACATCAGGCATTTCTACGGCCCCGGCCGGCCGCGGGACCTGCGTTAAGGCCGATTAACTGTCCGCTACGATTGCCGTATGACCGCAATCACACCTGACACGGTTCTCGCCGAACTTCACCACGCGGCCGACGTCGTTGCCTCCCTCGCCGCAAAGCTCACCGAGGAAGACGTCCCGGCGCCCTCACTTCTCCCCGGCTGGACGCGCGGACATGTGCTGGCGCACACCACCGGCATCTCGAATGCCATGGCCCGGCAGCTTGAATTCGCATCCCGCGGTGAAACGGTGGAGCTTTACGACGGCGGCTACGACGGCCGCACGAGTGCCATCGAAGCAGCTGCCGGCCATGGCATCGACGAACACCGCCGCGACCTCGCCGCAGCGCTCGAACGGGCCCTTCGGGCGTTCGACTCGCTGGAACCGGGCGGCTGGCAGGTCCCCATTTCCTACCGCGGGGGAGTGGTGCTCGACGGCGGCCAGGCCCTGTGGCGCGAACTCGTGATCCATGCGTCAGACCTCGGCGCCGGGCGCGGGCCGGAAACCTGGAGCAGGCAGTTCTGCGAACACCTCTTCGATTTCCTGTCGGCCCGTGTGCCGGAAGGACAGAAGTTCGTGCTCCAGCCCCTCGGCCTGCCGCCGGTCGCCATCGGTACCGGCGGCCATTCCACGGTCATCAGCGGAATGGTCACCGACATCGCGGCCTGGCTCGCAGGCCGCGAACCGTCACTCGGCAGCCTGCGCGCCTCGGCGGCGGCCGACGGCGTGGACCTGCCGAAGCTGCTGCCGTGGCCGTCGGGAGTTCCGGCGTCCCAGTAGGGCCCGGCCGGCGTCTTCGCCTAGCGCACCTGTGCTGGCCCTGGCCTAGCGCACCTGTGCTATTTGACGTTCCGCCGGGAGTGAGTCCGTCGGGCGGGCATGCGCCGTGAGCGATTCCCGTTCGCGGGCCAGGAGGCTTTCCTTGACCCGGAGCCCCCAACGGAAGCCGCCGAGCGTGCCGTCCGTTCGGACCACCCGGTGGCACGGCACGAACAGTGCCGCGGCGTTGAGGGCGCACGCGCTGGCGGCCGCACGGACTGCCTTCGCGTTGCCTGAAAGTTCCGCGTACTCGGTGTAGGTGACGGGGGCTCCAGGACCGACGGTGCGCAGTACGTCCCAGGCGTGGGAACGGAACGGCCCTGATTTCTGCAGCACCGGCACGCCCATTGCGGGCGCCGGATCGCCCGCGTAGAAAGCTTCCACGGCCGCGGAAATGGGGCCGAGATCGTCCACCGTGTCGTAAGTCTCGGGCAGCAGCTCCGGATGGATCTGACCGGTCAGTTGGCCGGTGTCCGCGGTCCAGCCCGACGCAAGAACCACGCCGTCCCGGGCAATGATGGTGAACGGGCCGTCCGGTGTGGCCATGGTGAGTAACTGGGCTTTCATGTCATCGCCTTCGTTGTCTGTGCGGTCTTGGCAGTGGTTTTGGGGGCGGCAGCGGCGGCGCGCCAGAGGTGCATCGTGGCGTAGGACCGCCACGGGCTGACCTCACTGAAATCGGACGTCGGCGCCGTGCTGTTTGAGCCGGCACCGTCCCCGCCAGCACCGTCCCCGCCGGAAAGGGCTCGGATTCCGTTGCGGACGGCGGCGTCGTTGGCCAGGAAGACATCCGGGGCGCCAATCACGCGCATGGCGACGTACCCCACCGTCCAGGGTCCCACCCCCGGCACGGGCAGGAGTTTCGCGCGCAGCCCGGGCAGGTCATCCCCGTACCCCAGATCCAAGTCCCCGCTGGCAAGCGCCTGGGCGGTTGCCACGAGTGATTCTATTCTTCGCCTCGGTCCGCGCAGCAGTTCGCCGCCGGCCTCGGCGATCTGTGCCGGTGTCGGGAACAGCCGGTCGAGCCCGTCGCCGGCCGTCATGCTGGGGCTGCCGGCCGCGGAGAGTTGCGTGAGTGCCGTCCGGGCGGCGGCCACCGTGATCTGCTGGCCGATCATGGCGCGGATCAGGAGCTCCTGCGGGTCCAGCGCACCGGGCATGCGGATCCCGGGAGCGGAGGCGACCGCCGCCGTGAGCCGGGGATCCGCGCCCAGCGCAGCGTCGATGGCCACCGGATCGGCGTCAAGGTCGAAGAGCCGCCGGACCCGGCTCAGCAGCGACGGGAGATCCCGCAGGTCCACCGCGCCGATGGTGAGAACCAGCGGCCGGCCCGGGGCGTCGCCGTCGTAATCCACCCGAAAGCGTGCGTCGCCGTGCGGCAGCTTCAGTGAGCGGGCGTAGGAAACCGGCGTTCCGGCTTCGATCCCCGGGATGGCGCGGACCGCCAGGAAACTGAAGATGCCCGGATCGAACGGTTCGCGGTAGGGAAGATTGAGGGTCAGGGCTGTGCTGGCCGCCGGTGTCGGGTGGTGGCGGGCGGTGGCCCGCAGGGCGGTCGGCGTCATGTCGAACACCTCGCCCACGGTCTCGTTGAACTGGCGCACACTGCTGAAGCCGGCGGCAAAGGCGATGTCCGCGAGTTTCATGGGCGTGGACACCAGCAGCGTGCGGGCGGTCTGCGCCCTACTGGCCCGGGCGAGGGAGAGGGGACCGGCGCCGAGTTCATGGCTGAGGATCCGGTTCAGCTGCCGGGACGAATAGCCCAGGCGCGCGGCCAGGCCTTCCACGCCGTCGCGGTTGATGACGCCGTCGTTGATGAGCCGCATGGCGCGGCCGGCGATGTCTGAGCGGATGTTCCAGGCAGGTGTTCCCGGCACAGCTTCGGGCAGGCAGCGCTTGCAGGCGCGGTAACCGGCGTCGTGGGCTGCGGCCGACGTTTCGTAGAAGGTGACATTCTCGGCCTTCGGCGTCCTGGCCGGGCACGAAGGCCTGCAATAGATGCCCGTGGTCCGCACCGCCGTGTAGAACTGCCCGTCGAAACGGGTGTCCCGCGCATCGATTGCGCGGTAGCGCTGCCAAAAGTCCATGAACCCATCCTGCCAGCCGGCAGGAGGCAGGGCTAGCGGAAATCGGACATGGGCGTGGGTGGGCTGCCGTGCGGCCGAACCGGCTCGGCGCCCGCACTGCCGGACTGGCCCGTGTTTGCGGCCAACCCCCGGCGGCCCGGAGCACCGTTCCGCCCGCGGGGGCTCAAAACCGGGCCAGTCCGGCACGCAGGCCCCTCCGCGGAGCGTTCGGTAGAGTCGGAGCATGACCGTTCGCAGCAGCCCGTCGGTCCCGGAGGACCCGGTGCCGGAGGACCCGGTGCCGGAGGACCGTGTGCGGGAGGTATTGTCCGGCGATGCGCGGGAGATCGCCCCGCTGCTGCTGGGCGCAGTCCTGACCCACCACACCCCGGACGGCCCGGTCTCCGTGCGGCTCACCGAGGTGGAGGCCTACATGGGTCCGGGCGATTCCCTGCATCCGGACCCCGGTTCCCATACGTTCCGCGGCCCCACCCGCCGGAACGCCCCCATGTTCGGCCCGGCGGGACACCTTTACGTCTACTTCACGTATGGGATGCACTACTGCGCCAACATCGTGTGCGGACCGGCCGGACACGCCTCCGCCGTCCTGCTGCGCGCCGGTGAGGTGGTGGCCGGCCGGGAGGCTGCGCTGGTGCGGCGGAGGACGTCGAAATCTGCCCGGGACCTGGCCAGCGGCCCGGCCCGGCTCGCCCTCGCCCTCGGCCTGACAACGGCGGACAGCGGACGCGACGCGTTGAGCGCTCCGTTCGGGCTGCAGCTTCCCCCGGTTCCCGCCGTGGATGTCAGCTCCGGCCCCAGGGTGGGCGTCTCCGGCGACGGCGGATCGCACGACTACCCGTGGCGGTTTTGGCTGACCGGCGACCCCACTGTGTCCCGCTACAAGGCGGCGAAGGTCCGTTCCGCGCAATAGGTTTCTGCGCAGTAAGTTTGGCGGGCCAACCGACGTAGGCTTGACGGGTGAACCAGCGCGAACCAACCCCTGCCCCGAAATCCGTCCCCGTGGACGAACTGATCAGCAGCCTCTGCGCCACCGTGTCGGACTACCCCAAGCCGGGGATCATGTTCAAGGACCTGACTCCCGTATTCGCCGACGGCGGGGCGCTGCGGGCCATCGTGGACGCCTTGGTGGAACCTTTCAAGGGGCAGTTCGACGCCGTGGCCGGAGTCGAAGCCCGCGGTTTCCTGCTCGCCGCCGCGGCCGCGTATGCCACGGGAACAGGCGTGATCACCGTGCGGAAGGCCGGCAAGCTGCCCCGCGCCGTATTCTCGGAGGACTACGCCCTGGAATACGGCACGGCCACGCTCGAGCTGCACACCACGGACCTGGCAGCGGGCAGCCGCGTACTGATCCTGGACGACGTCCTCGCCACGGGCGGCACCCTCGGCGCTGCGGCCCGGCTGTTCGAGCGCTGCGGCGTCCACGTCTCCGGGGTGGGTGTGGTTATGGAACTCGGGGAACTGCGCGGACGCTCGGCCCTGGCCGGGCACCGCGTGCGCTCCCTGCTCCGCCTCTAGCGTCCGCCACGCTGCCGCCGGTCACGCCCGGCGGCAGCCACGGCCACCGCCGCCATGTTCTTCAAAATGGTTGTAGAATGGACGGTCTGTCTTTTGCGATAGGGGAAACGTCTAAATGCACGACGCCGATTTGGCCCACGAGCGGGCCTACGTTGCCGGTTTGTATGCACGGCTTGATGAATTGCGCGCTGAAAAGCGTGCCCAGTTGGCGCAGGTTCGCCGTGCCGGTGCCGTGGGCACCATGCAGAACGTTTCCGAACGCGACGCCTTTGCGGCCCTTTACGAGGACCGCCTGGCACAGCTGGACGCCGTCGACGACCGCCTCGTCTTCGGGCGGCTTGACCTCGACTCCGGTGAGGCACAGTACATTGGCCGGATCGGACTGACCACCGAGGACCTGGTCCGGCTCATGGTGGACTGGCGCGCGCCGGAGGCCGGCCACTTCTACCAAGCCACGGCCTTCGACCGACAGGGCGTGCGCCGACGGCGGCACCTGATCCTCCAGGGCCGTGACGTCAAGGCCATTGAAGACGACGTCCTCGACGCCGACATGCTGGCCGACTCGGATTCCCTGCAGGGCGAGGGCGCGCTGCTGGCTGCCCTGAACTCGAAGCGCACGGGCCGGATGTCGGACATCGTCGGCACCATCCAGTCCGAGCAGGACCGCATTATCCGCTCCTCGATCTCCGGGGCCCTCGTGGTCCAGGGCGGGCCGGGCACCGGAAAAACCGCCGTCGCCCTCCACCGTGCCGCCTATCTGCTGTACACCCACCGAGACCGGCTCAAGACCGCCGGAGTCCTGCTGGTGGGGCCGTCGTCGTCGTTCATGAAATACATCGAACGGGTCCTCCCGTCACTGGGCGAAACGGGCGTGGTGATGGCCAGCCTCGGCAGGCTGATGCCGGGCATCATTGCCGTCCCTGAGCCCGAGGCGGACGTTGCTGCCATCAAGGGCCGGCTGGACATGGCCGATGTCATTGCCAACGCTGTGGCCAACCGGCAGCGCATTCCCGCCGAGAACCGCATTCTGGAAGTTGACGGGCGCAAGCTTGTCCTCACGCCGCGCCAGGTGCGCCGCGCCCGGGAACGCGCCCGCTCCACCGGAAAGCCCCACAACGAGGCCCGCGTGACTTTCGTCAAGATCCTCCTGCGGGAACTGACGGAGCAGATGACGGAGCTCGTGGAAGCGGGAAGCATCGGCAACAATGCCGACCGCTCCTACCTCGCCGAGGACGTCCGCACGGCCAGGGACGTGCGCATCGCGTTGAACCTGTGCTGGATGCCCATGACGCCGGAGAAGCTGGTCAGCGAACTGCTGAGCAAGCCCGCCATCCTGGAAGCCTGCACGCCCAAGCTCACCGCACGGGAACGCGAGCTGCTGCTGCGCGCCCCGGACGCGCCGTGGACTGAATCCGACGTTCCGCTGCTCGACGAGGCTGCAGAGCTCCTCGGCGAACTCGATGCCGCCGCAGGCCGCGGACTCGCCCAGCAGGAACACGACCGCGCCCGCGACCTGGCCAATGCCCGGCAGACGCTGGTCAACATGGAGACCGCCGGCGTGGATGTCCTGATGTCTGCCGAGGAACTCGTGGAGCAGAACCAGGAGCGGGAGGCCCGGCTGACGGCAGCCGAGCGCGCCACCACCGACCGCACGTGGGCGTTCGGCCACATAGTGGTCGACGAAGCGCAGGAACTGTCACCCATGCAGTGGCGCCTCCTGGTCCGCCGCTGCCCGCTGAAATCCTTCACCATCGTGGGGGACATCGCGCAGACCAGCTCCGTGGCTGGCGCAAATTCGTGGCAGGGCGCCCTTGCGCCGCTGTTCGGCGACCGCTGGCAGCTTGAGGAACTCACTGTCAACTACCGGACGCCGTCGCAGGTCGCCGAGGCAGCTGCCCGCATGGCTAACGCGGCCGGCCTCGTGGTGTCCGCTCCCAAGGCGGTCCGGGAGGGCCGCTGGTCGCCCATCATCGACCGCGTGGAGCCGGGCAGCCTGGTGAGCCGGCTCGTGGAGGTCCTTCCGGACGAACTGGACGCGATCGACGGCGGCTTGCTGGCCGTGATTGCCGACGGCGAGCTTCTTGGCGAGGCCACCGCCGCGCTGCGCGCGGTCTACGGCCGCCGGATCGGCACCGGTGCCGGCAGCTACGAGCAGGACGTCGTGGTGATCAGCCCCCGGGAAGCCAAGGGACTGGAATTCGACGGCGTCGTGGTTCTGGAACCGTCCGCCATGCTGAACCACGAACACGGCCGGGTGGGCGATCTGTACGTGGCCATGACCCGGCCGACGCAGCGGCTCCGGCTGATCGCGGGCGCGGGCATTCCGGCAGGCATCGAACGCTGAGATTGTCCGGAGCAGTTCCGGGCACCCGTCGCCGGCCCTGATGACGGGCGCCCGGTGCGCTGACACGGGGCCGCCGCGGGCCGCCGATCCTGCTAACTTAGAAGGCGTGTCACACCTAAACGACCTCGAATCCCAGCAGAACGACCCCAGCTTCGCCAATGTTTGGCAGGAGCTCAAATGGCGCGGACTTGTCCACGTGTCCACCGATGAGGTGGAACTGGAGAAACTCCTCGCGGGGGACCCTGTCACGTATTACTGCGGGTTCGATCCCACGGCCCCGAGCCTTCACCTGGGAAACCTGGTCCAACTCCTCCTCATGAGGCGCCTTCAGCTGGCGGGCCACAAGCCCCTTGGCCTCGTGGGCGGCTCCACGGGCCTGATCGGTGACCCGCGGCCGACGGCGGAACGCACCCTTAACACGAAGGACACAGTTTCCGAGTGGGTGGGCTACCTGCAGGCACAGGTGCGGCGGTTCCTCAGCTTCGATGGCGCCAACGCGGCCCGCATGGTGAATAACCTTGACTGGACGGCGCCGCTGAGCGCCATCGACTTCCTGCGCGAGATCGGAAAGCACTTCCGCGTGGGCACTATGCTGCGCAAAGATGCCGTGGCGTCGCGCCTCAGCTCCGACGAGGGCATCAGCTACACGGAGTTCAGCTACCAGATCCTGCAGGGGATGGACTACCTGCAGCTCTACCGCGACTACGGCTGCCTGCTGCAGACCGGGGGATCCGATCAGTGGGGAAATCTGACAAGCGGCACGGAACTCATCCGCAAGGTGGAGGGCAAGACCGTGCACGCGCTTGGCACGCCGCTCATCACCAACGCCGACGGAACCAAGTTCGGCAAGAGCGAAGGCAATGCCATCTGGCTGGATCCGGCCATGTGCAGCCCGTACGCGTTCTACCAGTTCTGGCTGAACACCGCCGACGCCGATGTTGTTGACCGGCTCAAGGTGTTCACCTTCCTCAGCCGCGCCGAGATCGAGGCGTTTGCGGTGTCCGTTGCCGAACGTCCCTTTGCACGCGAGGGCCAGCGCAAGCTTGCCTACGAGGTGACCTCGCTGGTTCACGGCGTCGAAGCGACTGAGAAGGTCATCGCGGCATCGGCCGCGGTCTTCGGCCATGGGGACCTGTCGGTGCTGGATGAGCAGACCCTCGCAGCGGCGACGTCCGAGCTGCCGTCGGCGGCAGTGGACGGGGCCGGCCTGGGGATCATTGATCTGCTGGTGGCGTCGGGGTTGTCGGAGAGCAAGTCGGCCGCGCGCAGGGTCGTTGGCGAAGGCGGCGCGTACGTCAATAACGCCAAGGTGTCAGACCCCGACGCCGTGATACCGCGGTCCGAGCTGTTGCACGGCAAATACCTGCTGTTGCGCAGGGGCAAAAAGAACCTGGCCACCGTGCAGGTATCGGGTAACTAGCACCACGATCCCTGCATCGCACGCTCCTCCGCAGCCGATTTGCACGGCCGCGGGGGAGCGTGTAATGTCTTCTGAGTCGCCGCCGCTGAGTGGTGACAAACCCCCTTCACTGAGAAGCAATTCTTCATGTTCAAAGCACTGAATGAAGAAAAGCTTTTAATGGTGCTGGGCGGATTCGTTTTACGGAAGTGAATATCGGGAAAATAACCCGGATTTGCAAAGTGAATATGAATGAAATAAGCTATAAACATCGCAGCGAAGAAATGCGGAACAAATAAATTAGCGGATTGAATTGCTAATTGTTTCGAGAAGTATTCGAATGTGTCTGTTGTTTGAGAACTCAATAGTGTGCCAAGTTTGTTGATACCGGTTTATTTTATATGAATTGGTTGAATTTGCCAGGTTGCGCCACCCCGTGGTGTGGTCTGGTT